>JBGASE010000004.1:0-51725 GCA_044229875.1 Pyrinomonadaceae bacterium | reverse complement strand
CGCGCTTCGCGACCGAACCGATTTTGCGGACGGAGGCGAAAGTTTCAGCGGTTGGGAATTTCTGTTGCCGCTCGCTGTTGATCGGTCGGCGACGATCTTTGACTATCTGACCGATCCGGTCTTCGTCATCGATGAGCCGGGAACGATCGAGCAGAATCTGACGGCGTTTCTCGACGGTCTGACCAACCGGTTCGAGGAAATCACCGAGGCGGGCGAAATCGGCCTCAATCCGTCCGAGCTTTTTCTGACCGGGCCGGAATTCAGACACGCCGTCGAGCGCTCGCAGCGTCTCGAACTTCGAACACTCGGCAAAGGCGCCGCGCATACCGGCGAGGAACTTGAGTTTGAAAACGCCGGCGAACCGAAAGTCGCGATCACGAAACTTATCCCCGAGCGTTCAAATTTCTTTCTCTTTCCGACGGCCGAAATCGCTTCGGAGATCGAGATCCAGTCGCGTTCGACCCGGAAATTTCAGGGAAACCTTGCCGATTTCGCGGCGCACGTCCGTTCGCAGGCCGCAAATCATTCGTTGTTCGCGAGATTTGTCATGCAATCGCTCGGGCTGGCGGAGCGTCTCGACGAAATTCTGCGCGATTACGACGTCGTTGCCGACAGAGCATCGATCGTTGTCGGCGATCTTTCGGGCGGGTTCGAGATACCGGCGCTCGGCGTCAGTTTCAATACCGAGACCGATATCTTCGGCGAAAGCCTTCAGAAAGACGCGCCGTCAGAAAGCCGCAAGGCGCAGAACGCAAGCCGCAAAGCGCTCGGGGCGTTCATATCGGACTTCAGAGATCTAAAACAAGGCGATTACGTCGTCCATGTCGATCATGGAATCGGCCGGTTTGAAGGACTTGAAACGATCAGCGCGCAGGGAAGCGAACGCGAGTTCATGCTGTTGGTTTATGCCGACAACACGAAACTGTTCGTGCCGGTCGAACGGCTAGATCTCGTGTCGCGGTACTCATCGGGTGAAGCGACGCAACCGACGCTCGACCGGCTTGGCGGGCTCGGCTGGCAGAAAACGAAAGCGAAGGCGAAACGCGCGATGCGCGACATGGCCGATGAGCTTCTGAAACTTTATGCCGAACGCAAAATGGTAACGGGACACGCGTTTTCGTCCGATGCGCCGTGGCAGAAGGAGTTTGAAGACGCGTTCCCGTATCAACTTACGGTCGATCAGGCAACCGCGATTGAGGACACCAAGTCTGATATGGAAACGGCCGTCCCGATGGATCGGCTGGTCGTCGGCGATGTCGGTTATGGAAAAACCGAAGTTGCGATGCGGGCCGCGTTCAAAGCCGTGATGGATGCTCGGCAGGTTGCGGTTCTGACGCCGACGACGGTTCTCGCGTACCAGCATTTTGAGACGTTCAAGAAGCGCTTTGCGGCGTTTCCGGTTTCGATCGAGCTGCTTTCCAGATTCCGGTCAGCGAAAGAGCAGAAAGCGGTCGTTGATGCGGCCGAAAAGGGAAGCGTCGATATTCTCATCGGCACGCACCGCGTTTTGTCGAACGACGTCAAGCTGCCGAAGCTTGGACTTGTCGTTGTCGACGAAGAGCAGCGGTTCGGCGTCGCCCACAAAGAGAAGCTCAAACAATTCAAGAAAAAGGTCGATGTGCTGACGCTCTCGGCGACGCCGATCCCGAGAACGCTCAACATGTCGCTCCTTGGCATGCGCGACATGTCGGTCATCGAAACACCGCCGCGCGACCGGCTTGCGATCAATACACAGGTCGTTCAGTTCTCGGAAAGCGTCATCAAATCGGCGGTTGAACTGGAAATGGCCCGCGGCGGACAGGTGTTTTTCATTCACAATCGCGTCGAGACGATCGAGACGATCGCCGCCCACGTCAAAAAGATCGTACCGAACGCGCGGATCGTCATCGCTCACGGGCAAATGAATGAGAAAGAGATGGAGCAGGCGGTGCTCGATTTTGTCGATTTCAAATTCGACGTCCTCGTCGCGACGACGATCATCGAAAACGGTATCGATATTCCGCGGGCGAACACGATCATCATCAATCGCGCCGACAACTACGGATTGTCGCAACTGTACCAACTTCGCGGTCGTGTCGGCCGTTCGAACCGGCGAGCTTATGCGTATCTGCTCATCCCGGCGGAAATCGAACTGACGCCGATCGCGCGGCGGCGGCTGAGTGCGATCCGCGAATTCTCCGATCTCGGAGCCGGTTTTCGTATCGCCGCTCTCGACCTTGAACTTCGCGGTGCCGGAAATATTCTCGGCGGTCAGCAGTCGGGCCAGCTCGACGCGCTCGGGTTCGATCTGTACACGAAGATGCTTGAACGGACGATCGCCGAGCTCAAGGGCGAAGAGATCGTCGACGAAATCAGCGTCTCGATCAACCTCGGCATCGATGTCGCGATTCCGCAGGATTACATCGGCGAAACATCGCAACGTTTGCGGACATACAAACGAATCTCTTCGGCGGAATCGGAAGACAAGCTGATCGCGATCCATGCCGAGATCCAGGACCGGTACGGCCGCATTCCGAACTCGGTCGAGAATCTTTTCGCCTACGCCCGGCTTCGCAAACTGGCTGAATCGATGAATATCGTTTCGATCGACAAAACACGCGAGGGCTTTGCGATCAAACTCAGCGAACATGCAAAAGTGTCGCCCGAAAAGCTGATGGCGCTTCTTGCCGAGGATCAAACCGCGGCGTTTTCGCCGACCGGAATTTTGCGGCGATCGGCGACCGACGATCTCATTGAATCGACCCGCAACACGCTTCTCGCAATACACGTCTAAATGATGCGAATACTGATCTTAACCGTCTCCGCACTGATCTGCTTCGCGCTTAACTCAATATTGTGCCGGATTGCGCTGCGGAGCGGAGAGATCGACGCCGCGACGTTCACCGCCGTCAGGATCGGTTCCGGTGCGCTAGTGCTCGCGCTTCTCGCGCGAAAGCTTTCGAAGGACGGATCAGGCGGCGGCAGTTGGCGATCTTCGGTCTTGCTGCTGATCTATGCGGTCGCGTTCGCGTTTGCGTATCTTGAACTGACGACCGCGACCGGCGCGCTGATACTGTTCGGTTCGGTTCAGGTGACGATGGTCGCTGCCGCCGTGATCGGGGGCGACCGGCTCCGGCCACTCGAAATTGCCGGAATCGCCGTCGCCTTTGCCGGATTGGTTTATCTCGTCCTTCCCGGGCTTGAGTCGCCGCCGATCGGAAGTTCGCTGGCGATGGCCGCCGCCGGGTCCGCATGGGGCTTCTACACACTTTCCGGACGCGGCAACTCCGATCCGATAGCCGCAACGGCCGGAAACTTTACCCGCGCCGTTCCATTCGTTATCGTCGGGTATCCGTTCTTTGCCGGCTCGGCAGCCTTTGGAAATCGCGGTATTTTGTTGGCCGCAGTTTCGGGGGCGCTCGCGTCCGGAATCGGGTACCTGATCTGGTTCAAAGTGCTCGAATATCACACCGCGACGCGCGCTGCGGTCGTCCAACTAGCGGTTCCGGCGATCGCCGCAGCGGGCGGCGTCGTCTTTCTCGACGAGACTTTCACACTTCGATTGCTTTTTGCCGGACTCGCGATCCTTGGCGGAATTCTGCTGACGATTCAGGGACGCTCCGTTTCGCGATCGGCCGAGGGCGGGAATTGATCGGAAGATCAGACGGATTTCTCGATCTCGATCAGAACCGAATAACGCCGGTACAGCGGCGTCACCGAGACTTTGACACCGTCGAGCGATTCAAGAAACGGCAGCAACTCTGTCGGGTACGCGACGTGGAACTTGCTGAGCCAGCTTTTCAACGCCCATCTGAACCATTCCGGCAGGTCTTTCTGATCGTAAAAGTCGACGATCAGCAGGCGGCCGCCCGGCCGCAGATTTCGGAGCGCGTTCAGGATCGACTCACGCCACGGCGGAATGATCGAGATCGCGTAACTGAAAAAGGCGATGTCGAATGTCTTGTCGAGCCCGAAATCGGAAACCGAAAATTGATCGGCGAGAAGCGTTCGAAGCTCGACGTTTTTGAGTGATCGAATGTTTCGCGCCGCGGTCTTGAGCATTTCGGCCGAAGCGTCGAGCCCGTAAAAGTCGGTCTTCGGATGCTGCGCAGCAAGAATCGCGAGATTACGCGCCGTGCCGCAACCGAGTTCGAGAATTTTGTCGCCCGGCAAGGCGCCGATCTCACGGATCAGCCTGTCGCGTCCGAGAAGGTAGAATTTGCGGGTCAGATCGTAGAAGTAGCGCTGATAGCGATACATCCGGTCCATCGATTCGAGCGCCGATTCGTTCACGCGTTCACCCTTTGAAAACATAAAGATGGAAGCCGCCATAGATCGCCGCACGATCCTTGGCGAACAACCCGCGCGATGCCTCGGCTTCGTAATTGAACCGGTCGCGAAGCGATTTTGGCAACGCCGTTTCGATCGGCGAATCGGCGCCGGCGGTTCTGAAAATGATCCGCGATCCAGCCGGCGCTTTGACGGCGATCGCCGACCAAAGTGACGTGATCGCGGCCGCGTCCATCCAATCCTGCGCGTCAAGAAAAACGAAGCGGTCGAAACTACCCGCGTCCGAATCCGCGATTGCGTCCGTAACCGATCCGACTGCGGCTCCGATCCGGCCGATCCGATGCTTCAGCGTTTCGAAGTTTTCGGCTTTCAGATATTCGGGAATCGCCTGCCCGTGCTCGGTGTCATAGCGCCGCGCCAGCGCTTGCCATGCAAAATAGTTGTCGGCGATCGGGAAATCGACAGCGAGTTTCCGGACTCGTTCACGGTAGATGTCGATCACTGATCCGTCTCCGAGATCCTTCTTGAGTTCGTCATACTGCTGCGGGGGAATTCCGAGTCCGAACATCGTGACCGGTAGTTTTCCGATCAGTTTGATGACCGGCGAGTCAAAAAACGGCGCGATGTGGCGATCGAAGAGTTCTGCCTGTTCGGCTTCGGTCGCGGCCTCAAGGATCGCCTGCGGCCGGCATCCGCTGAGCCGTGCAAAGCTTTGAAAGAACTTGAGGAAATAGCCGTTTCGTGAATGATCGTAAAGACCGCCGCCGCTGAAAACTTTGCTTCGGCGACGTTGGCTCCAGTAACTTCGCGCCTCAGGATCGAGCGTGTCGGCGATCCGGCTGATCTGATCGCCTGTGGTCGTGCGCCCATGACCGAAAAGCGAAAAGAAATCCGCGTGGCTTTCCGAGGCCCGGACCGATGCGATCTTCAGTTTCAGCAAATTGATGTGGTGACGATTGAGGTCGACGGCGGTGACCGATCCCGGACTCTCAAGCAGATAATTGAGGGCGTTGCAGCCGCCGGACGAGATCGTCAGTACGTTCGAGTCCGGACCGATCCTGAGCGCTTCGATATCGACCCGCGGATCTTCCCAGATCTGATTGTAGACGAACGCATCGAACCACCATGCGAACAACCGCTGCAGGACGCTCTGTTTGCGCGACACGCCGCGCTGGGCGACGCCTTCAAGGACGAGATTCTGACTCATTTCCGAAGTTTATACGAACGAGATGAAATCGGTGTCAATTTTCGGATCAAGAATCAAGAATCAAGAATCAAGATTCAAGGGATTCAAGAGGTTCAAGATTTCGAAATTCACGTCACTCAAAATTCAAGATTCAAGATGTAAAGAGGTTCACGAGTTGCGTATTCCAGCGGGATGCGCTTGCAACTTCGACCGTTTGGTCGCTCAGAAATCAACTCGGACTGGAATTCTGGAACCTGGAATTTTGGAACCCGGATTCAAGAGATTCAAGAGTTGCGGGTTCCAACGGGATGCACTCAAAAAATCAACTCTGACTGGAATCTTGGAACCTGGAATTTTGGAATTCTCTTAAATCTTGACTCTTGACTCTTGACTCCCCATTCACTCATTGACCATGACTTCAACCGGATCGATCGTCGATGCCTTCCACGCCGGGTAGAGCGCGCCGAAGAGACTTCCGATGATCGCGATCAGAATCGCGGTGATGATCCAACCTTGGCTGAATTCGAACTGGAGTTCGAATCCTCGTTCGATAAGGCCCGATGCGAGGAACGAGACAATCATTCCGAGTATGACGCCGAGAACGCCGATCATCAGCGCTTCGCCCTCGATGACACGGATAATAAACGCCTTCGACGCGCCGAGCGATTTCAGGATTCCGATCTCTTTCCGTCTTTCCGTAACCGTCGTGTACATCGACAGCAGCACGAAGATCGTTGAAACGAACGCGCCGAGCCCGACCAGCGCCCGCAGAAATGTGTTGAGGGCCGGGACGCGCTCCTGGGCATCGATCACCAGATCACGCGTCAGATTGATCTTGTTTCCCGGCAACTCTTCGTTGATCTTTGCCGCGACCGCGTCAACATCCGCGCCGTCTTTGAGTTTGACCAGAATATAAGTGCATTTGTTCGGCGCGACGAGAACGTCCTGCATCGCCGAAAGCGACATCTTGATGCGCGATCCCGACGGCGGCGAAAAAACTCCGGCGATCTTGTATTTTCGATCGCCGAAAAGTTCGATCGTGTCGCCGATCTTTCTGTCGTCCTCGCGTAACTGGCGTTCGTCGAGCACGACTTCGTCGGCCGCTTCGGGCGCGCGCCCGGCGACGATCTTCATCTCGTTCATCGCGGCGAACGGCTGCCAGTCGACGCCGTCGAGCTGGACCAATCCCCAACGACCTTTCGAACTCGGCGCGATGTAGCGGATCACAGGAACGGTTGCGGCGACGCCGTCAATCTCCAGCAATCGTGATGCGTAAGTTGTTGAAACCGAGGCGTTTGAGCTGTCCAGTTCGTTCGCGCCCGGGCGCGTAAAGACAATCTCGGCCTTCCAGTTCGAAGCGCGCCGGGCCATGTCGTTCGTCATTCCTCGGGCGAGCCCGGTGAAAAGGACGACCAAAACGACGCCAAGCGCGACGCCGATGATGCTGATCGCGGTCCGGAACGGTCTGACGCGTAGATTTGCAAAGACTAATTCAAACATTTAATCGATTCCGTTGATGTCCATTATCCGACAAACATTCGCGGTCAGCCAGCCAGGAGCCGGACATAATCGAACGTCTTTGACTCGGTAAGATCGGTAAACAGGCTTTTCCGCTCCTCAAAATCGGCAAACATCCGATCATATGCGGCGAAAAGATTGTCGGTCGATTTGACGCGCGTGTTCTCAAGCGCCGTCGCGACCGCGTTTCGCGTCTTTCGTGCCGAATTGTCGGGATCCACAAGAATTCGCCGCACCGCGCCGGCAAAGGCCGCGCCGGCCGGTTCTTCGAGCCAGGCGTTGTCGTCGTTTGCATACGAAAGGATGCCGCCCGAGTTCGGAGCCAGCGTCGGGACGCCCGAGACCATCGCTTCAAGCGGCGCGATGCCGAACGGCTCACGCGGGTTCGGATGGACGAAGACGTCGGCGTTGGCGTAATAATCGGCGAGCGTTTCCTTGTCGAGATGGCCGAGACAGACGAGTTTTCCGGGAAAGTGAATCGCCGCCCGTTGTTTCAAACGCTCTTCTTCAGGTCCGGCGCCGGCAACCAGCAGCCGATAATCGCGGTCGGTGTCGGGCGCGAGCTGCTTCATCATCTCAATCAGCAGTCCGATATTTTTTTCGGGCGAGATGCGTCCGGCGTAAAGAAGCACCGTCGCCGACGCCGGCAAACCGGCGCGTTCGCGCATTTCTGACTTGACTTTGTCCGACGCGCGGTCGGCACGGAAAACATCGGCGTTGACGCCGCGCGGGCAAACGTAAATCCGTTCGGCGACAGGAGTCCGCGGAGCCTTGAAGAATCGCCAGCAAAGATTGAAGAACCACTTTGACCGGCCCGGATTGGTTTCAGCCCGGTATGCATTGTGGAATTCTTCGGCGGTGTAGACCGAATTCGCGATGTGAAAATCGAAGTTCGGCAGTGTGTAATTGCCGATCACGCGCCGTGCGAACCATTGGCCGAGCCTGCCGGCTGTCAGAAACGATCCGATGTTGTCATCCATCCGCTCCGCGCTGAAATGTACAAGCATCGGCCTGCCGATCTTTTTGAAGTTGTTGGTGCGGATCATAACGCCCAAAAGCGAAAGCGTGTACTTATCCGTAACCTCAATCATGTCAGGCATTTCCGCGAGAAGAATCCGGCGGATCGGCGAATCCGCGACCATGTACTGCCACGGCATCATGACGCGATAGCGCTTATCAAAAACGGGCGAGTATTTTGCCGGGACGTAATAGATCTTGGCGAAATCGTTGACCTGTTCCTCACCGTCGGTTTCGCCCGGGACGATGAGCCTGACCTCTCGCCGATGCCGTGCGGCGGCGTCGAGCAGGTTATTGAAACTCGTGCTGATCCCGCCTGAGTTCTTGTGGTAGTAGTTCGTGATGTGAACGGATTTGATCGGCACGTCAGTTCTTTGTCAGATGAATGCCGCGCGTCGGCACGATGAGCGACAGGATGATCGCCAGCACAAGCAACACGATGCCGTCGACGCCCCAATATTTGATGAGTGCGATCTCGCGTCCGTTGTTGTACGTCCATGACGCCTTGTTCGTCACAGCCCAGACAAGCATCTGCGAAAAGACGCCGAACGCGGCGATCGCGATGATGACCGAAAGAAACGCGCCGCGCCGGAACATCGACGCGATCTCGTTCGGAATAAACGCGATGAAGTCGAAGATCAGGATCGGCAGCCGGACGATGTCGTGAAACAACGATTTGCTGCCTTCTTCGCCGACGATCATCACGTTCCGGCGCATGATGAAGAGCGTAAAAAGTGCAGAAATGATCGACACGCAGACCGAACGGACAATCGCCTCATCGGTATGATCGCTGGTGCCGGTCAGATACGCGAACCCGGCCTGAAAGACGAACTCGAACAGATGGCTGACGAGCGGAACGGCAAGCAGGATCGTGAGCAGAGCTTTCCACGCCGGTTCGACGCGGCGGAACGATTGGATCAGCGCGCCGCTGATGCCGGCAAAGACAAATCGGTAAACAAACTGAACGAGCGCCGCGCCGATCGCGAGTTTCAGGCCTTCTTTGCCGACGAGGTAGGTGATCAGAAAGATCGGTGCGCGCAATAGTCCGCTCAGAATCGCGCCCTTGTAGTTCCAGTAACGGATAAACAGCGACGGATTTCGGCGCAGATTGTCCCACGCCTCGCCGATCGTATGCGTCGGTGCCGGCTCATGCTGGGGTTTTATCGCGGCCTCGTTTGTCATTTCTTGTTCCTGCAAATTACTTGCCTTGTTCGGCCTTCCGGCGCCGATTTTCCGCCAGTGTGCGCCGCGCCTCGTCATAGGCGTCGTAAACCGTTTCGAAAACGGAATCCCATGAGCGCGAAAGCGCAAACTCGCGGGAGTACTTTTTCATCTGCGCCAATTTTTCGGGATTCTGCAACAGTTCGATAGAGAATCGGACGAAATCTTCGAGCGATTTGGCGACATAGCCGGTTACTCCCTCGCGGACGATAAATTTCGGGCCTCCCTGATCGCTGACGATGCACGGCATTCCCGCAGCGTTCGCTTCCTGAACGACATTCCCGAAAGCGTCGGTTTCGGACGGGAAGACGAAGACGTCCATATTGGCGTAGCCCTCGGCGAGCGCCTCACCGTCGAGAAACCCGGTGAAGTCGGCATGTGACATCGATTTTTCGAGATACTCGCGTTCATTGCCTTCACCGATAATCAGAAATCTGAAATTCGTCATTCCGGCCGCGAGCAGTGCGGCTTCGAGGTCCGCCAGCAAACGGACGTTCTTTTCCGCCCGAAGTCGTCCGACAAAACCGAATCTGACTACTCCGTCGTTGATTGTCCGCTTTTCGGGCGTGAAGTTGTCGGTATCGACGCCGCGGATCATGAGCCGCGCTTTGCGGCCGGTTCCTTTTTCAAGCATCTCAACGAGTTCGTCATTCGGAGCAAGAAGAACCTGCGGCATGCGGTAATAGAGCTTCGCCCCGTCAAGGATCTTGCGTTCGAGAAAATCGGTCGTCGAATGGCAAAGACTGCGCGGCACGAATGAAAACTGCTTGCGGAGCCGCCGGGCGGCGTATTCGTGAAGGTTCGTGTGCCAGGATCCGACCATCGGAATGTCCATTTTCCAGGCGAGGTAGGCGCCGATGATGCTGACGTCATTTAGTCCGGTGATATGGAGGACGTCCGGTTTGAATTCTTCGAGCGCGCGGCGGACGCGGGCCGCGTGACGCTGAAACAGCGGATCATACTTCAGCTCTTCATCCATCGCGAACGCCGCGGGCGAGCGTTTGAGCCTGACGAACGTAAGATTTTCGTCCGTCACGGTCTCGGTTTCCGGCGCGGCGTGCACGACCAGAAACGGGTAGCCGCGTTTGCGGACAAACCTCACGAACTTGTTACTTGTCATCGCCACGCCGTTGACTTCGAGAAACGAGTCAGGAAAAAAGGCGACACGCAAAACTTCCTTCACAATTGCAAAAAAGTTTAGAGGCAGTCTCGGTCAGACCACCTCTAAACGAAACCAAACAAATCTCTGATCATTACGAAACCGCGTCTGAAGAAAGGCTCTTCGGAGCAATCTCTTCCAGATTCGGAATCTCAAACTTCGTCTCGGTCGCGTTCTTCGGAACGCGGTCGTGTTTCTTCCTGGCGATCTCGAAAACGGGCCGCATCTTCGGGCTGCCGAGAAAACCAAGCGTCCAGATCGCCCACCGGAGCCATGTTGGTCCGCCTTTCTTCCAGCCGTAAGCAGACAACGGATTCAGACCTTTGCCTTTGCCGATATCGAAAAACACCCGATCAAACCATCGCTGGCGGCCTTCCGGAAACTCCGGATACATCTTCAGGATCTCCGAAAACGACTGAAGCTGGCGTGAATGAAGCGGCAACTTGTACTCCGGCATCAGAACGACTTCGCTTCGGCGCTCAACCCGTATTTCTTCAACAAATTCGTCAAACGTCTTCGCATCCGTCAGATTGATGACCGTATTCGGCTTGCAACCGTGACGGTCGCCGCCGGTTGCGATCGGAATCCGAAGCGCTTCGGCCATCTCGATAACAGCTTTGTTTTCCGACCAGGTACGGAAGCCGTTGATCTCGAACGCATGGATCCACTGACCATGTTCACGGATGAAATGACGGAGCAAGACTTCATGCCGTTCCTTGCCGACCATTTCGATATCCCACAGCGGATGATTGAGAATGACGAGAACCTGGGGCTCATCGTTGAGCATCGCAAAGAGTTCGGCGAGCCGTTTGTTCGACGGCGCTTCATCCCCGCTGAACGTATAAGCGAGCAGTTCCTTTGTGATATCGACCGCGCGGTCGGACGGCAGATTGTGAACGCCGACGTGAAAGAATCCGTATTCGAACGGCACAGTCCATTCAAGCGAGATCGGCGCATGTGCCAGATCTCGCGTTTCGCCGTTTTTCAGGTTGCCGTCGATGCTGTCGTGGTCTGACAGCGAGACGATCGCTTCAAGCCCCGATTCCTCGATCTGTTCTTTCTCGATCTCGTAAACATCATGCGCGGTCAGCGGTGGCGACCAGTAAGCGGTCGAAAAATCGATGCCTTTGCCTTCCTTTTCAAGATATTTGTCGCGTTCCTTGCGCCAGAAATAAGCGATCACCGGCAGTTTCTCGGCATAATGCGGAACGAAATCCAGCATTTCCTTTGAGTGTTCGGTGTGGCAATGGAGAGAGACGCCGACCTTGGCCTCTTTTCCGAGGTCTGCAGGTTCATGCAAAATATGGAGCTTTGTCTGCTTTAAATTCATCGCTCGAATCTCCGACTCCGACGCCGTCTTTCAAACGTATTAACCTATCAAATCGGCCGATCAATGTAAATCAGCGACAACCGCGACCATGATTCGCCGTAGACACGTTGAACACTCGGAATTTTATCACACGCTACAATCAAACCCGTAACCGCAGAGTGCGTCGAAAAAATATGTCACAAGCGTGATCGTTGGGGTGTATTCAGTTTGAAAACACGCAGTTTTGCGATATTCATTCATTATTAATCTGGAGCAATCATCATGTCTTGGTTTTATTCGATCTTAGTAGCCGGTAGCCTTTTTGGATTCAATGCCGTCACCGACGACGGGGTTCATCAGGTTCCGGTCGAGGCACCGGCCGTAATTGCCTTTGACGAAACGGAGAAATTTGAACAAACGTATCAGATCGGTCCGACCGGACGGATTTCCGTTTCGAACATCAATGGTCCGATCACGGTCGAAACCTGGGAAGAGAACCGGGTCAAACTGGTCGCAGTCAAAACCGCCGACACGAAGGATCGGCTAAATGATGCACGCATCAAGATCGATTCGACCGAAAATTCACTGACCGTGTCGACCGAATACGAGAACTCGTCTTCGAAAGTCTGGGGACGTTACGGAAAGCTGAACGTCGATTACCATCTGACAGTGCCGCGCGGCGCCGTGCTTGATGAGATCGAGACGGTCAACGGATCGATTACGATCACGAACACGACGAATCTGACGAAGGCAAAGGCGGTCAACGGGCCGATCCGGGCGACCGGATTGCGCGGCGCGGCTTCTTTATCGACGGTCAACGGTTCGATCGCGGCCGAGTTCGATCAGGTTTCGGGCAAAAACAGGATCGTCGTCAGCACGGTCAACGGGGCGGCGAGCCTTTCGATTCCATCCGATTCGAACGCGACCGTCAAAGCCGACTCGTTGAGCGGATCGATTGCAAATGAATTCGGTTTGCCGATCCGAAAAGGCGAGTATCTTGGGCGGGATCTCTTCGGTCGCCTTGGTGCCGGCGAGGCGGCGATCAAGTTAAGCACGCTCAACGGTCAGCTCAGTATCAAGAAGAATGCTGACGGACGAACGCCTTCGGTTGTCACCGACTTGCTGCCCGAGAAAAAGTCGTCGGACGACGACATTCCGGAGTTGGAGTCACTCGCCAGAATGGACGAGGAACTCGCGGCCGCAAATGCCGAGATCTCGAAGGCGATGGCAGAGGCGAATCGGGAATTCGAGAAAGTCAGGCCGGAAATCGAAAAGGCCGCCCTCGAAGCGATGAAGGAATCGATGGCGGCGGTTGAGATGACGACGAAGGTAATGAACCCCGAATCGCTCGCCAAGCTCAAAGCCGACGCGGAAAAACTCAGGCAGGAATTTCGGGCCCGGTATCGAAGGTCAAGTTTGTCGCGGACGCCTCCGACCGTCGACTACAAAACCGAGAGTTTCGATGTCAAAGGCGTGCCGACGGTGACGATCAATGCCGGCGAGGCGGATGTTGATGTCCGCGGCTGGAACAAGAATACGGTCGAATATACGCTCACGCGGTTTTCTTCCGATCGCTCCCCGAATCCGCTTTCGATCAAGGCCGACCGTAATGGAGACGAGATCAAATTAGCGCTCGAAGCGCTCGGTTGCGACTCTTGTCAGGACTTCAGAATTGAGGTCAAGGTGCCCGTGAAGTCGAATTTGCGGATCGTTTCGGAAGGCGAGATACGGCTTGAAAACGTTTCGGGCGACATCAAGGTTGAAGGCGGAAGCAATTCCGTAAACATTCGCGACGCCGCCGGAAAACTCGCGGTTGGAAACATTGACGGGCGGATTCGCGTGATTGGTTTCAACGGCGTCGCCGAAGCTTCGACCGAGGACGGCGAGATCTCACTCGAAGGCGACTTTTCACGGCTCGATGCTAAGGCAGGAGACGGCGAAGTGATCGTCACGATACCCGATACCGCCGGCGTTACGATCCGCTCGAATACCCGATCGGTCGCAGCGTCCGGCCTTCCGTTTGCGCTTGCCGGAAGCGATGGAGAGATGTTCACGTTCCGCATCGGCAGCGGTTCCTCAACATTCAGTTTTTCAGCTGAAGGCGGACGGTTTGTGATCCGCAATGCCGCCGCGATCCGCTCAGCAGACTGACGGCGGGCCCGAAAAATCTGAAACAATCCAGCGTCATCGACGTTTTATTCGATTGAGTCCTGTTTTTTTACGTCGCTTTCATTCATTCATAAAATCGACGCTTTACCCGAGGTGCATTCATGACATTTATTCGTGCGCTATTTCTAATCGTTTTTGCCGCGGGCATGACTCTTGCTCAAACGGCACAAGGACAAAGTGACGGAACGGCGTTGGCTGAGCCGAAATCCGCGTCCGGCGGCAAAGTCACGGCTCCGGCCGAAAAGCTAAAGACGATATCGATTCCAAAAATCACCACAGTTCCGACAATCGATGGCAAGGTAGATGAAGAGATATGGAAGTCGGCGGCCGTTTTCAAGGACTTCTATCAGACGAATCCGGGCTACAACACTCAGCCGTCGAAACCGACCGAGGTTTACATGGTTTATGACGAGCGTCATCTTTACGTGGCGTTCAAATGCTGGGACGAAAAGGACAAGATCAGGGCGACGGTGGCGAAGCGCGACAGCGTTTTCGGCGAAGACAACGTCCGCCTGTGGCTCGACACGTACGACGATCAGAGGCGCGCGTATGTTCTCGGTTTCAATCCGTTCGGAATTCAGCAGGACGGAATTTTCACCGAAGGGCAAGGTGCCGATTTCTCGGTCGATATTGTCATGGAATCAAAGGGCGTGATCGAGGATTGGGGCTGGTCGGTCGAAGTCAAGATCCCGTTCAAATCGCTTCGCTACGCTTCCGGAAAAGGTAAGAAATGGGGCTTCAACGTTGCCCGGAATATCGATCGGCTGAACGACGAATTCAATCAGTGGCTTCCGGATGATCGCGATGTTTCCGGATTTCTCGTCAAACACGGGCGGATCGGCGGGCTCGACGAAATCAAGTCCGAACGGACGCTCGAAATCGTTCCGAGCATCACGCTTTCTGAAACCGGACGCCGGACGCGGACGGTCCCGATCTCGACGATCAACGCCAACGGATATCACCCGATTTTCAATCCGACCGGAATCCAGGATCCCGGAAGGTTCGTCAATGAACCGCTCAAACAGGACATCGGCGTTACGGTGAAATACACGATCACGCCGAACATCACACTCGACGCCGCGATCAATCCGGATTTCGCTGAGATCGAAGCCGACGCACCCGTCGTTACGGCCAATCAGCGTTTCCCGATCTTTTTTCAGGAAAAGCGACCGTTCTTCCTTGAGGGCAAGGACATTTTTGATTCGCCGCTGCAGCCGTTTTATTCGCGGACGATCGTCGATCCCGATTTTGCGGCCAAGCTGACCGGGAAGATCGGAAAAACATCGTTTGGAATTCTGGCGGCGTCCGACAATGCGCCGGGAAATTATTCGGAAGATGAAAGGAATGACCCGCTCATCCGGCCGCGGATCAACGAGTTTGTTGACAAGAACGCGTTTTTCGGAGTTGTTCGCATCAAACGCGACTTCGGAAAAAGCAACAATGTCGGTTTTTTCGGAACGGCGCGCGTTTTTCCGAAGAACCGCAATTTTGTCGGCGGTTTCGACGGAACGATCAAGATCGATGACCAGACGGTCATGAACTTTCAGGCGCTCGCAACCCACTCGCGGAAGTTCTTTTACGATTCTGATCTGAACCGGTCGCAATACCGCACCGGAAACGGTTTCGGTTACTCGTGGAGTCTGGATCACACGACCGACCGCCGCGGCTGGTTTATCCAGGCCGAGGGACGATCGGCCGACTACCGAGCCGATTCCGGGTTTACGCGCCGGACCAACTCGAACTCCGTCCTTCTGGCGCATCGCCTGAGCACGAAGTCGAACCCGAAAGCGCCGATCATCCGCGCCAATTGGAACCAGTTCGCGCGTCTCGGATTCGATTGGAACGGCCGATCGCAGAACGGCGTCGCCGGGATGAATCTCAACCTGAATCTTCAGGGCAACGCGTTCATTTATACCGAAGGCGGCGTCAGTTACGACCGGCTGTTTGAAGAAGAATTCGGACCGAAGCGAAACGCGACCCGCGCCGGCGCATTTTTCGGCGCCCCGGAGCGCTCCGCCTATCAGCCGTATTTCAGCTTCAACATCAACAAGAACTTCGGAAAACGGGTGTCGGCCGGCGGCTTTGTCGGTTCGATCTGGAACGCGTTCGATTACGATTTCGGTGCCGGCGGCAAGTTCGATCGCGTCAGTCCGGCATATCTTGCGTGGCTTGAATGCTACCGACTGAACGGAGATGCCTGTTCGATCAATTTTCCGGGACTCGATCCGGGCAAGGGATACCAGTTCGATTCCGAGATATTTGCGGAGTATCGGCCTGTCGATCCGTTCCGTATCTCGGCGAGTTACACAAAGAGCCGGTTAAAACGCAACGACTCCGGAGAGGTCGCGTTTGATACGAACATCTTCTCGATCCGTTCAACATATCAGTTCTCGCGCTTTGCGTACACACGTCTGCGGATCGATTACGACACGCTCTCGCGGAACGTCAGCGGGCAAATGCTGTTTGGCTGGAACCCGAACCCGGGAACGGCGTTTTACGTCGGTTACAACGACAACGCGAACTACAACGGGTTCAGTCCGTACTCGGGGCAGTTCGAACCGCGCTTCGAACGCAACAGCCGGACGTTTTTTATTCGCGCTTCATATTTGTTCAGAAAGAGCTTTTAGTACGTTAATCCATTGACAGCATTGTACTTACGGATTCAATTCGGAAGTTAATGCAAAATGCGGGCGGCAGTTTCGTTAAGAGATTGCCGCCCGATCTCATTTTGCGAAATCATCAACGTGACTTATGCCCCTTTTATGTTTCGAAAATAGCTGTTGTAATTTCTCAGGTTTTCGTGTATAAACCCTAGAGGATAAATCATTTCTTGTTTTTTGAACCATAGGAGGTTAAATGAAACGGACCAGAAGTTTCGCGAGTTTCGCCCTGATTCTCTCCCTGAGCCTGATATCTTTTCTAACGCTGCCCCTGCAAACAATCAACGCCCAGACCGCCAAGATCGCGCTCCAGCGCGGGTATCGAACGGGATATTCCGACGGCTATCTGGCGGGGTATCGTGACGTCATCGAGAATTCCGCGCGGAATTTTTCGCGTCACCCCGAATATGCAAAGGCCGATCGGGCGTACAACAAGGATTTCGGCGCGATTGAGGATTATCGCGACGGATATCAGCAAGGATTTGAATCCGGATACGCTACGGGTTTCGAGAAGCGATCGTTCGATGCGACGCTGCCGGCAGAGATCAAGCGTCGGACGGATGCTGAGATCACGAACAATCCGGCGGTTGCCGACGTCACGGTGACGGCGAAAAAACCCGAGGAACAAGCTCCGTATCTTAAGACCAAGACCGAGGATCCGGTAAATTACACTACGTCGAATCAGGACGCGATTATTCTGATTCCGATCGAGACCGAGTTGATCCTTGAACTCAACGACGAAATAACGACCGAACGCAGCAAGGAAGGCGACAAATTCACCGCAAAGGTGATTTCGCCGATGGAAATTGCCGGCGCGATCGTCGAAGGCCGCGTTTCAAAGATCCAGAAGCCCGGACGCATCAAACGACGTGCCGAGGTTTTGCTGGCATTTGACCGGATCGTTCTCAATGAGGCGCGCTGGTCGAACTTCAGCGCGATCCTGACTGAAGTACTGCCGGTCAAGGGCGACAACGTCAAACGCGTTGACACCGAAGGAACGGTTGAAGGCAAGAGTTCGCTCAAGGGCGATACGGTCAAAGTCGGTGCCGCGACGGGAACCGGTGCGGTCGTCGGAGCAGTGGTCGGAGGACCGGTCGGAGCGGCTGTCGGCGCCGGTGTCGGTGCGGCTTTCGGTGTCGGAGCGGTTGTCGTTGAGCGCGGAAAGCACCTCAAGCTGAACAAGCTTCAGCAGTTGCGGATCAAGTCAACATACGAGACACAGATCCGATAGTTTTCTGAACGATTGCGTCGTTTTTTCACTGTTTGACTCCGCGGCTGCCCAGTGTAGCCGCGGTTTTCCGTTTTATGATCATCGCATTGCTGACTGACTTCGGAACGCGCGACTATTTCGTCGGCGCGATGAAGGGCGTGATTTTGTCGATCGCGCCAACGGCGACAATCGTTGACATCACGCATGAAATCGGGCGTCACGACATTGCAGAAGCGTCATTTACGCTTCGCTCGTGCTGGCAAAAGTTTCCAACGGGCACGGTCTTTGTTGCGGTCGTCGATCCGGGCGTCGGATCGGAACGCCGGGCGATAGTCATCAAATCACGCGAACGCTTTTTCGTCGGCCCCGACAACGGCATTTTTGGCTTTTTGGCGGGCGAAGAAGGTGAACTTGAAGCAGTCGCCGTCGATGTCGATCGCTTTCGGACGGGCGATTCCCGGACTTTCGAGGGCCGCGATATTTTTGCGCCGGTTGCCGCCGCGATTGCCGACGGAACCGAGCTGCACAGTCTTGGCGATCCGATTCTCTTCCAAGCCGATGCCGGCGAATCCTTTGACTGCATAATTCATGTCGACAGATTCGGAAACGCCGTCACCAGCGTTGCGGCAAATGAACTCGACTCGATCAGTTCGATCGAGGTTTCCGGATTGGCAATCTCGACCCGCGTTGTTTGTTACGCCGATTCGGAATCGGCCGAGCCGTTTCTGATCGCCGGAAGCGCAGGTTTCATCGAGATTTCGATCCGGGAAGAGCCGTTTTCCGAGCGTTTTTCGGTTCGGATCGGTGATCCGATCCGTGTCTTGCGAAACGTATTCTGATTCCCCGCATTCGACGCACGAACCGTGCGCAACTACAAAACGCGTCGGACCGAAGGCCGTCCGGCACCATGGAACGAGCTCGATTCCAGTCGGCTTGAGCGCTTTCGGAAGTGCCTCCGGCAGGCTGATTTTCGGGCGATTTCCGAAAATCTGTCGTGCTTGTCGTTTGTGTTCTCATTTGATAAATTTGAGTAATAGAAAATTCTTATATTTACAAGGGTATTAATCACTATGAGCACAGGAACTGAAACCACTGCCGCAACCGCCGGATTGAGAGGCGTTGTTGCTGCCCAGAGCGCGATCGGCGATGTTGACGGCGAGAACGGCGTTCTGATCTACCAGGGATATAACATTCACGATCTCGCCGAACACTCGAATTTTGAGGAAGTCGTTTTCTTGCTTTGGAACGGCCGATTGCCGAAATCGGAAGAGCTTGAAGCTTTGAAGGCCGAACTTCGCTCAAACGCCGGCGTGCCGGACGAAGTGATCACGATGCTGAAGTCTTATCCGAAAGATGCAAGTCCGATGGATGTGCTTCGGACGGCGGTATCGGCATTGGGTTTCTTTGACAAAGCGGGTCATGCGACCGATCGTGAGAATGCGGTCCGCACGGCGGTCAAACTGACGGGTCAGATCGGAACGATCGTCGCCGCTTGGGAACGCATCAGAAAAGGGCTGGAAGTCATCGCCCCGGATCCGAATCTTAGTTTGGCCGAGAATTTTCTGTACATGATGCGCGGTGAACGCGCGTCCGCCGACGAGGTCCGGATTTTTGATATCGCGCTGATTCTGCATGCTGACCATGAATTGAATGCTTCAACGTTTACGACACGCGTCGTTGCCGGAACGCTGGCTGACATGTACGGCGCGGTCACTGCCGGGATCGCTGCTCTCGCGGGCCCGCTCCATGGCGGCGCCAACACGAACGTCATGAAGATGCTGCTCGAGATCGGCGAAGTATCGAAGGTCGATGGATGGCTTGATGATGCGCTTGCCGCGAAACGCAAGATCATGGGAATCGGACACGCCGTTTACAAGACCGAAGATCCGCGGGCAACGTGGCTCCGCAAGTTCTCGCGTCAATTGGGCGAGAAGAACGGCGAAATGAAGTGGTTTGAGATGTCGCAGCGGATTGAGCAGTTGATGCTTGAAAAGAAGGGAATGCATCCCAACGTCGATTTTTATTCAGCATCGGCGTATTACCTTATGGGAATTCCTCTCGATCAGTACACACCGATCTTTGCCGTTTCGCGGATTTCGGGATGGACCGGGCATATTCTTGAACAGTATTCGAACAACAAGTTGATTCGGCCGCGCGCCGAGTACATCGGCGGACGCGATCTGAACTATGTTCCGATCGCCGATCGCTAGTCGGAGAGTTGACGGATGACGGGCGGGAGACGAATAGTCACCGCCTGTTTTTCTTTCGACATTCTCAATAGAAGCGGAATTTCGTCCGATTTAAAGTTTCGGAGGTCAGGAAAATGGGCCGGGAGATGATTATGAAGTTATGGGTTTTGGTATTCGTCGCATCAGTATTTGCATCGGGAATCGCTCCGAAAAGTTACGGTCAAGAAGCTATGAAAGCACCAGTCGCAAAAAAAGTCCCCAAGGTTCTGAAGATTCACGGTTATGAGATTGTCGACAATTACGCTTGGCTGCGTGATCGGAATGATCAGAAAGATCCTGAGGTCATAAGTTACCTTGAGCAGAACAACGCCCACACCGATTCTTTCATGAGTCCGCATAAGACGTTTATCGACAATCTTTACAAAGAAATGCTCGGACGCGTCAAACAGACCGACATGAGCGTTCCGTACCGCATCGGCGCGTACTGGTACTTTTCGAAGACCGAAGAAGGCAAGCAGTATCCGACGTATTTGCGCAGCAAATTTCGGAATTTGAAGGATCCGCAGGTCCTGCTTGACCAAAACGCGATGGCCGTCGGTTTCAAATATTTTGCGATCGGCGAATTCGCCGTCAGCGAAGACGGAAACTTCCTCGCATTCTCGACCGATACGACCGGTTACCGGCAATATACGCTTCAGATCAAGGATCTCAGGACGGGAACCGTATTGCCGAACAAGATCGAGCGGGTGACCAGCACCGAATGGTCAAATGATGGGAAATATCTGTTCATCGGTCAGGAAGACGCTGTTTCGAAGCGGTCAGACAAGGTTTGGCGGCATGACCTCGCGGCCAATAAGAGCGAACTGATCTTTGACGAAAAGGATCTGCTGTTCAACGTCGGCGTCGGCAAGTCGCGCGACAAACAGATGCTGTTCATCGCGTCGTATGCAAAGACGATGCGCGAGTTCCGGTATCTTCCCGCAGCTGACCCGACCGGTACCTGGAAAATCATCTCGGCGCGCCGCGAAGGCCACGAATACTCGGCGGATTTCGATCGCGGGGAATTCTACATTACGACCAACAATAATGCCGAGAATTTCAAGGTCGTGCGTGCGCCCGCAGCTGATCCGGCGGAGCGAAACTGGAAGGACTTCATTCCGTACAATGATGCCGTAAAGATCGAGAACATCAGTTTTTTCAAGGACTTTGCGGTCGTGTCCGAGATGGAGAACGGACTTGAATACCTGCGCGTCATGGACATGAAAACCAAACGCGCGCCGGTCCGGATCCCAACGTCCGAATCGGTTTATACGATGGCGCTGAGCAACAATCCCGAATACGACACGCCCGCGATCCGCTATTCGTACTCGTCGATGATCACGCCGAATTCGACCTTCGAATACAGTTTCAAGACGCGCCGCAGTTCGCTTCTGAAGCAACAGGAGATTCCGTCCGGATACGACAAAACGCAGTATGAGACGAAACGCGTTTGGGCGGACGCGCGTGACGGGGTCAAGGTTCCGGTTTCAATCGTCTGGAAGAAGGGAACGAAACTAGACGGCTCGGCGCCGATGCTGCTTTACGCGTATGGCTCGTACGGCATATCGATGACGCCGAATTTTTCGACCGCGCGCCTCAGTCTCGTCGACCGCGGGATGATCTACGCGATCGCGCATATCCGCGGGGGAGCGGAACTCGGGGAAAAATGGCGTCTCGATGGCCGGATGTTCAAGAAGCTGAACACGTTCTACGATTTCATTGATTCTTCCAAATGGTTGATTGCAAACAAGTTTACGTCGGCTGATCGGCTTGTGATCCAGGGCGGTAGCGCCGGCGGACTGTTGATGGGCGGCGTCGCAAACATGTCGCCTGAGACGTTCAAGGCGGCGATCGTGCAGGTGCCATTCGTCGATGTCATGAACACGATGCTTGACGAGACGTTGCCGCTCACGACCGAGGAATGGATCGAATGGGGGAATCCGAACGAGAAAGAGGCGTGGGACTACATGATCAAGTACTCGCCCTATGACAACGTCAAGGCACAACCGTACCCGAACATGCTGATCGAGGTTTCGCTCAACGACAGCCAGGTTCCGTATTGGGAAGGCGCGAAGTATGCGGCCAGGGTTCGTGAACTGAAGACCAACAACAGCGAGATCCTTCTGAAGACGAACATGGGCGCTGGGCACGGCGGTTCGAGCGGTCGCTATGACCGTTTGAAAGAAGTTGCGTTTGAATATGCTTACGCGCTCGGTCAGGTCGGTATTACGAAGTAAATTTGCAGGCTTGACAAATCGAAAAGGCGTCCGTTTCCGGGACGCCTTTTTGTATTTTCGGACCGATTTGGCCGATCAGCCAAAGTCAGTGTCAATTCTGAAACTCTGTCGAAAATTTTCTTGAAAGATAAAGAACGTTAAACATATAATAACAAAGACCAACCTTCTCGCATTTTGGGTTGGCCTGATATCGAACTATCGATCGGCTTTACCAGTTGACCCGGCGTTTTTGTGACTAACAAAGAGAAAGCACTTGAAGTTCTATTGTGGATTACCGTTGCCCTCGGAGCCGGTGCGATCGGATATTCGCTGTTTCGATTTCCGTTCGCGACGATCGATCTGAGTTTCCTTGCCTTTACCGCCGGCGCGATCATTTTCACGACCTTTCTTCAGGTTCAGCTTCCGCGGACAAAGATCCATTTCACAATCTCGGATTCGGTGATCTTCGTCGCGCTGATGCTTTACGGCGGTGAGGTAGGAATTCTGATCGCGGCGGTCGAATCGGCCTACACATCATTCAACCTGAAACGGAAGGGCCTGATGATTCGGCCACGGACATTGCTTCTCAATTGCGCGATCGCTTCGGTGACGACATTTGTAACGGTTTCGGTCGCGCGGACGTTCTTTCCGACCATCAAATCGATCGCCGAAAACGGAACCCCGACGGAGTTTGTTGCGCTGATGTCGCTGATGGTCAGTACGCAGTTCTTGGTCAATTCGATTTTTGTCGCCGTCTTCGCCGCGATCCGGTCAAATAAACATGTCTGGAAGGTTTGGTACGATTATTGTTTGAATGCGCTGCTGATGTTCCTGACCGGTGGCTTTCTTGCGGCGATCGTATTCAAGGCGTTACATCATCTCGAACCAGTTCTGATCGTCGTAGCCCTCGGAGTTGCGGTTGTTGTCTTTCTAACCTACCGACGTTATATCGACGAGATCAAGACTTCGGCCGCGAAGGCAGAGCAGTCTGAAAGAGACCGGGCAGAACAGGCCGAACGGCACATTGAAGAACTCCAGCATTATATCCGTGAGCAGGAAAAGACCAGTGAGGAACTCCGCGACAGCCGCGAGAAATATCGCCACGCCGCGTTCCACGATCTGCTGACCGATCTCCCGAATCGAAATCTGTTCATCGAAACGCTGAAGTTCCTGCTCCAGAAGTACAAGCGGACGCCGAACCGGACATTTGCCGTGCTTTCGCTTGACTTGAATCGTTTCAAAACGATCAATGAGAGTCTCGGACATTCGGTTGGCGACAGGCTTATTTCGCACGTTGCCAAACGCCTTTCGACCATGGTTCGTGAAAACGATCTGGTCGCGCGGTTCAGCGGAGACGCTTTTGGGATCATCATCAACGACATTGCGATGGTTGACGACGCGGTTCAGCTTGCACAACTAATTGAACGCCGGTTGCAGAAGCCGTTCACAATCGCGGGTCGACAGGTATTTACCAGCGTCAGCATCGGAATCTCGGTATGTAATTCGACCTACGACGAAGCTGAAGACATTCTGCGCGATGCTGATATCGCAATGTATCACGCGAAGCAGAACGCAAAAGAATATGTCGTTTTTGACCCGATGATGCATATGCGGGCGGTAACTCTGCTGCAGCTCGAAACCGATCTCCGTTCGGCGATCGATCGCGATGAGCTTTCAGTCTATTACCAGCCGATCGTTGATCTCGCGACAATGCGGCTCATCGGGTTTGAAGCGTTGATGCGATGGAATCACCCGCAACGCGGAATCATCCCGCCGTCAGAATTCATTCCCGTTGCGGAAGAGACCGGACTCATCGTGCCGCTGACACTTTGGATTCTCGAAAGGTCATGCTCGCAGACAGTTGAATGGCAGAAGCGCAGTCCCGAAAACGAGAACCTGATGATCAGCATCAATCTCTCCGGAAAACATTTCGGACATGCCGAAATGGTCGAGCAGGTCCGCCGCATCATGGTCGAGACGACGATCAAACCGGCGACGGTCAAACTAGAAATCACCGACAGCGCGGTCATGGAAAACGCCGAATCGGCGATCGCATTGCTCAAACGATTGCGTTCACTCGGCTTACAGCTTTCAATCGACGATTTCGGCACCGGTTATTCGTCGCTGAGCTATCTCCACAGATTCCCGATCGACATGCTGAAGGTTGACCGATCGTTCGTCGGTACGATGGAAGACGGAACTGAGAATGGAGAGATCGTACGAACGGTCATCGCCCTCGGAAAGACTCTCGGATTGAACATCGTCGCTGAAGGGATCGAGACAATTCACCAGCTTCATCAGCTTCGGATCCTCGGTTGCGAGTTCGGTCAGGGATATTTGTTCTCACGGCCGGTACCGTGCGATGAGGCGCAGGTCATTCTTGATGACAAAACGCGTTGGCAGAACATTATTCCCGACAACAATCCGGCCGTCGTTGCTCAGAATCGCGAGTTCTCGCGTCTCCGGCTGGCCAAATAGTTCCGCCGAGTCGCCTACCATCTAAACCCGGATACAGAAGCGTTAATTGTTAAACCAGGCTCAGCCGGCGTTTGAGGCAAAAACCTTCGGTTTGGCAATAATCGGGAAATTGGTTTCGTATGCGTGTCCGAGGTTTAGGAGCGACGCTTCAGACCAATGCGCGCCGATAAGTTGAAGTCCGATCGGAAGCCCGCTTTCAGACAGTCCGCATGGCACCGAAATCCCGGGAACGCCGGCGAGATTGGCCGATACCGTGTAAATATCGTTGAGATACATCGCAAGTGGATCGTCCGCCTTCTCACCGAGCCGGAACGCGACCGAAGGCGACGTCGGAGTCAGAATCGCGTCGCATGCGGCGAAAGCCTTCAGATAATCGCTTTTCACCATCGCCCGTACCCGTTGTGCTTTTGAATAGTACGCGTCGTAATAACCGCTCGACAAAACATAGGTTCCGAGCATGATCCGACGTTTGACCTCTGGTCCGAAACCCTGTTCGCGCGTTTTGCGGTACATCGTCCGAAGTTCATGCGATCCGTCCGCACGGTATCCGTATCTGACGCCGTCGAATCTCGCGAGATTCGAGGAAGCTTCGGCGGTGGCGATAATGTAATAGACCGCGATTCCATATTTCGCGTGCGGCAGTTCGATATCGACGATCTCGGCGCCCATTGATCTGAAGTTCTCGATCGAACTCTCAACCGCCGATCTGACCTCGTCGTCAATTCCGTCACCGAACAGCGCCCGTGGAACGCCGATTCTTCGGCCTGCAATGTCACTGCCAAGCGTTGCCGAATAATCCGGAACATCGACCGCAGCGCTCGTCGAATCGTTTTGGTCGCGGCCGGAAATTACCGTCAGAACTTTCGCGACGTCGGCCGATGTTTGCCCAAAGATCCCGATGTTGTCCAATGAAGATGCAAATGCGACAAGTCCGAATCGCGAGATGCGGCCGTAAGTCGGCTTCAAACCGACGATTCCGCACAACGACGCGGGCTGTCGGACCGATCCGCCGGTTTCCGATCCGAGGCTCGCACGGACGACGCCCGATGCGACCGCGACGGCGCTTCCGCCCGAACTTCCGCCCGGAACCCGAGCCGTATCCCACGGATTGCGCGCCGGACCGAATGCCGATGATTCATTCGACGATCCCATCGCGAATTCGTCCATGTTCGTTTTGCCGACGATCACCGCGCCTGCGGCCTTCAGTCTTTTGACGGCGGTCGCGTCATAGTGTGCGCGATAATTTCCAAGGATCCGCGAACCGCAAGACGTCTGCATGTCTTTGGTGCAGATATTGTCTTTGATCGCGATCGCGACGCCGTGCAGCGCGCCGGTTGCCGGTTGACCGTCGAGTTCCGTCGCCCGGGCCAGCGCATAATCGCGCTCGATCGATAGAAACGAGTTAAGCTCGCCGTTGAGGCGATCGGCGTTGTCCAAAACGGTCTCGATATTTTCTCGGATAGACATAGGTATCAATTCAGAATCCTGTTGATGAGCCAACGGCCGTCAATGCGTTTGGTCTCAACATGAATGCGGCGCTCTTCGCTCCGCGAGTCGTCGCGCCAAAACAAAACGACTTCGACCTTCGCGGCATCGGGCGACGTGACTTCGCATCCGCCGATCCGAAACGCTTTCGGGATATCGACAGATCCGGTCGTAAAAGGGTCGACGTCTTCGCGCGTACCGGCGACCGCGGCAATCACTTCGGGTGTCAGGTATTTTTCACGCGCTTTTAATCCGTCCGCCGAAAACTTCATCTCGTTTCCGAAATGAAACGAATAGAATTCCTTGGCAATTCCGCGAGAAGCAGTGCATTCGGGCACTTCAAGATTCGGGACGCTGCAGCCCGCCGCCAACGATAGCAGGGAAACGACGGATATCGCGATGATCACCAATCGCATCATCAAAGCACCTTCGGGACCTGAAAATGACCGTCCACTGACGACGGCGCTTCTTTGAGCGCGTTTACCTGGCCGAGCGAATCATGCGGAACATCCGGCCGTTCGGCAAATGTCTTCTCGCCCTCGGGCGTGAGTCCGCCGAGCATCGGTTCGACGTCGCTCGTGTCAAGCTCATTGAGCTGCTCGACATAGGCGACGATACTCTTCATCTGCGGCGTGTAGATCGCGACCTCTTCATCTGTGATCTCAAGATGCGCCAGCGTTGCAATTTTCTTGACGTCCATATTTATTTTCCGGCCTCGTTTATCCGCCGGGTGCGCGCGAGGCAACCGCCTGCGGCAAGCAAAAACTGATACCTCAAATCTTCATCACGGATCGCCGCGGCCGCGCTGAGCAGTTTGAGATCGACCTCACCGAGCGCTTCGCGCATCAAATCTTCATCCGACACTTCTTCGGGCGAAAGCCGCCTTCTTTCGGATTCAACCGCTTTTGCGTCGATCCTGAATTCGATAAATGTCACGATCGCCGATCCGAGAACCGAATTGAGGCGAAAGATCATCTGGCCCGAAAGCTCTTCAAGATGTTTCCGCCACGTTTTGTTCGCGACGGCTACCGCGAGGTGCGTTCCAAACAGGCCGAGCGGCACCGTGTGGCGCCTCAGACTCTCACCGGCGATTTTTTTCCATGCCGCCAACACGACCGCTTCGCGCAGCGTCTCATTGTCGTCGAATTGTTTGAGCAGCGCCGGAAGCGCGCGGAAAAGGTCGTTCACGTTCGTGACGCTATTCTTAACATTTTCAAATTAACAATCTACAATCATAGTCGAATTTATGAAACTTCCAAAACTCGTTCTGGCGTCCGGCAGTCCGCGTCGTGCGGAGATTCTGACCAGCGTCGGGTGGCAGTTCGAAAAGGACTCGGCCGATATCGATGAATCGGAAATCGGGGGCGAATCACCCGTCGATTACGTCACACGACTGGCGCTCGGGAAGGCCCGCGCGGTCGCATCTCGCTACCCCGAACGGCTGGTTCTCGGCGCCGACACAACGGTCGTCATCGGAAACGCGATCATCGGAAAGCCGGTCGATCTTGACGATGCCGCGCGGATGATCCGTTTGCTGGCCGGCAATTGGCACGAGGTTCTCACCGGCATCGCGCTTGTCACCGGCGAGCGTTCCGAATCCGGAATTCAGCGAACGGCGGTCAAGTTTGCGCCGATGACGGAGACTGAGATCAGTTTTCTTGTCGAAAACGGAGATCCGCTCGACAAAGCCGGCGCCTACGCGGTTCAGGCTCAGGCGGCGCTGTTTATTGAGGAAATCCGGGGCGATTACTGGAACGTCGTCGGTCTGCCGATTCAGCTCGTTTACAGTCTGGCAGCGCGGTTTGCTCAATAAAAACCCGGTGACAAATAGACGCGAGCAAACAAACCCAAACTTAATGGATTCCGCTGTCGCGTTCGCGATCAGACCGCCGTTTTTTATCGCCAATTGCCGGCAATCGTCGATTTTCGGATAAAAAAAAGTGCGGGCCGATCCCGACCCGCAAAACTTATTTATTCCAATCGATGACCTTAGAGCAGTTTATCGATCGCTTTCGCCAACGAGACCGATAGATCGACCTCGGGATCGATGCCGCCGAACGCGTCGCCCGACATCCGCCCGTTTTTGTCGAGAATAACGAATGACGGCAGTTGGTCGATGGCAAACTTGCGAAGCGTTTTTGCGCCGTCCGAGTCGCGAAGCATGATATCTGCGCGGATCTTGTTTTTCAAAGCAAACGCCTTGAGTGCATCGTCACTCGCATAATTCTTCGACTTCGCATTGGTTGAGTCGGTCGCGACGAAATAAATCTCAACCGCCTTGCCGGCATATTTCTTTTCAAGCCGGGCAATAATCGCGGCCTGTTCCTTTGAAAGCGGCAACCAGCTTGCACCGACTGCAAGAACGACCACCTTTCCGGTCCGGCCCTCAACGTTGATGTTCTCACCGTTGAGCGAAGTCAGCGTCTGCGCCGAGGCGGAAACCGCGAGGGCAACCATCATCGCAAATACCAACATGATCATTCGTGTGTTTTTCATAATCTTTGCGGAATCCAATTCTGAATTCCGCAGTGTTTGATGCAAGTTTGAGACCAGATTACTGCACCGGATCGAAAACCACGTTATCGATCAGCCGGACGCCGCCGATATTGACCGCAACCGCAATCAATACGGGCCTTTGCGAGATCCTGTCGATCGGTTCGAGCGTTTCATTATCAACGAGTGCAATGTAATCGATTTCGGCGGCCGGCTCAGACGAGATTACACGATATACGATTTCGTGAAGCGTCGCGGCGTTTCGTTCACCTTTCCGGGCGGCGATCTTGGCTTCGCGAAGGCCTTTGAAGATGACGGCGGCGCGGGCCCGGTCTTCAGGGGAAAGACGTTCGTTCCGTGACGACATTGCGAGGCCGGATTCTTCGCGGACCGTCGGAAGGACGACGATTTCGGTGTCAAACCCAAGATCTTTTGTCAGCCGGCCGATGACCGAAACCTGCTGCGCGTCTTTCTGGCCGAAAAAAGCGAAATCCGGACGGATCGTGTTGAGCAGAATCGTGACGACGGTCGCAACGCCTCTGAAATGTCCGGGGCGCGATGCACCTTCAAGCGTCTCGGTCAAACCCTCGACATAAACAAACGTCGCGAAATTCGGCGGGTAAATCTCTTCCGGATCAGGAGCAAAAATATAATCGATCTGATAGTCGGCGAGCATTGCCGCGTCATGTGTCAGATCACGCGGATATTTTTCGAAATCCTGTGTCTGGTTGAATTGGGTCGGATTGACGAAGATCGAGACTATTACGATATCAGCCATCTGCCTCGCCTCACGCACGAGCGCGAGATGGCCGGCATGGAGCGCGCCCATCGTCGGGACGAAGCCGACGGTCTTGCCTTCGCGCCGGAGTTTTCGGGCGAGCGAAGACATTCGCTGTTTTCGGTTGATTATTTCCAACTTTCGTCCTTATTCTTATGCGATTCTACCACCGCATATCCCCGATCTACATCTTTTCGAGTTCCTTCTTCGTCTCTTCGGTCAGTCCGTAAGATTCCTTGTCGTTTGGATATGCGCCGTCCTTGACGTCTTTTGTCCAACTTTGAATGGCATTTGACATGACGTCGCGAACACTCGCGTACTGGCGGACAAATCTCGGCTGGCGGCCGAAGGTCATGCCGACGAGATCATGCAGTACCAACACCTGAATATCGCAGTCCGGGCCGGCGCCGATACCGATCGTCGATATCGAAAGATTTGCGGTAATCATTGCCGCAACCTCACGCGGAACAAGTTCGAGCACGATCGCGAACGCGCCGGCTTCCTCGAGCATCGCGGCATCTTCAATCAGCCGTTTCGCCGCGTCGGCGGTCCGGCCCTGAACACGGTAGCCGCCCATCTTGTAAACCGATTGTGGTGTCAGTCCGATATGAGCGCAAACCGGTATCTCTTCATCGACGAGCCGTTTCACAAGATCGACGCGGTTGCGTCCGCCCTCAAGTTTGACCGCTTCGGCGCCGCCGTATTTCATGAGCCGAAGCGCGTTCCGGACGGTTTCATCCGCGTTGACGTGATAGGTTCCGTAGGGGAGATCGGCGATCACCATCGCGCGTTCGGTCGCACGTTTGACGGCGATACAGGCCGACGTGATCTCGTCGAGGCTGACCGGGATCGTGTTCCCGTAACCATGAATAACGTTTCCGATCGAGTCTCCGACAAGAATGATGTCGACGCCTGCTTCATCGACGATGCGCGCTGTCGGGTAATCGTACGCCGTCAGGCAAACGAGCTTTTCGCCCTTTTCTTTTGCCGCGCGAATCGCCGGCAGGTAAACTTTTTCGGGTTTGTCAGGTTGTAAATAAGCCATATCGGTTGCGGAAAAAAAGAGGGGAACGGAAAATGTTCGGTGGTGGCGCTCAGGTCATCATTTTCAACGTTTCCACCGATGTCTTAGCTTCGCAGTCGTCAAAAACGACATTCAGATTCGGGCTCCAACGTCTGACTTCCGATTGATCGCCGGCATCGGCCAGCAACTCGGCCACGCATTTCTTTAGTCGCGGATGAAATGCGTGCGGCGCGATCTCGGCCAGTGGAATCAGTACAAATCTGCGTTCATGCATCTGCGGATGCGGGATCGTGACGAGTTCGGAGTTGATTTCGAGCCCGTCAAACAGCAGCAGGTCAAGATCGACCGACCTCGGCTTCTGAAGAAACTTGTCCTTGCGCCCGAGCAGATACTCGATCCGCAGCATCCGCGCCATCATCTGAGAAGGCGTGATCCCCGAAAGATGAATTTCGGCCGTCATGTTCAGATAATTGTCGTGACCGGCGACGCCGACCGGCTCGGTTTCATAAATTCCTGACAGCTTGTGAACCGAAAAACCGGCTTCCATCAGTCCTCGAACGGCGAGCAAGAGATTCCCGGCGCGATCGCCGAGATTCGACCCGAGTCCGACGTATGCAATGATTGTTTCAGAGTCCACGATGTTCGCTTAACTGCTGAATCCTTTGACTTTGAACTAGTTAAAGACAAGGAAACATTACTCAAATCCAGCCGAAAATACAACTCACTGAAGGCGTGATCGGCTGACTGTTTCAACGAACGCCGCCGATCCGCTTCGAAGCCGGCGTTCGAACGTCGATCGGTCGACATCATAAAGACCGAATTTTTGTGAATAACCTTCAGCCCACTCAAAATTGTCGAGCAGCGTCCAGTAGTAATATCCGCGGATATCACGGCCGTCGCGGATTGCTTTCGAGACCGCGTACAGACTTTCGCGGATGTACCGATCGCGGCGGTCGTCGCGCGCGTCTGAAATTCCGTTTTCGGTGATTATGATCGGTTTCTTGAGCTCGGCTGCATCGCCGATCGCCCGGTAAAGTCCTTCGGTATAGATCGTGTACGGCATATCGGTCATCGCCTCATCCTCGACCGGCAGGCTCTGCGTCGCCTTTTTGAAATCCGTATCGAAACGAAAGGCGTAATGCGAATAGTAGTTGACGCCGATGAAGTCGAGCGTGTCCGGAGCCTGCGGATCGTGATGAACAACGTCGGCCTCGAACGGAACATAGAAATTCATCGTCCCGTTGCGGAAGAACCCGAGAACCGATTCGTTGAACGAGTTCGACGAGATCCTGGCGATCGCCCAATCGCCGAGGTGCCATCGGCGCGCGGGTTCGAATTGGAAAATGCTGGTCGCGATCCCGATCTTCGAACGCTTCTCGCCGTCGATCTTCTTCAGTTCGAAAAAGGTACGGGTATGCGCCATCAGAAGGTGTTTGAGAACTTGGCCGGCGAGTTTCGGATCCGACTTGCCGGGCGGGAAGACCGTATTGAAATAGCCGGACGTGACAAAGACGTTGGGCTCGTTGATCGTTACCCAATACCGGACGCGATCGCTGAACCGACTGAAAATCAGCTTCGAAAATTCGACGAAATGCGAAATATTCTCTTCTTTCTCGAATGCCCCCAGGCGTTCAAACCAATCCGGATGGGTAAAGTGGTGCAGCGTCACCATCGGTTCGATACTGTTGGTCCGCAGCTCGTCGATCAGTTCGGAGTAATGTTTGAGCGCGTCCTCGTCGATTTTGCCCCGTTCGGGTTCGATCCTGTTCCAGGCGATCGAGAACCGGTAGGAATTGACGCCGAGTTCCTTCATCAGCCTGACATCGTCTTTCGCCCGGTTCCAGCCGTCGACGGCCTTTGACGCATCGCTTCCGTCCTTGATTCTGCCTGCCGACTTTTCCCATTCGCCCCAGTTCGTGTTGCGGTTGCCGCCCTCGATCTGGTGCGCCGCCGTCGCCGTCCCCCAAAGAAAATCCTTCGGAAACGAAGTGTCGTTGGTGTCAATTTTCGACCAATCCCATTTCGTTTGAGGGTGTCTCACGTGGAGCCAGCCGATCGCCGACAGATAACCGACGCAGGTAACGGCGATTAGCGAAATCAGGATTTTGAAAAGTCGTTTCATGATAAACCGATGGTTCAATTCCAACTCTAAAGATATCTTCAATTTTGAATCCGGAAGGCGTCGCGGTAATCGGGACCTCGAGGTGATTACTCCGGCACGCACCCGGACTTCAAAATTCGTACTCTCTTGGGCCGAATTTTCAGTCTTCGATCAAATCGATCCCCGTCCGATCGAATGCATCGCGATCTGCCCGAGCGCCTTGACGAACAGATCGAAGTTGGCGAACCGGACGTCTTTTGTCAGTCCCTTTGAATATCGCGCAAATATCTGCTGCGCGATAACCGCGATCTTCACGGTTCCGAAAACGTAATAGAACAGGATGTCGGAGACGTCGCGACCGCTGAACCGGGCGTACATCCCGACGATCTCCCGGCGCGAGATCGATTCCATCAAAGCCCGGGGATTGAACGGCATCGACATCATTTCCTTGCCAGCTTCGCGTGACATCCAGTAACCGAGCGTCGTCCCGAGATCCATCAGCGGTTCTCCGATCGTCGCCATTTCCCAGTCGAGCACGGCCGAGATCTCGGTCAGGTTCTCCTGGCGGAGCATAACGTTGTCGAATTTGTAATCGTTGTGCACCAGCGAGGCCCCAGCCGATTCGGGGATATTTTCGCCAAGCCAGGCGATTGCAGTTTCCAGTTCGTGGTGCGCGTGCGTCTTGACGTCGAGGTATCGTTTTGTCCAGCCTTCGACCTGGCGTTCGGCGTATCCTTCGGGTTTGCCGAGATCCGCCAGTCCGGCGGACTTGTAGTCAAGCGCATGAAGGTCGGCGAGATTCTTGACGAACGATTCACAAACGGCGAACTGCAAATCAACGGATTGCCCAAGAAAATCGGGCGATTTGCCGCGGATGACGAGGCCGCGGCGACGTTCCATCAGAAAAAATTCTGACCCGATCACCGATTCGTCGTCGCAGTATAGCAATGGCTTTGGTGCCGGCGCGTAAACGTCTGACAGCTTTGAAAGTACCTTGAATTCGCGTGACATGTCATGCGCCGACTTGACCTGATTTCCGAACGGCGGCCTGCGCAGCACATATTCGCCGCCGCCGATCCCGACACAATACGTCAGATTCGAACTGCCGGCAGGGAACTGCAGGATTGAAATTTCAGAAGAATCGATGCCGAGCGATTCGGTCAGAAAATCCAGAAGATTCGCTGTGTCTAGTTCTTCGCCGGACCTGACCGGCTGGACGTCGGTGTTCATATTCTTCCGCAACTCGGGAATCGACCGCAGAGGTACGGCTCCGGTTCGATTTGATCCCGTTCGGTCATTTTCGTCTTCTTCTCCGAAAAATGGAAACGGTGAGGGCCGCTTGGGCGATGAATTTTGGCGGACAGCGATAGAAGAGCGTGCCGGCGATTGAATCTCCTCCGAATCAGTTAGAGAATGAATCCATGAACTTTGAGTATTCGGCCGAATCGGTCGCGCGTCAGGATCGGCTTCGGGCGTTCATGGAAACGAATATTTATCCGAACGAACGTCGGTATCATTCGGAAATCAACAGCGGCGATCGATGGGCGTCGCTTGAGTTGATCGAAGATCTCAAATCGAAAGCCCGCGCCGAAGGTCTTTGGAATCTCTTCCTGCCAGAAGTATCCGGATTGACGAACCTCGAATATGCGCCGCTCGCCGAAATCATGGGCCGCGTCTTTTGGGCACCCGAAGTCTTCAATTGCTCGGCGCCGGATACCGGCAACATGGAGGTGCTCGAGCGGTACGGAACGCCTGAACAAAAGGAACGATGGCTTGTCCCGTTGCTGAACGGTGAGATCCGTTCGTGCTTTTCGATGACCGAGCCAGACGTCGCTTCGTCGGACGCGACTAATATCTGCGCGACTATCCGTCGTGATGGCGACGAATATGTGGTCAGCGGCCGGAAATGGTGGTCGACGGGCGCCGGTGACGCGCGCTGTAAACTGGCGATCTTCATGGGCAAGACCGATGAGACGGCGCCGAAGCATCAACAGCAATCAATGATCCTTGTTCCGCTCGACGCGGAAGGCGTGACCATCGTTCGCAACATGCATGTCTTCGGCTTCGACGATGCTCCGAACGGGCATTCGGAGATCGATTTTGAGAACGTCCGTGTGCCGGCGGCGAACCTGCTGCTCGGTGAGGGGCGCGGATTCGAGATCGCGCAGGGAAGACTCGGGCCGGGCCGCGTTCATCATTGCATGCGTTTGATCGGCGTTGCGGAACGCGCGCTTGAACTGATGTGCGCACGGGCGAAGTCAAGGGTCGCGTTCGGCAAGCCTTTGGCCGAACAGGGCGTCATCCGTCATTGGATCGCCGAGGCGCGACTGGCGATCGATCAGGCGCGTCTGTTGGTGCTCAAAACGGCCTGGATGATGGACCGGAAAGGAAACAAGGAAGCGCGGCGGGAGATCGCGATGATCAAGGCAGCGGTACCGCCGATGGCGCTCAAGGTTGTCGATCGTGCAATTCAGGCGCACGGCGGCGCCGGCGTATGCGAGGATTTTCCGCTTGCCAACTTCTGGATCATCGCGCGGATGTTGCGAATTGCAGACGGCCCCGACGAGGTTCATCTGGAATCGATCGCAAAAATGGAGCTTCGTTGACGATCAACAATTACGCATGGGGTCGGGGATTTGGAAATGCCTCGAAAGTTGATAGAATTTTTCGAAGTCATGAGTATGAATATTCGTCAGGTCCGGGCCGAAGACGCAGCGCAGGTCGCGGACGTTTACAATCACTACATCAAAAACACTCACCACACGTTTGAAACCGAACCGCTGAGCGCGGATGAAATGGAGCGCCGGATCGCGGAGGTCACGGCCGACTTTCCGTTTTTGGTCGCGGAAGAAAACGGCGTCATTCACGGTTATGCGTATGCCGATCATTTTCGGCTGCGGCGTGAGTTCGAGTTTACCGCTGAAGTGCTGATCTACGTCCGCAATGAGGCGAAGCAGAAAGGCATCGGCACCTCGCTTTATTCTCAGTTGTTTGATCTGCTTGCCGAAACCGACATCCACTCGATCGTCGCCGGTATTTCTTTTCCGAACGACGCCAGCATCCGATTCCATGAAAAGCTCGGATTTGAAAAGGTCGCGCATTTCCGCGAGGTCGGTTACAAACTCGGCCGTTGGGTTGACGTCGGATATTGGGAATTGAGCAACAAACTCAATGACTGAGCGGACGATCTTCTTTGCCCACGCCAACGGATTTCCGGCGCGAACCTACACCAAACTTTTCAACGCGCTTCAAGATTCGTTCACGATCGACTTCATCGAACGCATCGGTCACAATCCGCGGTTTCCGGTAACAGACAACTGGGCATTACTCGTGGATGAACTTGCCGACGCGATCGCGTCGCGGCACCGTGAACCGGTAATCGGCGTCGGTCACAGCCTCGGCGGCGTGCTCCATTTCATGCTCGCCTGCAAGCGCCCCGAACTATACCGGCGCCTGATCCTTCTCGACGCCCCGGTCATCAGCCGGATCAGCAGTCACGGATTGAAAATCCTCAAATTTACCAAACTCATAGATCGATACTCGCCGTCACAATTGACACGCTACCGACGAAATTCGTGGCCGAGCCGCGAAGCCGCGCTCGAGCATTTTGCCTCGAAGCCGAAATTTGCCGCCTTCGATGCCGAGGTTCTAGGTGATTACGTCAGGTACGGGACGGACGTGACGGAAAATGGCGTCGAGCTCAGTTTTTCTCCGAGGACCGAAGCGCGAATTTATCGAACGATTCCCGACCATCTACCGGGCTTTCGCGGAAAGCTGAAAGTGCCCGCCGCTTATATCGGCGGATCGGGGTCACGCGAGGGACGTTTGGCGCGGCTTTCGTTCATGAAGAACCGCTTCGGGATTCCTGTTATTCAGATCCCAGGCTCTCACCTTTTTCCGTTCGAATCACCGCTTGAAACGGCGGCCAAGATCAAAGAAGTCTGCAATTTGAATAACTAGCGCTTCATTTTCGTCCGAACGATCTGAAAAACCGGTCAAAACCGCAGTAAAGAGCGTTTGGGTGAGCCGCACAATTCATTTTGACCGCTTTTCGGTCACAATGAAAAACAAGACTGTCAAAAAGCGTTAAACAATGTAAATAATTGTTGACATAAATTTGCATCTCCTGTAGTTTTGTTATGTAACGACCGACAAGAAGTCGTTTCCTATCGCCACCTTAAAGCAAAAATCATGTGACAACGGTTTCTCGCCTTCGAGATCGGTTTCACGAAAAGGATGAAAAAACGAATCAGGTATTTCGGCCCTTCCGTCAGTTAAGACCTATCAAAGCTGTCCCGTCTGCGCTGTCAAATCAGAAAGGTGGTTTCAAAATGTGGTTCCCCCAAAGCTGAATACCTGGTCGTTTAGTCCGAAGAAGACTTTAATAAGTCACACAAGATCAATTGCCGCGCTGCGGCTCAAGGAGTAGAAGAGAATGCTATTCGGTAAAAAGAAAGGCGTTGCCGGTTTGGATGTCGGTTCAAGCTCGGTCAAGGTCGTCGAACTCGACGGCAAACTGAGCAACTTGAATTTGGTCGGCCTCGGATTCGAGAATCTTCCCGATGACGCGATCGTCGACGGACAGATCATGGAGATGAACGCCGTTAGCGAAACTATTCAGGATGTTTGCAAGAATCATCAGATCAACGCTCCGCAGGTCGTCACCGGCGTCAGCGGCCATTCGGTGATCGTCAAAAACATCGTGCTTCCTCCGATGAGCCGTGACGAACTCGAAGAATCGATCGACTGGCATGCGGAAGAGCATATTCCGTTCGACCTCGCCGACGTCAGCCTCGACTATCACATCACGGATCAGTCAAATGAGGCGACGAGCGTCGTCATTGCCGCGTGCAAGCGTGAGCGGATTGACAGTCTCAAACAGGCCGTACAGCTCGCCGGCAAATCGCCGGTCGTGATCGATATCGACACGTTCGCGCTGCAAAACTGCTACGAAATCAACTATCAGCCGGATGCCTCGACGGTCGTTGCACTGCTCAACATCGGCGCATCGACGATGAACGTGAATATCGTCAAGGGCGTCAACTCGGTTTTCACGCGCGACATCACGGTCGGCGGAAGCCAGTTTACGGATATCCTCCAGCGAAACCTCGGACTCAGCTATCAACAGGCCGAAGCCATCAAACGCGGCGTCTCCGATCCGTCATCCGGAATGGATGAAAAGGCGATCGAACCGCTGATGAACAACGTCACCGAAATGGTCGCAATGGAAATTCAGAAGACTTTCGATTTTTATCGGGCGACGACCGAAGACGCGGGAATTCAGGTTCAGAAGATCCTGATCAGCGGTGGCGGATCGAAGCTTGCGGGCCTTGCCGAAGATATTTCGCGCAAACTCGAACTTCCGGTCGAGGTGCTCGATCCGTTCCGACAGATCAAGGTCGATACGCGAAAATTTGACCCCGATTACCTGAGCGAAATCATGCCCGAAATGGCGGTTGCCGTTGGATTGGCAGTAAGGGGAGTTGAACTAAGATGATCAAAGTAAACCTTTTAAATTCAGTAACCGAAAGACATAGCGGTACCGTCGCAAATGTCGAACGAAAAGTCGGAAGCCCCGCGTCGCGATTGCTTCTGATGACGATCGCGGTCTTTGTCATGACCACCGCTCTGATAGCGTGGGACATCGTCAGCACGCAAATGGCGAAGGCCGACGCCGAAGCCAGGCTCGAAGAGCAGAAACGCATCGCAGCCGAGCTTGAAGAGGTGATGAAGGAGCAAAAGGAACTCGAGGCGAAAATCGCATCGATCGATGCCCGAATTGCCGCGATCAAGAAACTCCGCGAGGAGCAGGCCGGACCGAGTGCCGTCCTTGACGCGCTCCGCGAACGAATTGCGATGGTTCCGGGTCTTTACCTCGACAGTGTCGAACAGAAAGGCGAACAGCTTGAGATCCGCGGAACTTCAAATGATGAGACCGCACCAACCAGATTCGGACAGAGCCTTGAATTCTCAGGCGGATTGTTCTCGAATCTCGGAATAGAAACGACTCGAAAGGAAGAAGTTCAGCCGAATCAGGCATCGACGACGCCGACCACGAATCCGGCCGAAGCGCCGAAGATCGTCTCATTCGACTTCGTCATCCGTTGCGCGTATTCGCCGAAGGCGGCTCAGAATCCGACAAGCACGACAGCGGCGACGCAACCCGGTCCCGGCGGCCCTCCGAACGGCGCACAGACCCCGCCGCAAGTCGCCAAGAATCAATAGTTTAGTATCGGTTAAAGATAAACCAACACAAGAAGGAAACCGAGATGTTAGAAAAATTCAAAGCCCTTGCGTGGCACACACAGTTAATTGTTTTGGTCGGCGTTGCGGCCCTGCTTTACATGACCGTCTGGTACTTTGTGACCAGCGCGACACGGGCTGAGATCCAGCAACTTGAGGACCAGGTCGCCCAAAAGACGTCACAGAACGAAACCGCCCGTATCGCGACCCAGCGGATCAACGAATTCCGCTCGGTCTACGCAAGCAAATCGCAGGAATACGACGAACTCAAGGTTCTCTTGCCGGAACAGCGCGAGATCACGAACGTTCTCCAGGGCCTGCAGGACACTGCGAGCGGCAGCCGTTTGGTGATGATGCGTTTCAACCCGCGGGAGGATTCGCAGAAAGACGGTGTCATGGCGAAACCGGTTGAGGTCGAGGTCGACAGCAACTTCGCTAATTTGCGGGTGTTTTTCGACAAAATGGCGAAACTTCAACGAATCGTTTCGATCTCGGATTTCAAGCTGACCCGCCTTCCGGCGCAAACCGGTGAACGCACGCTGCACTCGCGATTCCTTTTGACGGCATATTACGCTTCGCCTGAAGATCTGACGCCGAAACCGGCACCGAAACCGGGCGACAAGAAACCAGGCGCACCGAACCAAGCGGCACCTCAACAGCCGGCGCCTGCGAAATAAGCCTACCAGAATAGTTTTACCGAAGAGAGAGAATGCCATGAGAAACAAATCAATTGCGAAACGTTATCTTTGTCTGAGTCTGGCGGTGATCGGCATGATGCTGGTCGCGGGAAGCCTCAACGATGCCAACGCTCAGTGCAACGGCGATCCGTTCTGCACGCCGAGCTGGAAGCAGCCGAAGACACCGGCCGGGCAGACGAAGCCGGGCGAGAAGCCGAAGAAACCGGGTCCGCCGCCGGTCGTTCCGGTGCTCGCGCCGCCGATCGAACAGCGAATCGCGTTCTTCAAGAAACAGCGTGAAACGGCGGTGCTCAACGGACTTCCCGTGCCGAAGGTGACAAGCGTCCTGACGCTTGACGAACTCGCGGTCACCGGCATCTTCAAGACCCCGCGCGGCTATGCGGCGATGGTCGAAGCGACGCCGATCAAACTTTCATACACGATCTATCCGGGTGAAAGGTTCTTCGACGGACAATTGGTCGCGATCGAAGACAACCGGGCGGTTTTCCGCAAGGTGACGAAGATGAGCGATAACAAGTTCGTCACCGCGGTTGAGAACAAAACTCTTCGCGAATACACGGTTCAGCAGGAAGTTCAGGGAACGGCACCGGTCCAGAACACGACGCCGCAGTCCACCGGACAGACCGAAGTCGTCAATAACAACACGACGCAGGTGCAGCCGCAGACCCAGCCGGTAACGACGCCGGTCGCACCGACGGTGATCATCTCGCCGGTTGATGAGATGAACAGCCGTCCGGCGGAAACGCCAAAGGACTCGGTGAAGGATAAAAAGGCCGTCAAAAAGCCGGCGAAGTCCGCCAAAAAGTCCTGATCCAAACTCGTCTTTTGACTCACGGGCCCTTCCGGCCCATGAAACAAAATAAAGCCAGATCCGCGGTCTCCGGAATAGAGGCCAATCTTGGGAGGAAGCAATGAATTTTCTTCGAAAAACACGCGTCGTCTGCCTTCAGGCACTCTTCGCCATCATCTTATTCAGTTCTTTTGCCGTCGTGACGAATGCACAGTCTGACTGCAAATCGTATGGTTGCGCCGGATTCGTCGGTGAGCCGATCAATCTTAAGGTTGTCAATGCCGATATCCGCGACATTCTCAATTACATCACCGAACAGTTCGGAATCAACTTCGTGATCGACAACTCGGTCAAACAGGTTCCGGTGACGATCAATGTCAACGACGTTCCGTGGAACATCGCGCTCGATTCGGTTTTGCAGTCACAGGATCTTTCGGTTCAGATCAACGGCCCGATTCTGCGCGTTGCCGAGTCGCGGAAACTTGCGACCGAGCGTGACGTCCGCAATCAGCTTGAAGCCGGCCGCCTTGACGGATCGCCGCTTTACACGGAATTCATCCGTCTCAACTATGCGTGCGCCGGAGTATGCGGATCGGGAACCAGCTTCCAGACCGGACAAACCGGCGGCGGTTCGACCGGCGGTGCTGACGAAGGTATTCTCGGCGTCGTCAAGAAGAGACTTTCGCGACGCGGCGCGGTCGAGGTCGATAGCCGCAGCAATACGATGATCATCACCGATGTTCGTGAGAACATCGATGCGATACGTCAGCTCGTTTTCCTTCTTGACCAGCCCGAACCGCAGGTCGAGATCGAAGCACGAATCGTAATCGCAAATCGTAACTTCAGCCGTGACATGGGCGTCCAGCTCTCGGGCTTCGTGCTCGGAAATGACGGACGCGCTGCTGGCGGATCATCGCTTCCGAACGTTTCTTCGACCGGTGCGACCACCGGCGGAACCGGAACCGGTACCGGATCGACGACGACAACGAACCCGCTGCCGTCACCGATCAACCGCGAACCGAACAACAACCTTGCGTCGCAGTTGGCAAATACGGTCATCGGACTGACGACCGGCAGAATCGGCACGGCTCAGATCAATCTCTTGCTGACGGCCGGGGAACAGAAAGGCCAGGCCAAGATCGTTGCCACGCCGCGTGTCACGACGCTGAACAAACAGAAAGCCGAAATCGAAAGCGGGACGCAGATTCCGGTCGTGACAACGCAGAACAGCGGCAACCAAACCGGCGGCGTGGTCTTCACGACGACGTATGTTGCGGTTCCGCTGCGACTCGAAGTCATTCCGCAAGTCACCGATCTCGGAACGGTCATGCTTGATGTCGTTGCTGAAAACAGTTCGATCAACTCATCGATCGCGGTCGGCGGCACGCCGGCCATCAACACCCAGCGCATGAAGACGAAAGTCACCGTGCCGGATGGCGGTACGACGGTTGTTGGCGGCGCGCTGCTCGACTCCGAAAGCGATGATACGTTCCGGACGCCGGGACTTTCGAAGGTTCCGCTGCTTGGTAACTTGTTCAAACGCAAAGCGGTTGGCCGCACGACCAACGAAATCCTGTTCTTCATCACGCCGCGTGTATATCGGGCCGATATGAACGGAAATCAGTTGCCGTCGCGTGTCACGGACATGCCGCGATCGACGACGATCCTGCAGCCGGTTCCGCTCGGCAATCCGCAGTCGAACTCGAGCAAAGAAACCCCGACCCCGGGTGCTTCAACAACTCAGGTTCCGCCCGCGGCAGTCAAACAGCCTGAATCGAATCCGAAGCCGTAAGGCGATTTGATTCGGAGCTTCTTTCCAAGTTGAAGGCGGCTGACCAGAGTGTTGGCCGCCTTTCTTCAGAAATCCCGCTTTGAAAAGTGAATCGCCTCATCCCACCCGTGATACTCCGGATCGATGCCCGGATTATTCTCTCGCCGCACAGACTCAATTCAGTAATAATTCTGCACAACGGTGTTTTTTCTGAAACAACACAGTTATTCTAAGTTTGATAAAGCAGGAAAAATTCCTGATATCGCATGATTGAACGTGATGAATAACCCAACCCTCGAAATCTCAAAGCCAACCCGGACCCGAAATGTCAGCGGGTTCAGTATTGCCGAACTGGTCGTCGTCCTTTTGGTGGGCGCTATCATTCTCGTTCTCGCGCTGCCGCAGATCATATCTTCGCGGCGGCTTTTTCGTTTCGCGGGCGTTCAGCGGCAGGTCGCGACCGGGCTTAAAGAAGCACGTCAGGAAGCAATGGGACAACGCCGGCCGATTACCGTCCGGTACGACAATTCGGCCAAGACGCTGACAATGTACGGCGGTGAATTCGGCGCTCAGGGCGATGCCAAAAACCTGATTATGATGCTTGCCGATACCGGACTTGAGAGCGAAGACATAATTTACGGACGCCCGACCGGTGTTACCGCCGCAGCGCTGGCCGACACGACGAATCTGACCGCACTGACCTCGGGCGCGGTCGAAATCACGTTTCAGCCCGACGGCTCGGTGCTCGACGGCAGCGGAAATCCTCAGAACAAGGCACTTTTCTTCTACCACGATAAATTCCGGCAGGATACGGCCTTTGCGGTATCGGTGCTTGGCGCCGGCGGACGCGTCAAACTTTGGCGCTATAGCTCCGGCGCAAACGCCTACATCGAGTGAACATGCAACGCAAACTCAAACAACGAGACCTGGAGGCCGGTTTTTCGATGATCGAAGCGATCGCTGCGATCTTCGTGATGACGATCGGACTGATCGGAACCGCCGCGGCACTAAGTTATGCGGTGCATTACGGTTCTATCAGCCGTAACGTAACGACGGCCAAAGGCATGATCGTGTCTACGATCGAAGAGATCGAGACGCTCCGCAACGCGCGCCGTCTGAACTTCGCACAGATCGCCAACACCGGTAGCGTCGACAATGCCGGATCGGCCGTTTCGTTCGTCGGCTTCGATACCGGATTTCAAGATATTTCGCTGAATCCGGGGCCGGACGGTGTTTCAGGAACCGCCGACGATCTGCTTGAGCCCGGACCGGACGGCACATACGGAACCGGCGACGACGTCGTAAACGCGGCGCTTGTCAGAAGCGGTTATCGACGCCAAATCACGATCACGAGCCTGAGTGCGTCGCTCAAGCGAATTGAAATTACGATCCGCTATTTCGGCAGCGGTGGCCGCGTCGGTGAGATTCAGGGTGTCGCCTATTTGAACGATGAATCGCGCACGACGCGTTAGGCCGAACAGGATTGCAATGAAAGAAGAACGAACTTTTGCAGAGATCAACGAAGCTCGACGAACGGAACGCGGTGCGGCACTTGCCGTTGCCGTGATCGTCGTCGCGATACTCGCCATCGTCGGACTGACGGCGCTTGCATTTGCCTCGAGCGAAGCCCGAATAGCCGGAAGCGACCTCAACCGGACGCACGCATTTTACGCCGCATCTGCCGGACTCGAGAAAATGACCAACGACTTCAGCAATCTCTTTCGCGAGAAACTGACGCCGACCGTCGCCGATCTTGACGCGATCCGGAATTCGCCGCCGAGCGAACTGACCACCGAGGGATTCAACTTCTCGCAAACGCTTACCGAAGACGCAGACCGGCTAGCAGAGCTCCGCGCGACGCAGGGACTCGGAACCAACATCTATCCGCGGGTCAATATCCCCGATGGCCCGTATTCAGGGCTCTATGCGTCAATCGTGCCATACAAGATGACCTCGACCGCGACAAATCACGGAACCCGGTCCGAAGTTAAGCTCCAACGCGAATTCAACAATTATCTCGTCCCGCTGTTCCAGTTCGGGATGTTCAGCAATGACGATATCGAGATCCATCCCGGACCGTTGATGACATTCAATGGTCGCGTTCACAGCAATCGTAATATCTACGCATTGCGGAACACGAAATTCCTGAACCGCGTCACGATGGCCGGCGAGTTTGTCCGCGATGCGTGGCGGAGTGGTGTCGCCAACACCAACACGAATATCTGGTTCGAAGTCAATGGGATCAATGTTCAGAGCACGCTCGGCCATGGAAGCGTCAAGGCGGGGTCGGGAACGATCGGCGGTCCGCGCTTTTCTGGAGCGACAATCTCGACACAGCGCGGCTATTTTCCCGACAGTCCGTTTGGGATCGCGAATCCGTCCTGGGAATCAGACTCCGTTGCGGTGCCTTGGAGCGGTGCGACCGATCGATTCGGCGGAATGCTTTTGACCCGCACGACCGGTGCAACTGTTCTCAAACTTCCACTTGAACTGAACGGCAACTCCCCGGCTGAACTGGTCAAGCGGTCGCTTCCGTCAGATGGCGAGATTCTTTCGTCATCCAGATATCACACGAAATCCGAAGTGCGGATCCTGATCGATGACGAGTCGGCCGGTAGCGGATCAGCGAACGTCGGCGGAATTCCGGCGGGGAAAGGCGTCCTGTTGTCTGCGTTCACGCCGTCGGTTCTCGCGGCGAACCCGCTACAGCCGATATCCGATTCCGGAGTTGTCGGCGGCAGCGCGATCACCCAGAGACTGCCCGACAATTCGACCGCGACCGCACAAACCGTCCGCGGGGTAAAGTTGACCGGCGAAACCGTTTCGGGAAATTACATTCCGTCGGGTGCCGGGCTGTCCGGCCGGATTCTGGTCGAGATCGTTAAGCCCGACGGAACGACAGTCGATGTCACGCAGGCTGTTCTGAGCATGGGAATGACCGAAGGCGAACCGAATGGGATCGTTTATATGCAGCGTCCGCTTTGGGCCGCCTACGTGCAGGGAAGTCGGGATCGAACGGGCAACGGACTGACACTCTCAAATCTGACAAGAAATTATCAAACTGCCGCAGACGGCGAGATATCGGATCCGTCAACTCTATTGATGGCAAATCGCGGATTCATCAATTCGCCGGTTTCGATTGCCGATGATGAAAGTGGCTCAGTTGTCCGCGGAGCGGTTCCGAGCGGAACCTTTAACGCAATTGTCCCGATCAACATTTACAATGTCCGTGAAGGCTGGTACAACTCATCGCTCAACGAGTACGAAATTCACGAACGCGGGATGATGAGCGTTGTCGAGATCAACATGCGAAATCTTGCCCGTTGGTTCGATGGCGTTTACGACGGAAATCTTTTGTCCGGGACGGAAGCGGTCAGCGGGAACATCAAAAGCGATGACGGCTACGTTGTTTACGTCTCTGACCGGCGCGGCGATAAGGTCAAAACGGAATATCTATCGAACGGCACTGCATTTTCGAGCACCAACGGGATCGTCGACAACGAAGATATTTATGGCCCGAACGGGACGCTCGACGATGGCGAGGATATCATCGATTTCGGTTGGAACATCGGAGGAACCGCCAAAAAGGGAACCCTTCAAAAAGATACGACCGAATTGCCCGATTCCGGAACGCTTTGCTGTGCTCCGGTCGCGACAAACGCTCCCGTCGCCGACCGCGTGACGAGGTCAAACAGCACGCTCAGCTGGTACAACACGAGCGGCTACTTTCGGAGATCGGTCCGTCTCTTTGACGGTGAAACGCTTAGTATAACGGCTGGAACGAATAAGCTTGGACCAACCAAGGGAATCACGGTCGCATCCGAAAACATCGTCTATGTCTGGGGAAACCTAAATACGACGGGCGTTTCGAATATCCCAACCGGCGGTTCAACCCTCAACGACGGCAGTTACCTCGGTCCGCAAGTGCCGTCATCCGTAGTCTGCGATGCGTTCTATGCGCTTTCAAAGACCTGGTTTGACGCATCGGCGACACTCTATCCGGAAGGCTCTTCAAATGCGCGTTCGATCGCCGGCGAAGCCTATCGCCTTGCCGACGAAGGTGCATCAACGAGTCAGGGCACGGCCGTCAGAACGGCTATCATTTCGGGGAACGCGATATCGGCGATCTCCGCAACGCCGGGCCGCGATACCTGGGGGTCGAAGATCAACGGCGGAATCATCAATTATCCGCGATTTCAAGAGATCTGGAACTGGACGGGCGGCGTTCAATCATGGAACTACACGGGATCATTCGTTCCGCTATTCAGATCAACACAGTCGGTCGCACCTTGGGAGAACAGCACATCGATCATCTACCTTCCGCCGCGCCGGAACTGGAGTTTTGACTCGACGTTCTTAACGCCGAACAAACTTCCGCCCGGAACACCGTTTTTCCAGTATGTCCAGGCGACTGGATTCCGGCAATCAATGCAATAGATCAGTGGAATTCAACAATGAAAGTTGAGAAAAAATCACAACGCGGCTTCTCGATGGTTGAGCTGATCGTCGTCATGGTCATCACGATGGTCGTCCTCTCCGGTGTCTTCATGCTGATGCGCGGCGCGATCGTCTCGGCGAATGCGAATTACGAGATGACATCGGCGACGCAGAGCATGCGCAACGCCCAGGAGTATATTTCACGCGATCTTTTGACGGCTGCCGACGGTCTTAAGGGGACGACGAATATCTGGCTTTCGACCTCATTCGTGACCTCGTATCTGACGACCCGAACGGCCTCTGAAGTTGATCCGTCATCGCTCGGTTACACAAACATCGGCAGCGTGATCGCGGATAACAACGTCGGATCATCGGTCACGGTTCCGGGCCTGAGTCCGGCAACAACGATCCTGCCGAATACTGATCGGATCACATTTTTGGTGACCGACGCGACGTTTTCGCCGCGTGATATACCGGCCTGGTGGACAAACTACGACACCGGGCAAATCTGGATTCCCGGTGGCGACCTGAGTGCGTTTTCAACGGGAGAGATCTACTATTTGTCGAGCGGAGGGACGGGTTCATTCGGTACCGTTACGGCAGTGACGCCGGGCGATTGGTCAATTACGTGGGGCAACGGCGACGCGCTCGGACTGAACCGGCTCGGCTGGTCATCACCCTTGGCTTCCGCGACGAACTATGGTCAGAATCCGGCGACTTTGAAACGGGTGATGATAATTCAGTATTTTGTCGACGCCGACGGTCGTCTGATCCGGCGTGTTTTCGGGGTGAAAGGTCAGGCGTATATTGACTCGGTCGTCGCCGAACACATGGTGACACTGCAGTTCCGATACGTGCTCAAGCCGGCTGCCGACACGACATTTCTCGATCCGCCGGTTGAAGCGCTCGGATTCGGTGACTCCTCGCTTGTCCGGACGATCGAACTCGGGCTCTCGGTCCGCACCGCGTACCAGCTTCAGGACGGCGACTATCACCAGGTAGAGGGTCTGACTAAAATCGGCGTTCGCAATATTCAGTTTCTCGAGGCAGCGGTGCCGCGTGATTCGCAGGGCAATACGGATCTGCCCAATCCCGGGCCAACGCCTTGGGTAACGCCGACGCCGGCGCCGACGCCGGTACCGACACCGACTCCGGTTCCGACGGCGACGCCGATTCCGACACCGACCGCCGTTCCGACGATCACTCCACCACCGACGGCGACGCCGACGCCGATACCGACGCCTCCTCCACCGCCACCGACGGCGACGCCGACGCCGGCGCCGACACCCACTCCGACCCCGGGAAGTGGTGAAGGCCAACGACCGAACGGTTAAGAAAAAAGGACGATGCCAGCCGGCGTCGTCCTTTTTTGTCAGCTCAGTTTGAAATCATCTGTCACGGAGCGAGATATCCCGCCCCGACCGGTGCATCGCCGGCGATACCGAAGTTTACGATGATATAGCCGCCGTCTGAACTCTTCTGCGCATACCATGTTCCATCACGATAAACCGCGATGTCTGAAGTCCCATCACCGTCATAATCGCCCGGCGCGACACGGTCGCTCGATATTCCGAATTGTGTCGCGGTGAAACCTGACGTGCTTCGCAAAAGATACCAGACACCCGTTGACGGTCTGAAAACTGCCAGGTCGTGTCGACCGTCGCCGTCATAATCACCTTGAACCGGTTTGTCTTCCGCCAATCCAAACTGCTGGATAGTAAACCCGGAGTCGGAAGAGCGCCAAATGTACCAAACACCGGTCGACGGCCGGAATACCGCGAGATCGGTTTTGCCGTCTGCATCAAAATCGCCCTGCGAAACTACGTCGCTCGAAACTCCGAACTGGCGGATATCGAATCCTGAATCCGAACTCCGAAGGATGTACCAGACGCCGGTCGACGGTCGCCAGACGGCGATGTCATGTTTCAGGTCGCCGTCGTAGTCACCGACCACCGGTACGTCGCCGTTGGCACCGAACTGAAGGATGATGAATCCTGATCCGTCGCTCTTTCGGATAAACCACTGGCCCGTGCTTGGACGGAAAATCGCCTGGTCCGTCGTGCCGTCTCCGTCATAGTCGCCGGGGGCGATGCGGTCGCCGTTTGAGCCGAACTGATACGCTTGAAAACCTCCGCCGGTCGTATTTAACGAGTACCAGACGCCGGTTGAAGGTCTCCAAACTGCAATATCGCTGATCGCGTCGCCGTCGAAATTGGAGATCGCCGATCCGGCGAGCGTTGACTTCGATGTCGTGTAAATGTAGTCACCGCCGGTCGTCGCATCGCTGTTTGCGGAATTTCCCGCAACGTAAAACCGCACTTTTCCGGCTCTTTGACTCGGGGCCGTCCAGGTAAAATTCCAAGTCTTTGACCCGAACTGTGTCGGGATGATCCCGTCAACGGTGTGAAAGATATAATCGCGGTTGTTGCCTTCGACAATCCCTTGGGCGATCTGCATCTGCGCCGGGCTCTGTGTCGGGAACGTAAAGGTTCCGACCTTTCTGCCGCGGCTATCGATTGCCGTCATTTGAAAACCGTAGATCACAGCGTCCGCCTGCGAGGTTGTAACCGAGATCGGGATCGCCTGACCGGCCTTGTAGTTTGCAGGAATCGCGCCGATCGAAACGCTTCCGGTGCCCGAATTGACCGGGAACTCGGAGTGGCAAGCCGTGCAGTTGGCTTCAGCCGGAGCGCCTGTATTTGACGGCGTAGGTCCCGACGCTGAAGCGTCAACCGTTTGATTCAGATTTCCGGCGAGCGCGAAGCCGAAAATCAGAAACGCGATGAACACGGCCAACGACTTGGCCTTTCCAAAACGAATGGACTTAAATTTCATTGAAGCGATCCCCCAGTACTGCGTTACGACGATTAGACGCCGGACATCGGTTGAAAGTCTAATATTATACGTCTCGGGGCGGAATTCCTAGCGATTTCTTGATTCTCCCGCCAAAGAATGATGACATCCCTCGCCGAACAAATCGGTAGCCCGAAACTGAGCGGCGGATCGGACAACTATTTGGCGGATCGGCGCGGTAGACCGCAAGAAAGGCACTTCGGAAGCGGTTGGCAGCGCACTCAGGACCCGGCGAAATATTCCTGAACGCTGAACGGGTCGGACTCGTTCGGAATCACGCGCTCGTACTGGCCGTTTGCGTGCAGTCGGGAACTGCTTGAGTTGTCGCGCAGGTATGCGGGTAATAGATCGTCGATTATGTACCTTTTCAGTTTGGAGTCAAGGATCGGAACGACGGCCTCTACCCTGCGGTCAAGATTACGATGCATCCAATCGGCGCTTCCGATGAAGACTTCCTCATTGCCGGCATTATGAAAATAGAAGATCCGGCTGTGCTCTAGAAATCTGCCGACCACTGAAACCACCGAGATGTTATCCGAAAGTCCCTTGTCTCCGGGGCGCAACACGCAGATCCCTCGGATGATGAGCCGGATTTCGACGCCGGCCTGTGATGCCCGATATAACTCGGCAATGATCTTCTCATCCGTCAGGCTATTGGCCTTCGCTATGATCCGCGCCGTCTTGCCGGCGAGCTTGTTGTCCGTCTCGCGGCGGATCAGCCTGATTATCCCGTCGCGGAGGTTTACCGGTGCGACGAGCAGTCGGCGAAACTCGGTTTGATACGAATAGCCGGTCAGAAAGTTGAACAAGTCGGTCGCGTCGGCTCCGATTTCCGGGTTCGCGGTAAGCAATCCGAGATCGGTGTAAATTCGGGAAGTAATGGGGTTGTAGTTTCCGGTCGCGATATGGACGTAGCGCCGAAGCGCGCCCTCTTCGCGACGGATCACGAGCGTGACCTTTGAATGCGTCTTCAGTCCGCGCATTCCGTAGATCACATGAACGCCTTCATTCTCAAGCAAACGCGCCCACTCGATGTTGTTTTCTTCATCGAATCTCGCTTTCAGTTCCACGAGTGCCGCGACCTGCTTTCCGTTCTGGCTCGCCTTCATCAGCGATTTGATCACCGGCGAGTCTTTTCCAGTGCGATAAAGGCAGATCTTGATTGCCTGAACATTCTCATCCCCGGCCGCCGCCTCGATGAAATCGGTGACCGTCGAATACGCCGTGTACGGATGATGCAGCAGAATATCGCCTTTCCGGATCGTGTCGAAAATGTCCGGATTGTCCTGAATCGGTTGCGGAATCGAATAGCTTATCGGAACGTCCTTGAGGTCGGGCCGGTCGAGTCCGTAAAGCCGCATCAAATCGGGAATGTTAATAAATCCGTTGACGCGGAACACATCGTGCGACGTGAGACCGATCGATCCGGCGAGATAGTCGACCATCTCGTCGGGCATGCTCTCGGAGATTTCCATCCGAACCGGAAAACTGAATCGACGCTGATGATGAAGTTCACGCTCGATCGTCCGTAGAATATCACCTGCCTCATCCTCACGGATTTCAATATCTGCATCGCGCGTGATCCGGAAAAGGTGAGCGCCGTGCGGCTTCATGTTAGGGAAAAGCTGGCCAATATTGGCGCCGACGATCTCACCCAGCAACGCGAACCGGCTACCGCTCTCACCCACCGGGACGAGTCGCGGGACGTTGGCCGGAAGTTTGACACGGACGAAGCGCCGCCCGGTAAAAATGTGCCGTGCAGGATACCTGACGGGAATCCTCGGAGGTTCGACAAACAGGCCGAGGTTGAGGCTGAGGTTTGATATGAACGGAAACGGATGGCTGATATCGACCGCTTGCGGCGTCAAAACGGGGAAGACATGCGTCTTGAAATAGCTGTTGACAAGGGTCTTGTCGTCCCGCTTGAGCGATCGATACGAACTGAGCTTGATGCCTTCGGCGGCAAGTGCCGGCAGAATTTCATCGTTGAGGCATCTGCTTTGCGCCTCAAGCATCGGCCTCAACCTTTCTCTGATCGACCGCAACTGTTCGCCCGCCGAAAGTCCATCCGGCGACAGTTTGGCGACATTCTCGACGATCTGTTCTTTGAGGCCCGACACGCGGATCATGAAAAACTCATCGAGATTTGTCGAAAAAATTGACAGGAACTTCAACCGTTCGAGTAATGGATTGGAATCATCAAGCCCTTCGTTGAGAACACGCCGATTGAACTCAAGCCAGCTCAATTCACGATTGAAAAGTGTTTCGCGCTGGTCTGAAAGTGAGTTTCGGCCAACCGCGCCGGTCTGATTGGGCTGAGGGCTTTGGTCCATAAACAACGCAATGATTTTATTGAAGGCCGGCGATCAAATCAATTTCAGTGATGTTAATTCTTTTCCAAAGTGCCCGATT
>JBGASE010000284.1:0-2701 GCA_044229875.1 Pyrinomonadaceae bacterium | reverse complement strand
GCTCCGTTCGGGAATTTTCCGACGGCGAGGATCATCGCCATCAAGATACTGAAAACGGCAATGAGTTTTCCCAATTCTAGATGTCCTCCGGCAGGTCGGGTCGGGTCTTGTACTCGGTCAGAAACCGCCCGTCTTCGTCAAGATCCTTGACCGCCTTTGCCGGGACGCCGGCAATCAGTTTGTATTCGTCGTCAAATTTCCTCGTTATCACCGATCCGATTCCGACAATGCATTTCGGCGGAATTTCACCGCCCGGAGCGATCCTGATTTCAGAACCGATGTAACTGTAGTCACCGATAACAATCGGTCTGGTCATCTGCCGGTTATGTGTCCACAGCGATGAATTTCGTCCGCCAAGGATGACGCGTTTTCCGAATTCGACACGGTCGGTAAAGTCAATCTTGTGTGAAGTCGTCACGACACTGCCGTCACCCAGAATAAACCGCGGATCGGCCGGCGTAACTATCACCGGATCCGGAATCGAGTTGATCTCATTCTGCCGAAGAATTTCAGAATATCGTCCCAATTTTACTTCATCGCCGCCACGGATGATATTGAGGTGCCCGATCCGCGCGTGGTCGCCGATTTTGAGATCGCCGATACCGACAAATGCATTGAAATGGCCGATCGCGACGTCATCTTCAATCTCGCACTTCGCAGCATCGATTATCGAAAGCCCGATCTTTACACGCTTGCCGATCTTGTAGCCGAAAAACAAGCGGTAAATCAATCGCTTCACGCCAGATGGCATGATCAGAGTCGAAAGCAAAAAAAGGAGCTTGATCTTACTCATTAACGATTCGCGATAGTATCGCTGCGATTACTCGCTCAAACGAACCCGTACACGCATTCTACCGTGAATGCATGGCGTCCAACACCCGAAACGGGGAATCACGCGTTTTGGATGCCGATTACATTTACCGATTATCTTAACAAATTCGTGCGGTGCGCTGCGCTGCGCTGTCAACATGCTTAGAATCAACAAGTCGTTTGATGGAGCTGCGATCATACAATCGATTCAAACGTTTCAAGGAGTTTCTTGGTCTGTGCCTCCACAGTAAAATTTTGCAGTGAATATTCCCGTCCGTCATCTCCCATCGTTCTTCGAAGATCCTTCGATGTCAGCAACTGGTCCAACGAATCAAACCATTCGTCATCGGACATCGCGTTGAAATGGGTTTTTCCCGGAATGCCTATCTCGGCACACACACCAACCGGCGACATTACAAACGGCACCCCGACCGCAAGATACTGGATCGCCTTGAACCCGGACTTGCCCAGATTCCATTCATTCGGAGCGTTGGCAACTTTAAAAATCGGGTAAACGCCGATATCAAGATTCTGAAAATCCGACGTTTCCCGGCTGAGTTCCCATTTGAGGTTCTCTATCTTAAGGCTTCCGGGATCAATTGTCTCGGTTCCGGATCCGACGATTCTCAGGATAAATTCGTGCTTTGCGGCAAGTCTTTCCAGCACCGGAAACAGGAATCGGAGCATCGGGAAGGTTGAATGTGTCCCGATCCAACCGATCACTGGAATTTTGTTATGACGTTCGACCGGCTTGAACACGTCGGTGTCGACGACCGTCGGAATCACGACGCTGCGCGTTCCTTTCGACTCAACGTAGTCGGCGATGAACCGGTTGCCGCAAATGACGACCTCTGACCTTTTTATCAGGCGATCCGTCTTTCCGAAGAACTTGAGCCAACGTCCGAGTTTTCCGTAGGTCGGGCTATCGTAGGCGATATAGGTCGCGTCATCAAGATCAAGCACCATGGGCAGTCTGCCGATTTTCTGGTATATCCATTCAAAGATCGCAGGACCGAAGATCATCGCTTCGCGTTGAACAAACAGGATGTCTTGTCCGCGAAGAGCCCAAATATCGATCAATCGGCGGGCAAGGAACCCAACCAGCCCGATAGCCTTGGAACCCTTCGAGCCGCTCGTGTACTGCATTCCGAAAAACTCGCTGCTCAAGAACGGACTGACCGTCAGCTCGACGCCCTGCTTTCCGAGCGGCTCGACGTATTGCTGAAGTCTGTAGCGGGTCGCGGCCGCCTCAACCGGGTATGAACAGACTGCAAGAACCCGCATTTCAACTCCCCTCCAACAACCGCCGATAGATTCGTCGGTATCTTTCGCCGCCGACTGTTTCCAAATTGAATTCAATGGCAGCGAGGTCAATACATCGCTTTCGCACATTACCCGCATCGTCGATCTTAGCTAACGCATTCTGATACGAAGACAAATTGAAATCGTCAATCAATGCGCCAACGCCATTCCGTTCGATCAGATCATCAACGTCGCCGACTCCCCGGTTGCTAACAACTGGTACACCAGACGCAAGATACTCGGCGATCTTGGTTGGCGAACGAGAGGCGGTTGCATAACCGGACTTTACGAAAGAGAGTCCGATGTCAGATGCATTCAAGTATTCCTGGACATCTGCAGGTGATACATGGCCGACAAAATAATCCGTTTCTGCGAATCCGCGATCCTTGAGCAACGGTAGAATTCGATTTGGGTCAGTCTGTGTGAGGAACATAGCATACGTTTTAGGATTTACCTCCCTAGCGGCGACAAGGAAATCGGCGATCTCGTTGGTTTGATACAGGCCACCAATAGCGCCGAGATGGGTAACCACAAATCGATCTTCAATTCCGAACCTAGTCCTAACGGAACGCCGCATTTCCGCCGCATC
>JBGASE010000003.1:0-51774 GCA_044229875.1 Pyrinomonadaceae bacterium | reverse complement strand
TGGTAAAGGATCGGGTCACCGCCGATCGACGGATCGAAAATTCCGACGTGCGCGACGCGCTCAATCGCGAGCAGCAAAACCGTGATCGCGACGACCGGAGTGCCGAGGATCATGACGAGGGCCGTCGCATAGTTCGCCCAGACAAAGAGCGGCAAGCGGAACCAGGTCATTCCCGGAGCGCGCATCGTGTGAACCGTGACGATGAAATTGAGTCCGGTCAGGATCGATGAAAAGCCGTTGATGAACACACCGAGCCCGACGGCCATCACATAGGTGTTCGAAAACGTCGTCGAGTACGGCGTGTAGAACGTCCAGCCAGTATCGACACCGCCCTGCATCAGCGCCCAAAGCGTCAGGATGCCGCCAACCCAATAAATGTAAAGACTGAGCAGGTTGATGCGCGGCAACGCGAGATCCTTGGCGCCGATCATCAGCGGCAAAAGGAAGTTTCCGAGGATCGCCGGAATGACCGGGATCAGGAAGAAGAAAACCATCACGACGCCGTGCTGCGTGAAGACGCGGTTGTATTGACCCGACTCAAGCAGGTCGCTGTGCGGCGTCAGCAGTTCGAGACGGATCGTCGCCGCATACAGGCCGCCGATCAGAAAGAACGCCGAAACGGTGATCAGGTACATGATCGCGATCCGTTTATGGTCCTTTGTCAGCAACCATGACTTCAGGCTGAATCCGTTGTTCAGGTAGTTCGTGGTCGGTTCTTCAGCAATGTTCATTGCATCAACGTTTTGCATAATCTCTCACCACCTATTTGTTGCTGTTGGCCGCGGCGGTATTGGCCGTTGTATTCGAGTTGCTTGCGGGCGTCTTTGCCGCCGGCGCCGTCGTCGGCATCGCTGCGTTGTTGCTCAACGATTTGATGTATGCCACGAGCGCGACCAGTTGTTCTTCGCTGACCTGCCCCTTGAAGGTCGGCATGATCGGCTGGAACCCTTCGACTATCTGGCCGGACGGGTTGAGGATCGAGTTGCGGATGTAGTCCTCATCGACCGTTACCGATTGTCCGTTGGTCAGCTTTGCCTGCGTTCCCCAAATTCCCTCAAGCTTTGCGCCGCGCTGATTCTGCCCGGCGTGGCATGACGCGCAGCCCAATTTGTTGTTGAAAAGATCTTTGCCGATCTCGACGGGCGTTTGTCCGGTACCGCCGCCGGCGAGCCAGTTGTCAAACTCTGCCGGCTCCATAACATAAACCCAGCCGCCCATGCCGGAGTGATTGAGTCCGCAGTATTCGGCGCAGTATAGATGGAACTTTCCGGTTTGAGTCGCATTAAACCAGATCGTCGTGTAACGGCCCGGGACGACGTCCGCCTTTGTTCGGAACGCCGGGATGAAAACGTCGTGCAACACGTCTTCGGTCGTCATCGTCAATTTGATGTTGCGGCCCTTCGGAACGTGCAGTTCGTTGATCTCGCGCTGACCGGTGCCGTGCTGGAACTTCCACATCCACTGTTTTCCGACAACGTAGATCTCCATCGAGTCTTCAGGGACACGGTACTGGTTGTAGTACACGAGCGCGCCGCCGAGAAAGATCGTCATCGAGATCACGAACGGAATGATCGACCACGCAATTTCGAGTGTCGTCGATCCGTGAATTTCTTCGGGTGTCGCGAACTTTTCCGTTTCGCGATACTTGATCGAGAAAAACAGGATCGCTGCGACGATCGGGATCGAAAATGCGATGCTGATCAAAACCAGGTAGAAATACAGATAGTCGATCTGCCAAGCGAAGCTTGAAGCCTGGTCCGGAAATAGTGGAATCCACGTATTGCTTTGCATAATTACTTTGTCTATTCGTTGCCGGGGACTGACTGCGACTGATCCCCGTCCAACTCATTCTTCGATTTATTGCGCGCCCAAAAGGCCAAAATCATTGCTCCGAGCCCCACCAGCGTGACGATTCCGGCGATGCGCAAAACCCGCAGGATCGATAATCCGTATTTCCCCGTCGACGGATCATAGTGGAAACAGTAAAGCATCAACTGCTCGGCGGTATTGCCGATCTTGCCGTCGGCAGATTCCATGAGCGCGAACTTGACGTCTTTCGGCGCGTAATCGATGCCGTACAGATACCGCGAAAGCTTGCCGTCGGGCGTCGTAAACATGACGGCGCCGGCGTGCGCGAACTGGTTCGACTGTTCGTCCCAGAAATAGCTGAAGCCGACAGCCTGTGTGACGCGGTCGATCTCAGCCTGTGTTCCGGTCAGAAAATGCCACCCGTTTTCCGATCCGGTTCGCCCGTAACGCTTCAAATATCCTTCCTTCTTGTTCTTCGCAAGCTCCGGCAGATCGTTCTCACGCGCATCAAAACTGATCGCGATGACGTCAAAGTCCTTGCCGACATCGAGCGAAAGGCTCTTGAGCGATCCCGTCAGTCCGTTGAGAACCTCATTGCAGAGCATCGGGCACTCAAAATAAACGAGTGCGACGATCGTCGGCCGCTTTCCGAAGTACTCGCCGAGCTTTACCTCGCGCCCGTTCTCGTCTTTGAAAACGGCGTCGAGCGGAAGCGAATCTCCGAGTTTCTGTTCGATCCCGACCTTCTTCAGCGCATCGGGCAAGCCGTTGCTTGAGATATTGTCGTTCGGATCGTATTTCCGCGGCGAATAAAGCGGCGAGTTGTAGTGCTCAACCCGCTGCGCCGCCGCCTCTGCAAAGAACATCAAAACTGCGAATGCCGCAAAAAGTGTCAGCTTCGATACTGCTGAAATCGCCGAACTTTTCTTCATAACTGCAAAATTTCCAGGCTATCTGAGCCGATCCGTCCGTGTCCGGCCGGCGCTTGATCCGGAAACGATCGTCTGCGCCTCTTTGAACGACTTCTCAGCCGCCTCACCGCTTCGCGACTTCAGGTTTTCACTGAGGACCGCTTTCTTTGCATCATCGATCGAAAGCGTGATGACCGTCATTTTTCCGTCTTTCGCGATCTTCTGACCCTCGGCGGCTTCTTTTTTCCAGATCTTATGAAGTTCCCAATATTCCGACTGCGGCGCCTTCAACTCGAGGTTGATGCGACCGTTCGGGCCGTCGACACCGAATCCGGGTGCGGCCTGAACACGCGGCTCGGGCGGCAAACGCTCCTGATTCGACCGCGCGAGCGGATTTCGATTCTTCAGATCTTCCGCAACCTTATCGCGTTCCATGAAGACCTGAAGGATCCACATCAGCCCGAAAGTGATGACGATCAAAAGAAACAAGCCGCCGGAGAACCACAGGATCTGTGTCATCCCGATCTCGTTCGGCTCATACGGTTTGTCGAAATCCGATGCTTTGTTTTCGTGCTTTGACATATCTTTTCCGGATTCGAAAATCGGATCGCGATCAACAAAAGGTCTGACCCGATCTTCAAACTCCCCCAATTCTTTAGTGTCCCTTTCCGTGCTCGATCGAATTCTGCAGGAAGGGATCCATCACCGGCACCAGCGGCCGTTTCATCAACTGCGTGAAAAAGGCGGCGAGCCAGATGCCGCCGATTCCGATGACCGCCGCGAAATCCATCCAACTGACGTGGAATCCTGCGGCACCGTGTCCGCCGGCAACCGTCGGGCTCGGAGCGATGTGATAGAACATATCGACCGAACGCATGACCAGAATGAAAACTGCCATGATCGCCAGATACTTCGCGTTGCGCTTGATGTCCCGCGACAGCAGAATGATGAACGGAAACGCGAAATGGAACAGGATCAGCACAAGTCCGATCGCTCCCCATCCGTCTTTCATCCGCTTCAAGTACCACGGCGTTTCTTCCGGGATATTGCCCGACCAGATGATCAGGAACTGCGACAGATTGAAATAAGTCCAGACCATGACGAGCGCCAGCATCAGCTTGCCGATGTCATGAAAATGACGCTTTCCGATCACGCGGTTCATCGGTTCTTTGTCCGACAGGTACGCGAGAATGACGACGGCGAAGCAGAAGCAGCTGAGCGCCCATCCGACGATGTAAAGGAATCCCCAGATCGTCGAAAACCAGTGCGGATCGAGCGTCATCGTCCAATCGATCGCCGCAAAGCTCACGACCAGCGCATAAATGACGATTCCGGGTCCCGAAAACGCCGTCGCGGTGCCGAGAAGCTTCGCCGAATCCTCATAATTCTTCGTTTCGTCCTGTGCCGCGCCCCATTTGCTGAGAAGCACCTGCATGACGATGAAGATCAGAAAGTAGGCGATTGCCCGGATCGCGAAACCGAAATGCGTCAGGTACCAACCGCGCTCGGTGACGATGCGGTCCGTTCCGTACATGTGGCTCCATTCATACAGCGAACCGACATAGATCAGGATCGGCAGGAACAGAAGCGCGACGATCGGCATCGTCCGCGAACCGGCTTCGACCGTTCGGCGGATGACGATCGCCCACGCACCGCCGGTGACGTATTGAAGCATCAGCACGCCGAGGCAGCCGATGGCGATTCCGCCCCAATAGGTAAATCCGAGAAGCCACGAGCGGAGCGCCTGTTCACGGCTTTCCGGCGAGACGGCCATGACGGCCAGCACGACGATCGCCAGGATTGCGGCGCCGAGCGAGATGCTTCTGAATTTCTTCAATTCCGCGGGAGCTTGATAATTCGAATTGCTCATTCCTATTTCGAACCTCCCTCGGTTGCCGGTTTCGGCGTTTCGTTTGCCATATTTGCCTGCGTCAGCGGATTTGCGCCGCTCGGGTTCTGACTGCGCTGGAGCGCGCGGATGTACATCACGATCGCCCAGCGATCGGCGACCGGAATCTGCGCCGCGTAAGATGCCATCCGTCCCTGTCCGTTGGTGATGACGTCGAAGAAATGTCCGACCGGTGCATTCCGGAGACGATCGTCATTGTATGTCGGCGGTTTCGGGAATCCGCGGCGGACGATCATGCCATCGCCGTTTCCGAACGGTCCGTGACAGACGCCGCAATAGATCTCGTATCGCTGTTGGCCGCGATCGATAAGTTCCTTCGTGACCGGGATCGGAAATTCCTCAATGTCGTTCGGGAAACTGCTGATCAGCGTGTTTCCTGAAGCATCGGTCGTCGTCTGAACCTGTGCGTTCGGATCGGCATTTTCCTTCTTGCCCGTGTAAAGCGCCTTGTCTTCGCGCAGATTGCCGCGGGCGACGGTGCCGGCCGGAATGTCGCGCGCAGAGCGTCCGTCAGAGTAGAACGTGCTCTTCTTGTATGCCTTGTAGCGCGGCTGATCCTGCATGTCGTAGCGGCAGGCGGTCGTGAACGCAAAGGTCAGGAGTAAGAAGAAAAAAAGAATCCTCGTGTTCATTTTGCCTTTTGCCTCTTCACTTCTTACTTTTGCAGGGTTAGTCTTCAACATCGAAAACCTCCTGCGGATTCAGACTCTTCATAAAACTCTTCGTGTCGTCGTAATCGAACTTGTCGTCTTCGCTTTCGATCAGCAAAAAGAACTTTTCGCGCATTGCGAGCGAAAACCGTTCGACGTTGAAAACCGGATGATACGGTGACGGCAATCCGTTCAGGAAAAGCATCCCGAAAACCGCGGTGAACGCCGCAAACAGGATCGTCAGCTCATACGACGGCGGAATGAAAGACGGAATGCTGAAATGCGGCCGGCCGCCGACGTTGATCGGATACTCGATGACGTGCGTGTAGAACTGCAGGCCAAGTCCGGCGAGCAAGCCGACGATGCCGCCGCCGAAAACCAGAAACGGAAGAATGCTGCGCCGGATGCCGAGCGCTTCGTCGATTTCATGCAGCGGGAAAGGCGAAAAGGCGTCGGTCTTTCGATAACCGGCGTCGCGCACCTGACGCGCCGCGTCGACGAGTTCGGTCGCCGAGTCGAATTCCGCCATCAATCCGTATATTTTCTTTTCCATATACAAAAGTGTTGAGATCCGCGACGCGTCGCGTCTCATCCTTCATCTCTCATCCCTCAGACCGTTGTTTGCGGCGGGCCGTCGCTGGCCGCCGGATCAACACGGGTGAGTTGTTTATTTCAGGCGGCGGGCTAACTGTCGCCCGCACGCAAACAACCTCGTTCTACTTGCTGTCGCGATCGATTTCTTCGTGCTCGACCTCATTGACGACCTCTTCGAAGTCCTGATGATGACCATGCACATGAGCCTCCGGAAGCAGCGTCCGAACCTCGAAGATCGAGATGATCGGTACAAATCTGACAAACAGATAGATCAGCGTAAAGAAGAAACCGAGCGTTCCGACAAACATCGTCCAGTCAAACAGCCGCGGACTGTACATCGCCCACGATGACGGCAAAAAGTCTCGGTGAAGACTGGTGACGATGATCACGAATCGTTCGAGCCACATGCCGACGCTGACCACGACCGAGATCGCGAACAGCCAGAATTCGCTTTCGCGGAACCGCTTGAACCAAAGCAACTGGATCGAAAGGCCGTTACAGAAGATGAGCAGCCAGTACGACCACCAGTAAGGCCCTTCGAACATCCGGTTCTTGATCATGAAAACTTCATATTCCGACCGGCTGTACCACCCGAAAAACGCTTCCATGCCGTAGCCATAGCAGACGATCAGTCCGGTGGCGAGCATGATCTTGCCCATATAGACAAGGTGCGTATGGGTGATGAAATCCTTCATGTTGTACAGGTGGCGCAACGGAATGCAGAGAATCAGCACCATCGCGAATCCCGCAAAAATGGCGCCGGCCACAAAGTACGGCGGAAAGATCGTCGCGTGCCAGCCAGGAACCTGTGACACAGAGAAGTCGAACGAAACGATCGAGTGAACCGAAAGGACAAGCGGAGTTGAAAGTCCGGCGAGCAGCAAATATGCGATCTCATACCGGTGCCAGTGCCGCGCCGATCCGCGCCAGCCCCATGACAAAGCGGCGTAAACGAATCGGAAATACTTATTTTTGGCGCGATCGCGAAGCGTCGCGAAATCGGGAATCAGACCGACGTACCAAAACAGCGCCGAAACGGTGGCGTATGTCGAAACCGCGAAAACGTCCCACATCAGCGGGCTTCGGAAGTTCTGCCACATGCCCATCGTGTTCGGATACGGCAGCATCCAGAACGCGAGCCACGGACGGCCGGTGTGCAAGAGCGGAAAAAGTCCGGCGTTGGCCACGGCGAAAAGCGTCATTGCCTCGGCGAAACGGTTGATCGACGTTCGCCACTTCTGATTGAGCAGCAAAAGAATCGCCGAGATCAGCGTTCCCGCGTGACCGATCCCGATCCACCAAACGAAGTTGATGATATCGAACGCCCAACCGACCGGCTGGTTGTTGCCCCAGATACCGATACCGGTCGTAACCAGATAAAGGATCGTGAACAGAAGCAACTGCGCGATCAGAAAAGAGATGCCGAAACCGATGAACCAATGGAACGGCGTCGTCTTTTTCAGCGTCACATCGCTGATCTTGTCCGTGACGGTCGCGAGCGTGTGATCGCCCTCGACCATCGGCGGGTAAATTCTAGTCTGAACCTTTTTCAGTTCATCAGATTTCGTTTCTTGCATAACGTCTTCGTGTCAGCCGGTTTTGCGCCGCACGGTCCGGGACCGCGTGGCCGGTTCGATCAATGCTTAGTGCGCCGCTTTGCTTTCGCCGTCCTTTTTCTTCGGAGCGACATAATCCGGCATTTCCTTGTTCTGGTTCTTGAGCCCGGCAAGGTACGTCGTCCGCGGCTGGGTGTTGAGTTCGTTCAACAGATTGTAATCGCGCCGATCGGCCTTCATCTTCGAAACCTTGCTGTTCTTGTCATTCATGTCGCCGAAATAGATCGCATCGGCCGGACATGCTGACTGGCACGCGGTCAGAACCTCGCCGTCGCGAACCTTGCGTCCGTCTTTCTCGGCTTCGATCCGGGCTGCCGATATGCGCTGCGTGCAGTACGTGCATTTCTCCATGACGCCGCGCGATCTGACGGTAACTTCCGGATTGCGCATCAACTTGAACTGCTCGGTCGTCCAATCCTGGTAGAGCAGGAAGTTGAAACGCCTGACCTTGTACGGACAGTTGTTCGAGCAATATCGGGTTCCGATGCAGCGGTTGTAAACCATGTCGTTGAGCCCTTCCGAGCTGTGTACGGTGGCGTGAACCGGACAGACGACCTCGCACGGCGCCTGTTCGCACTGCTGACAAAGAACCGGCTGGAAATTCGGGCCCTCGGGTTTTTCGAGCGTGCCGCCGAAATACGCGTCGATGCGCATCCAATGCATTTCGCGGCTTCGTTCAACCTGTTCTTTGCCGACGATCGGGATGTTGTTTTCCGACTGGCAGGCGATGACGCAGGCGTTGCAGCCGACGCAGTTGTTGAGATCGATGGCCATCGCCCAACGGTGACCATCGGCATAGCCTTTCTCAAACAACTCCGGCTGATACATCGTTTTGTCGATCTCGTTGTGCTGTTCGCCGATTTTCTCGTCGTGGTTGAACTCTTCGAGATCGTAGTTGCGGAGCAGATCGCGTCCTTCCATGTTGAAGTGGATCTGCGTCGAAGCGATCGTCGTCTGCTCACCGGTCTTGGTCAGTTCGCCTTTGCCGAAATGCATCGCGTCCGATTTCCGGACGTCGTAGGCGTTGTAGCCGAGGTCGGTTCCGACGCGGCCGGCTTTCGTCCGTCCGTAGCCGAGATAGATCGCCACCACATCATCCGGCTGACCCGGAGCAATCCAGACCGGAACCGGCTTGTTGATCTCGCCGCCCTGATACTTGAGCTTGACGAGATCCGAGAACATATTTCCGCCCTTCGAATTGATGAACGACATCGGACGTTCACCGCCCGACATCTCGTCGGCGTCGTTGCCTCGGTTGAGACCGAGCTTTTCGGCCGTTTTCGGGCTGACGAGCGCGACATTTTCCCACGTGATCTTGGTCAGCGGGTTCGGAAGTTCCTGAAGCCATCCGTTGTTCGTGAATCGACCGTCGTAAACGCTCGGGTCGGGAAGGATCGAGATCTCGATCGATCCGGCCGCGCTCGACGCCGGTTCCGGCTGGCTCATGAACGCCGGATTGACCTTTACTTCTTTGACCGCTGCGCTCGAATTCGGCACAACTCCGTCATGAACGATCCGGCGCCAGTTATCTTCAAATGTCTTGCCGCCCGCCGGCGCGACCGCTGTCGCGGGCGTCGCGGCCGGCGTTGCGACCTTAGCGTCGGTTTTGGCCTCGGTTTTCGTCTCGGTCGTTTCGACTTTCTGCTCGGCCGGTTTCACGGCCATATTGATCGTCTGTTTCTGCCAGTTTTCGCGGACAATGTCGTAAGTTTTCTTTTCGAACCCTTCCTTGAAGAACAACTGGACTATTTCATAAACGCTCTTGCCGCCGTAAAGCGGTTCAACCAACGGCTGGACGATCGAAACGGTTCCGTCGAACGCGCGGGTGTCGCCCCACGACTCAAGAAAATGCGTTTCGCCGACGTGCCAGTGGCAAAATTCCGCCGTCTCGTCGCGATATCGGCCAAGATGAACGCGGAACGGGATCTTGTTCAGGCGTTCTTCATTGAATTTCAGATCGGCCGGCGCGTTGTAAACCGGATTGCCGCCGAGAACGACGAGCATCTTCACGGTGCCGCCGTCGATGTCCTTGACCAATTCACGAAGCCCATCGATCTGGAGCGTTTCCGCATTCGCAACGGTCGGCTCGGTATAAACAACGGTCTTGCCGACATTTCCGAGCGCTTCGTTGATCGCATGCGCGACCGCATGAACCGCTGCCGGCTGATTATCGCCCGCAACTACGACCGATTTTCCGGCATGCGCCTTGAGATCTTTGGCCATTGCGGCGATCCAATCGGCGTTTTCCGAATAATTCGAAGCGGCGCCGCCAACGCCGAGCGCTTTGGCGACGGCTTTCGCGACCTCCGTCATCTGGCTCGGTTTGACGCCGATACGGTGATCGGCCTTCGCGCCGGTAAGTGACATCGTCGTTTCGATCGCGTACAGGCGGTTGATTTCATTCTTCTCTTCCGACCACGAACGCGATTTTGCGAAGTCTTTGATGTAGCGGACGTTGAAACCGGAGAAAAGATCGGCATCGAGAGTCAGAATGCGCTCGGCCTGATCGAATTTGTAAACCGTGTTGACGACCGATCCGAACGCGAGCTTCGATCCCGCCGCCGCGTTGTCGCGGTTGACAGGTTCGTACTGATACCATTTTGCGTTCGGGAGTTCGGTTTTGAGCTGGTTGAACTGCGCGATGAGCGTTGGTGACGAAACAGTTTCGCTGAGGAATCGGATGCCGGCACCGCCGTTGGCGCGGTTTTCGTCGATCTTGGACCGCAGATCGTTCATAAACGCCTGCCAGGTCTTCGGTTCGCCGCGATTGACGATCTCTTTCGAGCGATCCGGATCGTAGAGATCAAGAAGCGCCGCCTGCGTCAGCACGTCGGTCGATCCAAGACTTCCGGGATGCTCCGGATTGCCTTCAAGCTTAGTCGGGCGTCCTTCGTTCGAACGTGCCAGAAGTCCGTTGCCGACGCCGCCGAGCGTTATCGCGGTCGCAAAATACTGCGGTTTTCCCGGGACCAGGCCTTCCGGCTGTGAAACGTACGGAACGATCATCTCGGTCGGCTGGATCACGCAGCCCGAAAGCCCCGCGAGTGCCAGCGACGCACCCATCACTTTGATGAAGTTGCGACGGCTGACCGAGTTGTCCCACTCTTCGGCGTGAACCGGGTACTCTTCTTTGACGAATTCTTCGAATTCGGGCGCTTCAACGAATTCTTCGATGCTGCGCCAGTATTGTTTCCCGTTCTGTTGAAGGATGCTCTCCCTCAACTTTGCAAAGTTAGTCTTGCTGTCTTTGCTGATCATCTATATTTGATCCCTCGATTTTGATAACTTTCAATTCTGCCATGTCCGTTCGCGCCCGAAACTATCGGTGGCACGTCGAACAGCTGGTCATGAAATCCTTGCCGCGCAACTTCTTGATCTTCTCGGCAACCTCTTTTTCCTGTTCCTGGGTGATATCGTCCTTGTTCCAAGACGTGTTGAAGATCTCGGACTGCGGCCGGATATTCGGGCCCGGATCGCGGTGACACGACAGGCACCACTCCATCTGCAGCGTTTTTTCCTGATAAACGCTCGCCATGTTGGAGATATCTCCGTGACACGACGCGCACCCGACGCCCTTCGCAACGTGAATGCTGTGGTTGAAATAGGCAAATTCCGGAAGATCGTGAACGCGAACCCACTCGATCGGCTTATTGTCGCGGTAGCTCGCCCGAACCGGCTCGAGATAAGGGCTATCCGCCCAGATCTGGGTGTGGCAGTTCATACAGGTCTGCGTCGGCGGCATTCCGGCCGAGGCCGACGTCTCAACCGAAGTGTGACAGTAGCGGCAATCGATTCCGTCGTCGCCGACGTGATGCTTATGGCTGAACTGAACCGGCTGCGGCCGCTCGAGCCCCTGATTGGTCAGGTACGACGAGCGGGCGATCTGCGTGTATGCATAAAACGCAAGTCCGCCGCACAAAAGCGCGACGAAGATACTTGCCTTCGCAATATTGTTCGCTCCGCGATGAAAGATCTGTCCCATTATGTTTCCTTATGTCCGGACTATTCTTCGAAATTAAACCTCGACCAGCCCCAAATCCAAGGATTTGAGGGCAAGTCAAACATGTTTTCCCTTTTTAATAAGAACTGCTACCTATTCCGGCACAACTGCATTTTTGCAGAATCCCTAAACATGCGCAAACCCGCGCAAATTAAATAGCAAGGATATGCATCTGCTCCGATATCGGCAATGGCCAGTTAAATTAGTTTAACTGATAAGGATAATTAATACTCCAAATGTTATCACGCAAACTAGGCCGATTTCGAAAGCAACGCAACCCCGATCGCCGCCGCCGATTCACCGAGATTCCCCGGAACGATTTCAACCGCCTCAAACGACGGTTTGAATGAAAGTTCGCGGGCGCGCTCAACGATCGCTTCGATCATTGTTCGGTCGGCATCCGCGATCTCGCCACCGATCACGACGCGCTCGACATTGAGAAGATTGATCACGCCGGCGATCGCCGTACCGACGTAGCGGCCGGTACGCGTCAACATCATCTGCGCAAAATCATCACCTTCATGCGCTGCCGCGACGACATCTGCAACTGTGATTTCTTCTTCCGAGAAAGTTCCGAGCGACGACGTGCTGTCCTGATGAAAGCGCTGTTTGGTGCGCCTGACGATGTTGGTCGCGGAAGCCACCTCTTCAAGGCGCGTGCCATCGTCATCGATCGCCAGATATCCGAATTCTCCGGCAAATCCTGAAATTCCGTGCCAGATCCGGCCATCGAAAATAAGCGATCCGCCAACGCCCGATCCGAGCGTCACATAAAAAAGATTGTGACAGTCGCGACCGGCACCGAGCATGAACTCGCCGTAACCGGCCGAGTTCGCGTCGTTTTCAATAAACACCGACAGCCGCGTGGTCTTTTCGAGTTCACCAAGCAGATCGACATCGTGAAACTCGGGAAAATCGCTTGAATAGGCGATCCGCCTCGAATCGCGCCGAATAAGACCCGGAAATGTCGCGCCGATGCGTTCGAAATCGCCGAAACGGCTCCGCAGCTCGTTAATAAAGCTGACAATTTGCGGGAGCACGTCGTTTCCACGGATCAGCGTCGTCGAGTGCGTCGCCGCGACTGTTCTGTCAGCTCCGAGGCAAACTGCTCTCAGCGTTGAAGTTGTAACCTCAACGCCAACCAATTTTTCCGCATTGTCGACCGCTTCGCTCATGAAAGAATTCTAACTCTTTTACAACTTTTGAGGGCTGGAAACGAAGGGAATTTTAGTCAGTTTGCAGATTAACTGTCAAACCACGTCTGACGGTCGGTCACACACTGCCGTCAATAGGTTTTCAGTTCGTCGGTGAATTTGACCGGTTTACTCGAATCTCAAACCGTTCAAGATATCATCGAATTCCTTTTCATCCGAGAGAAATCGATATTCGCCATCGTACTTTAACTGCAGGCGCGCGATCCCGCCACCACTGTCGGGATTTCTGCTCGACGCAACTTCCGGGCCGACGGGCGATCGATACCGTTTATCGCGCCGGATCCTCGTGGTTCGGCCGACAGGGCCTCAACCCGATCGATTCGGTGACCGTGGTCACCGGGCGAAACTTGGGCAGAACCGCACCCCCGAAACTGAATACGGTGTCTTCGACCGCGATCGCCGAATGATAACCGCGCGCCGACGGGAGAGGCGGCAACTCGGACCATTGAGCCGTTTCGGGGTCATAAACGGCAACCGACGCCAACATCGTTTCAGTGTCCTGATACCCGCCGCTGACGACTAATTTCCGATCGATCACCGCGATCGCCGCACCAGCCCTCGACGTCGGCATCGGAGGCAGTGTCGACCAGATACCCGAAGCCGTGTCGAAAACCTCGAACACGTCGAGCACTCCCGAAAGGTTCGCACCTCCGAGAACATAGATCTTGCCACCAACGACACCCGCCTGGACTTCCATCCGAGCCGTTGGCATCGGCGGACCTGAGCTCCACGAATCGGACTTCGGGTCATAGATTTCGACGCTCGCCGAATGCGGGCCATTCAGATTGCCGCCAATCGCGTAGATCAACCCGCCGGCGGCGATCACCGCGACGTGACACTTCGCGACCGGCAACGGAGCCTTCGCGGACCATTTGTCCCGAATCGGATCGTAAACCTCGTGAGCATCGGAACAAATACCGCGCGGATTGCCGCCGACGACATGAATCCGACCGCCAGCAACGGCATTGTTTGTCCCGCGCAAGGCTCGTGCGGTCAGCATCGGCGCCCTTCGCCGCCACTTCCCGGTCTCGGGCTCGAAAGCCTCGTTGGTATCAAGAAAAACGAGCTGATCGTTCTCATCGCGAACGCCTCCGAATACGTAAACGATCCCGTTGATCGCGGCCACCCCGGTGTTCGTTCTCGCCGTCGGCATCGCTGCATGCCGCCGCCAGACATCGGTTTCCGGGCACAGCGCTCGGACGACGCCAGGACTTTGGGGCGGGGAAAACGACAACACGGTCGCCAAATAATCCGAACCGTCAAAGCCACCGACGATGATGACCGACCCGCTGAGTTCCGCACTTCGGGAATAAATCAGGGGCCTCTCGAGCCACCCGGCCACGGACCATGAATCGGTTTCCGGATCATAGCGATCGACGGCACCGCGATTGTGTCCGCCGACGACATAGACTTTTCCGTCGATGATCGTCGCGGCAGCGTAGTCATGTCTGGTCGGCATCTGGGCTTTCGCCGTCCATACATCGTTTTCCGGGTCGTAAACTTCAACCCTTCTGGCCTCATCGCCGACTGGGCCGCGCCCGCCGAAAACGAAAATCGACCCGTTGATGACGACCGCGGCGGCGCCGGCTCTTTGGCTCGGCATCGGGGCACGGGCGGCCCACTTGTCGCTTTCCGGATCATATACGGTGTTGTGCTCCAAAAACCGTCCGTTGCGAATCCCACCAATCGCAAAAAGCTTGCCGGTTACCCCGGCGACGACGAGCCCGCCCCGGGGCTCGGGGAGCGGAGCTCTCGGACGCCACGAATCGGTCTCAGGGTCGTACGCCTCAACGGTCGCGACCGACTTTCCGCAGTCGGTATCACCGCCGACTGCAAAGATCCGGCCATTCAACACGCCGACTGCGTGGCTGCCGCGCGGGGTCGGCATCGGGGTTCGTCTGACCCAAATTCCGGTTGACGGATCGTACATTTCAAGATCCGCATGCGGCGTGCAAACCGTCCAGCCGCCCGTCACGTACAGTTTGCCGTCAATCACGGCCGGCTCGGCAAGACCGCGCGGAAACGAAATATCCGGCAATCGCGTCCAGTTCATGTGCATGAGCGTGGCCTGCACCGCGTCGGACAATGGCTGGGGCCTCAAGAGATAGATCGACGCGAACCCCAGCAAGAGAGTGACGGAGGCCAGGATCGAGGTCGCCAGAAGATCGTTACCGTTCCCGACGAAAAAGCGTCGGGAGCTATCCGCCGATCCCGAACCGGTTTCCGCGGACAGTGTTTTGAGATCCGCCAAAAGCTCTTCCGCCGTTACATACCGGTCGTTCTTGTCCGGCTTCATGCAATGCCAGGCAATTCTGAGGGCTGCTGGCGGAATATTCAGTGCCGAAACGGCCTCGGACGGTCCGGCGACATCGATCGTCGCCGACGGCAGCAATCCCGTCAACATTTCCAAGAACATGGTGCCGATACTGAAAATGTCGGCCCGGGCATCAACCTCTTCCCCGTTGAACTGTTCCGGAGACATGTAACGGAGCGTACCCGCAACGGCCTCGGATGCCGCACCGTCAACGGGCGGCGAACTTAATGACCGATCCATCGCCTTGGCGATCCCGAAATCAAGGACTTTTACAAATCCGTCGGCGCTGATCATGATGTTCTCGGGTTTTATGTCCCGGTGCACGATTCCGGTCCTATGGGCTACCGCGACCGCGGCGACGACTTGCATCATGACCGCGAGCGCCTCAGCCGTCGGCATTGGCCCGCGGCGGACTCGCTCGCGCAGCGATTCACCCGCAACGAACTCGGTTGCGATGAACTGATGTCCGTTGAATTCGCCGAATTGATGGACGGTCAGAATGTTCGGATGGTTGAGAGTCGACGCCAATCGTGCCTCGAGATGGAATCGCTGCCGAGTTTGGTCGTCCGAGAACGGATCGTGGGAAACAAACTTGAGAGCGACCTCACGGCTCAGCATGCGGTCGCGCGCGAGGTAAACTTCGCCCATTCCGCCTTTGCCGATCGGTTTGACTATCTCGTATTGTGCGACGATCTCGCCCGGCTCGAATCGTGGTGAATCATCGACCAGGAACGGCGCCGCCGATTCAAGCGCCGGCGTCTCGAGGAAGTTCCATTCTTTCGAATCCGCAGCCAGCAATGCTTCGATTTCGCCTCGTAGCTCCACATCGCCGGCACAGGCGGAATCGAGGAAGGCAACTCGGGCCGGCGGCGAAAGTTCAACCGCGCTCTGGAAGATCCCATCAACTCGCCGCCATATTTCAGATTCCATCCTCACTCCGATGACCTAAGCGAGAATTTTGGGTGAGAAGGTATCATCAGACTCGGCTTAGCTCATTTCGCGCAGCAACCATGCCCGCGCGGCGCGCCAGTCTCTTTTGATTGTGATTTCCGAAACGCCCAGCGCACGGGCGGTCTCTTCAACCGTGAGCCCTCCAAAAAATCGCAATTCGACCATTTCCGCCTTTCGAGGATCGATTTCCTTGAGCCGCACAAGCGCCTCGTCGAGCGCAACGAACTCGGCAGCGCGCGCCGTATTCGCGATCCTCGCCGAGTCAAGCGCCACGCACCGGTTACCACCACCGTGTTTCGCGTATCGGTAGCGTCGGGCGTGATCGGTCAGAATATGACGCATGACCTGCGCGGAAACCGCGAAAAAATGGGCGCGGTCGTGCCAACTGACGGCGCGTTGATTGACTAGCCGAAGATATGCCTCATTGATCAGCGCGGATGTCTGCAACGTGTGGTGAGAATTCTCCTTCCGCATGTATTGGCGCGCAATCCGGCGCAACTCGGGATAGACCAGCGGAATCAACTCGCCAAGCGCATCACTCTCGCCCTTGCCCCATCTCATCAGAAGGTTAGTGATTTCCTGCGGGATCGCGCTCATAAAGACCGACGAAAAAATTTCTGCCCCCGATGATACCACCGACCCGAATTTCTCGCTAGGCCCGTTGAAAGCGGTCGGTTCTTTTGCGGATCGACGAGGGTACGGCCCGACACGAGTCGCCCCCGGCTTGAAAAGGAGGACAAATGAAATCAAATTACAATCGAACCAGAATATTGATCACGGTTTCGCTGACGGCATCGATCGTTGCCGTCGTATCGATGATCGCCCCGAAACCCGGTGCCGCGAGCGGCGTCTGGACACCAAAGTCGCCGATCTCGTCGGCGCGTTATTTCTCCCGCGCGACCACCATCAACGGCGTTCTTTATACCGCCGGCGGATGGAACGGATGCACACCGTATTCGAATCTCGAAGCCTACGACCCGATGACCAACGTCTGGACGCACCGGGCGCCCATGAACACCGCCCGCGGTTACCACGACATCGCCGCGCTCAACGGTCTATTGTATGCGGTCGGCGGATCGGTCGGTTGCGGCGCCCACATCGCCGGCGTCGAAGCCTACGATCCGAACACGAACAGTTGGGCCAACAAGGCTCCGCTTCCCCAGTTCCGAACCGCGCATTCGGTGATTGCGTCCAACGGCAAGCTGTACGTGATCGGCGGTTGGAATGGGAGTGCGCTGGCTTCCAACACCGAGTATGATCCGGTCACCGACACCTGGACCGAGCGCGCGCCGATGCCGACCGCGAGGTATTTTCCTGCGACAGCGGTCGTTGACAATATCGTTTATGTCATCGGCGGCAGTTCCGGATCGGCCGCTCTCAATACGGTCGAGGCCTACGATCCGGTGTCCAACACTTGGACGACCAAAAGCGCGATGGCGGCCACACGTCCGAGTCTTGGCGCGGTTTCAATGAACGGCCGAATATATGCGGTCGGTGGCCAACCTGGCTGCGTCGGCCTCGAAACGGTGGAGATCTATGACCCGGTTGCCGATAATTGGTCGACGGGTCCGCCGTTGCCCTCACCCCGGAGAGATTTCGGGATCGCAGCGCTGAACAATTCGATCTACGTCGTCGGCGGCTACGAACAATACAATTGCGGGAGCGGCGAAAGATCGGTCGATTTCGTGCTCGAACTTGCGACGAATCAACCGCCGTCAATCAGTTCGCCGACGGTGACAGTATTTCAAAACTCGAACCAGAATGTCAGGATCGCTACCGTTGACGACGCGGAAGACGGGCAATCGGTGCCGTCCGTCGAGGTTTCGAGCGCCAATCCGTCAAACGGAGTTACGATCTCTAACATCACAAATAACAACGGTGAGATCATGGCAGACCTGTCAGCTTCAGCGGGAATCGGCCAGACATCGTTCACGTTGACGGTGACGGATTCGGCGGGCGTGCAGACAAGCGCCACGCTGATTGTGCACGTTCAATATGCGTTCGTCGGGTTCCTGCAGCCAATCGAGAATCTTCCATTATCGAATTCGGTGCGGGCCGGACAATCCGTACCGGTCAAGTTCTCGCTCAATGGAGATCAGGGACTGAATGTCTTGATGACAGGTTATCCGGCGTCAGGAACGGTCGAATGCGGAAACACCGTCACCGCGGAGATCGCCGAAACGGCATCGGCCGGCGGCAGCGGTCTCAGCTATGACGCCTCAACCGATCAATACACATATGTCTGGAAAACGAGCCGGAACTGGCAAGGATCCTGCAGATTGCTGGTCATCAGGCTAAATGACGGAAGCGCACTGAAGGTAGCGCGCTTTGATTTGAGATGAATTTCGGATTGCCGGCAACCGCTCCGGTTGCCGGCAATCCGATTTGCTCGCAGTCCGAGGATGCAACCGCGCCCGCGACGCTCGGAAAGTTGGTGTGCTCGGCCTCTGGGACGACGATCCGAAATTCCAGACCCGGATTAAACGAATTCCGAAATCTAATACGTTAATTGTTTGTCTTCGACCTTGACGGGTCTCCGCTTGTACCGTCTGATTTTGACGACGAAGATCTTGTCGTACTCTGATTCGAGAAGCGGTTTATACTTCTCGGCCCCTAGCAACAGATTTGTCAGCGCCGGCGTCGTCGAATTATGTCCGACGATCAGCAACCGCTTGATCTTGCCGGACATGATCAACTCCATCATCTTCTTGAGATCCTTGTGATCATAAATCTGAACCTGAAGGCCGCGTTTTGCGGCAAGCGGCGCCACCGTTTCCCGCGTCCGGATAAAATCGGACGAGTAAATCGCGTCAAACTTATATTTTTTGACGGCCTGAACAAGGCGCTCGGCGCGCTGCTTCCCTTCCGGTACCAGCACCGGATTGACCTTGTCGGCTGTCGCCGAAACATCTTTTTCGGCATGCCGGATCAGAACCACGGTCAGCTTGCGGTGCTGCGCATCCGCGGTCGGGGACGCTGCGAAAAACAAAACGAGAGCAATGAAAACGGTCGCGGTCAGTTTCATGATTGTCGATGATTTTTGCACAATTGCTCCGAATCGCCCAATCCCGAAACCTGAAAATCCGGATCCACGACTTCCCGAATCCGGGGTTCCGGCTGACGGTCTGTCAGATTTGAGGATTTTCGCCGAGAATCCTGAAAGCCTTGAATTTTGATTGTCAGCCGAGCAATAACACAGTGCGATCGTCTTCGGACTTTCTGAGCCGAAAATCCAAAATCAACGATCGCTTGAGTCCAAAATGTTGAGTCTTGAAGAGGTTTCGGGTTTACCTTGCGCTTCGGCGTCGTTGCGGGCAACGGGTGATCCCGAAAAAACGCCAAGGCGCAAAGCGTCCGGTGATTTTGAATATTCCGACCGCCCCCCCCGGGACCCAAATCTCAATGGTTCCGGATTCGGAACTTCCGACTGGAAATCAAACCGGCAATTCGACGAATACTTGAGATCGACGTTTCGTGCCGGAATGACCCTGAAGCTTGAAAATCCGGATTTTCTCGACTTCGATCCGCACCCGATCCAAACCTTTTCTTTGTTTGGTCGTAATACAAACCATGGCTATGTCTTCGACAAAAAAAGCGTTTCTCATCATCGGCGGATTCGCGATCATCGCGGTCCTGCTTTCGGTCATTGCACTGGCGGTCATCTTTGAATCGATGGGCCGTCCAAGCGTCGCTCAGAACAGCGTACTCGTTCTTCGCGTTTCCGGAGATCTTCCCGACTACGCCCCTGAAGATCCGACCGCGCGGCTTCTCGGGATCTCGCAACCGCAATCGTTTTCGAGCCTGATGACGCAGATCCGCAAGGCAAAGGTCGACAATCGCATCGGCGCGATCATGCTCGACATCAATTTTCCGGGAATCGGATGGGGGAAAGCTGACGAACTTCGCGACGCGATCAAGGATTTCCGTGGTTCGGGCAAACCGGTTTACGCCTACATGCAGATCGGAACGAACAAGGAGTATTACATCGCAACCGCCGCTGAAAAGATCTTTTTGCCGCCGGCCGGCGATCTTTACATCAACGGGTTTGCCGCCAACGTCTCGTTCTACCGCGGATCGCTCGACAAGCTCGGTATCGAGCCGCAGTTTCTGAAGATCGGAAAATACAAGAACGCGCCCGATCAATACACCGAAAAGACGATGACCGAACCGCACCGCGAAGTGATCAATGCGATCCTCGACGAGTATTTCGGAAGGATGACGCAGGCGATCGCCGATGAACGCAAGAAATCGGTCGAAGACGTCAAGGCCATTATCGACAACGCTCCGTACCACGCCGACGAAGCCAAAGAAATCGGGCTGATCGACGGCGCGAGCTATCACGACGATATCTACAATGACCTCAAAACCCGGCTCGGCTACAAAGAGTCGGAACCGGTCCGAACCATCAGCGGCGGCGAATATCGTGAAATACCGTCGGACAAAGTCGGTCTCAACACCGGCGAGAAGATCGCCATCGTATACGCTTCGGGCGCGATCAATATCGGCCGTTCGGGCAGCAGCCCGTTCGGCGGCGAAACGATGGGCTCGGACACGATTGTCAAAGCGATCAACTCGGCCGCGGATGATACGTCGATCAAGGCGATCGTGCTTCGCGTCGACAGCCCCGGCGGATCGTCGCTGGCATCGGATCTGATGTGGCATGCGATTGAAAACGCGAAGGCGAAAAAGCCGGTTGTCGTCTCGATGGCCGATGTCGCCGCATCAGGCGGTTACTACATTTCATGCAACGCCAACAAGATCGTCGCCCAACCCTCGACGGTTACCGGATCGATCGGCGTCTTCATGGGCAAACCGGTGATGAAGGGTTTTTACGACTGGCTCGGGATTTCCAATGAGTACATCATGCGCGGCAAAAACGCCGGCATCTTCCGTGAAACGGTGAAATGGGAAGGAACCGAACTTGAGAAAATGCAGAAGCAGATCGACAAGATCTATTTCACCGATTTCGTACCGAAGGTTGCGAAGGGACGAAGCAAGACGGACGAAGAGGTCAACACGATCGCGCAGGGCCGGGTCTGGACCGGAACACAGGCGAAACAGAACGGATTGATCGATGAATTCGGCGGGCTCGAAAAAGCGATCGAAATCGCCAAACAACTCGCCAACCTGCCGGCCGACAAAGACGTGCGTCGCGTTTCGTTCCCCGAACCGCGTCCGTTCCTCGATGCAATGTTCGGCACCGGAGACGAAAACACGATGACGCAGGATGAAAAGGCGCGGGCGGCTGTCATTTCGTCGCTCCCCGAGGAAATGCGCCGGTCGTTCCGTTACGCCGCGATGCTTGACCAAATGAGCAAGGGCGAGGCGATGCTGTTGCTTCCTTACGAACTGGAGATCAAGTAAATCTCAGGATTCAAGATCAAAATGTTCAAGATTCAAGAATCAAAAGCATTGCTGTCCTCTACGTTTTCAATTATTGATTCTTGAATTTGAATCAATCTTTGAATGCTGAACAACGTTAATTGTTTTCGCAACGAAACGGAAAACGAACCGGGCTCCGTCCGCCGTTGAGCGCAACCCGATGCGATCAACGGCGGCACGGAGCCTTATCATTTGCCCTGCCTCAGAATTCAGATCTAAATCTTTTGAATCAGGACGATTACCATCGCCTTTTCGCCCGCCTGGCGATTGAACGAGATCCAGAATCCGAGATCCTCATAGCGAACCATCTTGAAAAGTCCGCCGTCCGGCCGCGCTTCGGCAACTACCGATTTGCCGAACACGTCCTGATACGTCGGCGGCGTCAGATGCTCGGCATCGAAAACGACCGAGATCGCTTTGACCTTACCGTCGGTGTCGAGCAAGAATTGCGCCGACTCGACATCGGAAACGAGAAAGAAAAGACCTTCCGCGTCTTCCGACTTCGGTTTTCCAAGCTTTTCGCGCACCTGATCCGCGGTCGCGCCGATCGCCACACCGTGATAGCTCTGCCACGCCGGCCGTTCGATCGTCTGCGAATTCTTCTGTGCAAATGCCGGCACCGCAAAAGCGAAGATCATCGCCAGTACCGGAACAATCCATCGGGACTTAACTGCTGTTGAGTACATTGTCGTTACCTCCTGAACAAGGTATCGGAATGAAAATAACTTCAAACTGAGAACCCAAGGTCCTCAATCAGATAGTATTCCCCGCCCCGACTGCAGACAATGGCGCGACTTAGCAGAATCCGTCAATTGTAGTTAAGAAAATTTGATATTTGAAACTAATCCCGTTCTGAACGTCGATTTCGTGCATTGGACGAATTGCAGGTTCTACTTCCGAAACGGAATCGGACAAGCCGCGGCCGATTTGTAGAGGTTTTCGATCGAGAGTTCCGAATCAGCAAGTTATGAGGTCTGAGATTTGAAATTTGAGATCGCCGGAACCCGTCTGAATATTCAAGATCGCGCGTTTGCGTCTTTGCGGGGACACCCGGTTTGTCTTCCCGCAAAGACGCCAGGGCGCAAAGCAATCATGAATCCTGCTTCAAGATTCGAAATTCAAGACTCAACAGAACTCAAATCAATCTTGAACCTTGAGTCGACATACGACGCCTGACCGCAAATCACGCCAGAATACGCGAATCAAATTTCACGATCGGGATAATGGCAAAAGACCGCGCGACCTTCACTTCCGGGCAACGACGGCCCGCCAATTCAAAGATCGAATATGCCGCACTACAAACGTTCGTCGAGTTGGTGGAATCAGCAGACGTTGTCGCGATTTTGCCGGATTCGCAGGCAAAAACCCGTATCAATCGAATCGGTTAAGCCCTTTGAATTTGACGATCATGTTCCGGTAGAACCTGAAAATCGACTTGTTGGCGAATTTCCGGTAGTAATCGTTGTACTGAAGCGAGTAGAGATAACTCAAATGATTGTTGAACAGAAGCTCTTTGACGTGTTCGCTTTGATGGATCGGAAAATCGTTGATCTCGATCACGAAAACGATGTCGGGCAGGCTGTAAGCGCGGAATTTGATTCCCTTTTCGCGAAGCATTTCGATACATCCGGCAATTCCGTTGTAGGTGATCGGCGCATCGTGGAAAAGAATCGCGCCGTTTTCCTTCAAATGGGCGAGACAGAAGCGGAAATCGGACAAAACGGCTTCGTCGGTGTGCTCGCCGTCGATAAAACAGACGTCGAACTTTTCGCCGATCACGGCCGGATCGAGCGCGCGCGTGTCGCCGTCGACCGATTTCACCTTACCGATGTTTTCAGCCGAAACCTCGGTCAAAAGTTCGATCATCCGCTGCGTCGAATTGTTCAGATAAGTGTAGGAAGTCCCGCGTTCGTCAGGCTGAACCTCCGGCCGCTTGTCGATCGAATAGACGAGCTCACAGGAATCATCAAGCAAATAGGGCTGGATACTGCCGCCGAGATACGATCCGATCTCAAGATACGAAAACGGTGCGCTAAGTTTCCGCGCCGCGGCCTGACATGACAGTAGCGATCGCTTGTCGCCGTCACTGAGCTGGCTTTTGATCTTCGCGAAGATCGACAGATCGAGCTTTTCGATCTGCTCATCGAATGTTGTTGCAGACATTTTCATAGAATGGAGACGGGCACGTTCCTGGTATCGCGGCGGCCGATCGTTTTTTATCGGGCGATTATAACATTCCGCAAACGGATTTGCGGAACAAGGCAGGCAAAGAAAAGTACCCTCATTTCGAAGCTGTCCTGCACGTATTCAGGCGAACAGGCCTTCGGTGATTCCTTTTTCGTAGATGATGATGAGCCCGAACGCGATCGAAACGATCCCGGCCGTTCCCTGCAGCAGCGCGTTCATGCGGTTGAAGCGCGAGGCGGTCAGATGAAACGGCAGGCCGACGAGGAAACTCATGATGATCATTCCGCCGATCGAACCGATACCGAAGATCAGGATGTAAAGCAGCCCGAGAGATTTTGATTCGATCGTCGGGATGACGATCAGCATCAGCGCCGCGCTGCCGGCCAGGCCGTGAACCATTCCGATCAGGATCGAACGCGGACTGAATGTCATTCCGTGGTGCGTTTTCGGCGCGTCATCGCTTTCGGGAAGATGAATATGCGGATGTACGTGGCCGTGCTTACCGTGATCGTGTTTGTGAATATGGACTTTGCCGCCCTTGATGATCTTTCTGACGACGTTGAGGCCAAGCAGCAGCAGCATCACGCCGACGCCGAATTCAAGTATCCGTTCGGACTGTTCGCTGATCTTGAAATCGAGCAGCAGAACGGCGACACCGGCGAGGACCAGCGAGATCGTGTGTCCGAGCCCCCAAAGACCGCCAACGATCGCCGAACTCCAAACGCTTTTACGTTCAGCGACGATTGTCGAAACGGCTGCCAGATGATCGCCTTCGACCGCATGCTTGAGCCCGATGAAGAAACCGAGCCCGAGCACGCCCAAAGTCGATCCGGCCACGATCAATGCCGTAAATTCATTCATTTCTTTCTCGCCTAACCCCTAAAACTGTCCCAACAGATTAGCGCACCGACGCATGCGATCACAAACGCGCTGACCGCCGGCATCAGTTTCACCAGACGGTTGCCGGCGATCCGGGAACCGCCGATCGCCTTGCCGAGATAAAGAAAGGCTATGCCGACCGCCGAAAGTGTCGCCGCCAGTCCGAAGCTGAACGCCGTCGTGAGGATCAGTCCGTAACCGACGCGGCCGAGCGAGATCGCCGAAAGCATCAGCACAAGCGCCGACGGGCACGGCAGCAATCCGCCCGAAATGCCGAGCGCGAGCAGGCTCCGCCAGGTCAGTTCCTCCGGCGGAAGATGGGAATGCGTATGTCCGCCGTGCGTGTGCGTCAGAGCGTGTGACGGATGATGATCATCGTGATCGTGTTCATGATCGTGGTCATGGTCGTGATCATGCGTGTGCCCGTGATCATGCGTGTGACCATGATCGATGGTCTTTCCGAACAGCGACTTGATCCGCGACGTGAACATCGTCAAACCGATGTAGAAAACAAGCAGTCCGGAGACGAACCCGAGCATCGGCATGATCGTCTCGGGCAAAATGAAGCTCGACGCAAGATACGTTACGAGCCCGAGCGCAAAGACGCCGAGCGTGTGCGTCACCGTTACCGTCAGCCCAAGAAAAAGCGCATGTTTCAGCGTTCCGCGCGATCCGACAAGATACGCGCCGACGACGGTCTTTCCGTGGCCCGGCGACATCGCGTGGACTGCCCCGAGTCCGAACGCGACGAGCAACCCGACGAGAGCCAGCGCCGGCGTCACTTCGGGAACACTGATCAATTCCGCGAGCCGGTCGGGCGTAACGCTTTTCGAGTACTGTCCGTCGCGATTACGCAGCGCGCGTGCCGGCGGCGGCAACTCTCCGAAAGTCACGGCAAAATTTGCCGATCGTTCATTAAGCGGTGAATCCAGAGTGTCTCGCGGATAATCGCGAAGTTCGTCGGTAAGTCCGTTGCCGAACGCGCTTGAATCGAAAATTTTCGAATTTCCAAGTGAATTGACAACGATCTCGTTCCAGCCGCGTCGATCCTCAAAATTGCGGTTAGAAAACGCAATTTGCGAATTTTCCTTCAAACCGGAATCCGTCGACTTGAAAATCCACTCAAACCGAAGCGTCGAAAGATTGCCGGCTCCGGGCTGAAGACTGACACGCGACGACTCAACGACGATTCCGGCACGACGGCCGTCGACGGCAAGATCAAACCCGGCGATCATCGTTGGCGTCAGCGTTGCCGCGTAGGTCTCGAGCTCGACCGGCGAAAACGCGCCGTTCTTGTCGGTGTCGATTTCAGGGCCGAGCTGAATTGTCGGGATTTCGGCGATGTCAAGCACATGCTTGATCCCGATCCCGGCGGCCTCAACCTCGAGCCGCGAGTATTGATTGATACTGAAGTTGCCGAGCGGATGCGCAACGACAGCAACCGCAAGGGCGATGATGACAAAAAGAGCTCGAAAAAGGTGTTTCATTATTGGTTCTCCAGTTCTTTCGACAAACGACGAGCGATCGGGGCTTGCACCGGATCGAATTCGGGGTTCAGTCGCAATGCTTCGCGAATCAGTTTCCGCGCTTCAGTGCGGTTTCCGAGTGCGTCTTCAATCGCTCCGGCGTGATAAAGAATCCTCGCGTCGCGCGTGCCGAGCCGCAACGCCTCACGCGCGGCGGTTCGCGCTTCCGTCAGTCGCCCGGCTTTGAACGCGGTCCACGCAAGAGCGTCGGCACCGTAGATATCGCGGCGAATTTCGTATTCCCTGGCGGCCAGCGCGTAGGCTTCTTCGGGTTTCAAATTGTGATCGGCATAAAAGAGCGCAAGCCCCCGATTGTAGATCGTGCCGTTCAACTGATTGAGACCGCCGATTTTCTCGACCAGCTGGAACTGGTTCGAGGAATCTTCGCTTCGGCCTGCGATCATATAAAGATCTCCCAGCGTTGAAACGAACGCCGGATCCGGCAGGCCATTCACGACGCTCTCATATTGAGCAATCGCGCCGTCAATATCACCATTCGCGGCCGTCACCTTTCCGAGCCCGGCTGCCGCCCGGTAATACCCGGGAAAGGCGTCGAGCGCCGCGATGTAGTATTCCTTAGCCTTTCGGTAATCGCCGGTGGCGAAGGCTGTTTCGCCCAATTGCCACTGACACCAGGCGATCGTTTCGGTCGGCGGCGCGGGCATCGCTTTTGCGATCTTGAGCGCCTTCAAGAAATGTCCGGAAGCGCCGTCCGGGTCCCCATGAAGGAGCTTTAGTTTTGCCAACCGCTGTTCGGACGCCACCTGGGTGATTCCCTGCAAACTACCGGCCTCCCGCATTTTCTGAAACGCGGTTTCGGCCTCAGGGTAGTTTCCAAGTTCAAGGAGCGCGTCGCCGAGCAACTGATACGGATAGCTTTTTCCCGGTTCAAGCGCGATCAGTTTTTCCGCGTTTTCACGCGCGGACTGGAAGTCGTGCGACGAAAATTGCGCCTGTGTAAGCACCGCCAAACCGCCTTTGTTCTGTTCGGCGGGCAAAACTTCAAGCGATTTCCGAGCCGTCCTCAATGCCAGATCAAGGTAGTTTGCGTCACCGGTCTCACGCAGTTTTTGGAGATATTCGGCGGCGAGTTTGTTGAGCGCAACGAAATCTTCCGGATCGCGTTTAAGGCGTGTTTCCAATTGCCGGATCGTGTCGCTCATCGGGCGCGTTTCAACAACGTTCGCGGGCTCCGTAGATGAGTTGGTTCCGGTCGATTCGCTGCACGAGGCCGCGATGATCGAGACCGAAATCGCGATCGCAAGTTTTAGTAATTCGAGGCGATACATGTCTTCGTTCGGGATCAGGGGCCGATCGCTTGAACGACCCCTGAATGTTAAGGTGATTAGTTTTGAGTGTTGTCGACGTCCGGATTTTCGAGCGGCTGATTCGGCAGCGCGAAAAACGGGAACGAATTCGGAATCGGAACCTCATTGCTGTTGACGTTGTCACCGGTCGTCAGCGCCTGATTGCTGATGAAGTAAAGCAGGACGTCAACTGTGTCGTCGCCCGGACGCCGTCCGTTCGGGAAACCCGAATATCCGGGAGTCGTCGCTCGTTCTCCGAACCCGACGCTGGAATTCGGAGTCGAGAGATTGAGCCGGAGGAAGTCTCCGTTTGCAACCGCTACATTTGCCAGAATCCCGATATTCGACGCGTTCGTTCCGAGCGCCGTCAGCGTGCCGACGATGTCGTTCGCGAAAAGCCCGTTGGCATCATCGAACGGTGTCGCCGCGTTGTATTCGTTCTTGCGTGCGAACGGAATAAGCGCGGTGTTCACGGCCGGCGTCGCCATCCGGTCAACCTGAACATAGTCGCCTGAGTTGATCACTTCGCCGGTATTCTGGCGGGTTGATGAACGCTGACGCAGCGTAACGCCGTTGATGCCGACGATCTCGCCGTTTGATCCGCGAAGCATCGACGCCGGAACCTCGATCGCGATCATGTGGATGTTGTAACCGGCAAAACTGTCGCGCGCGCGCTGAAGCCGCGTTGCGTCAGGACTACCGGCAAGCACCGACCCGACGAAACGGTTGAAGCCGACAATATCGAAATAGAACGGATCGTCGGTCAGGCCCGCAAAGAATTTCACGTCGTTTGCCAGATTGGTCGTTACGTTGAACGGATTAGCGGTCCCGTTCAGGGTCTGAACCGTGGTCGGCGCGGTAAACGTACGGAGTCTGCCGCCGCGTCGGGAGTTCGGCAACCGAACCGTTGCGGTCTGCGGCGCGGAACGCGACGTCTGCGGCGAGAATGTAACGTCGATAGTTTGATCCGGGATCGCATCACCGGTGTTTTCGATCTCAAACCGATAAAGGATCTCGTGCGAGAAGAAACTCAGATTGAGAAGTTCCGACGGAACGATGAAGCCTTCGACGTCCATTGCAAGAACGACCTTCGAATTGTCGTTCGGGTTCAAAAATGCAAAAACGTCCGCGATGTCGGCACCCGGATCGCCGGCGACCGAGGTCGACTCCGCGTGGTCCGCTGCCTTAACCTGTGAAAACGGTGCGACGAAAGTCGCAAGCGAAATGGCGAAACTCAAAAGTGCCGCCGCTGATTTCTTAATTCGTAAATCCAACATTGCTGTTCTCCTATTCTATAAATCGTTTCGATATGTATTTATCGAAATACTTCCTGCAAATCCGGCCGATGCCATGTCGATCTGTGACTTTGGTTGCCGTGCTTGGTAAGTTCGCTTCCGCCGGCAAAACGGATTCGATTTTTTTTGAAGACCGGCGTCCGTCCGTCCCGCAAACAAAAAAACGCGCCTTTACTCACGCCGAGTCACAAAGATATGATTGAGGATTGTTATTTTATGAATCCCGACAACATTAGAAACTTCTCGATCATCGCGCATATCGATCATGGAAAATCGACATTGGCCGATCGGATCCTACAGCTCACCGGCGCGGTTGCCGAACGGGACATGGAAGCGCAGTTGCTCGATGACATGGATCTCGAGCGCGAGCGCGGGATCACGATCAAGGCGCATGCCGTGCGGCTCGACTACAAGGCGCGCGACGGCCAGGATTACGTCCTGAATCTGATCGACACGCCGGGGCACGTCGATTTTTCTTATGAAGTTTCGCGCTCGCTGAGCGCCTGCGAGGGCGCGTTGCTGATCGTCGATGCGTCGCAGGGCGTCGAGGCGCAGACGCTCGCCAACACATATCTTGCGATCGAGAACGATCTTGAACTTCTGCCCGTGCTCAACAAGATCGATCTCCCGAGCGCCGAACCGGACCGGATCAAAGAACAGATCGAGAACATCATCGGGCTCGATGCCAGTGACGCCGTGCTTGCCAGTGCCAAAACCGGCGTCGGCGTCGATGAGATCCTTGAACAGATCGTCCACAAGATCCCGGCTCCGAAAGGCGACCGGAACGCGCCGTTCAAGGCGCTGATCTTCGACAGTTGGTACGATTCCTACCGCGGCGTCATCGTTCTTTTCCGGGTCATCGACGGGACGCTGAAAAAGGGAACGAAGATCAGATTTTTCAACACCGGTCGCGAGTACTTGGTCGAAACGATCGGCGTCAACCGTCCGCGCCCGACTCCGATCGGCGAACTCAGCGTCGGTGAGGTTGGATTCCTGACGGCATCGATCAAGACCGTCGCCGACGTTCAGATCGGCGATACGATCACCGAAGCGGCGCGGCCCGTGGCGGAACCGTTTCCGGGATTTCAGGAAGTCAAACCGATGGTCTTCGCCGGACTTTATCCGACCGATTCGGCGCAATATGAAGACCTGCGCGACGCGATGGACAAACTGCGGCTCAACGACGCTTCGTTTTTTTACGAACCTGAGTCTTCGACGGCGCTTGGATTCGGATTCCGTTGCGGATTTCTCGGACTGCTTCACATGGAGATCGTCCAGGAGCGGCTCGAACGCGAATTCAACCTTGATCTGATCACGACCGCGCCCGGCGTGCGCTATCGCGTGACGACGACAAACGGCGAAACGATGGAAGTCGATTCGCCGGCGCGAATGCCCGAAACGGGCCGGATCGCGAAGATCGAAGAACCGTATATTGAGGCGACGATCCTGACGAACGATGCATTTCTTGGCGGAATTCTGCCGTTGCTCGACGAAAAGCGCGGTGTTCAGAAGAAGTTTGAGTTCGTCACGTCAAACCGCGTGATGCTCGTATATGCGTTGCCGCTCAATGAGATCGTGCTCGACTTTTACGATCGGCTGAAATCGGTCTCGCGCGGTTACGCGTCGCTCGATTATCACTTTTCGGATTATCAGGAAAGCGATCTGGTGAAGCTCGATCTGCTCGTCTCAGGCGAGCCGGTCGACGCACTTTCGCTGGTGCTCCATCGCAAAACTGCCGAGGCGAAGGGCAAATTGGTCGCCGCGAAGATGAAGGAACTGATCCCGCGTCAGTTGTTCGAAGTTCCGATCCAGGCGGCGATCGGAAGCAAGATCATCGCCCGTGAAACGGTCAAGGCGATGGGCAAGAACGTTATCGCGAAATGTTACGGCGGCGATATTTCGCGCAAACGCAAGTTACTTGAGAAGCAGAAAGAAGGCAAAAAGCGGATGAAAAAAGTCGGCCGCGTCGAGATTCCGCAAGAAGCGTTTCTGGCGGTTCTCAAGGTCAACGAATCTTAGGATTTTGGAATCTTGGGTCTTTGATCTTTGATCTTTGATCTCTTTGATCTTTGATCCAATCACGTAGTCTTTTGTATTGGATTCAGACGAGTAGCAATCCAAAATATCCAAAATCTAAAATCCAAAATCGAAAATCCCGAAATGTGCCGAAATATCAGACAGCTCCACAACTTTGAGCCGCCGGCAACGGATGATGAGATCCGTGCGGCTGCGCTCCAGTTTGTCCGTAAGATAAGCGGATCGGCAAAGCCGTCGGCGGTCAACAAAGCGGCTTTCGAACTGGCCGTCGAGGAGATCTGCGGTTCATCGAAACGACTGCTTGATTCGCTGACGACAAGCGCGCCGCCGAAGGATCGGACAACCGAGCTAGAAAAGGCGCGCGAACGGAACCGGATCCGCTTCAGTCGTTGACGGGTCCTAAGCCCGGCCGGCGATCTCGGCAACGACGCGTTCGGCCGATTCGAGCGCGCCTTCCATTCCGGGCGCCACTTCGGCCGTGTGTTCGCCCGCAAAATGAATCCGCCCGACTGAACCTTTGACAAACGGTTTGACGGACGCCAGTTGCCCGACCGTCAGATGCGCGAACGCGCCGCGTGAAAAATCGTCGTTCGTCCACGATTTTGTCGCCGACCGTTCAATCTGCCCTTTCATGAACGGCAGCATTTTTTCGAGATTCGTTCGGGCCCAAGCGATCCGGACCGGATCGCCGAGACGTTCGGCCTGATGCGCGCCGTCACCATCCATCCAAACGGTGAAGATTCCGCGCAGATCGCCGCGATCGCCGGCCATTTCATAGATGCGTTCGAGCGCGGTGTCGGTCCAAACGCTGGTCCCGATCGCCCGCCGGTCCCATTCGAACCGTTTTCCCTGAAAGTAAACCTTCGTCACCCGCGTGTATGCGAGGTCATTGACGGCCTTCGATTTTTCGGGCGGGAGCGCGGGCGAGAATTCGATCCCGCGCAGCACCGAAAACGGAATCGTACAAACGACCTTGTCGGCCGTGAGCGATTGAAGCCGACCGTTTCGTCCGGTAAATGAAACGCTTGCGCCGGCGGCATTTTGGGTGATCTTGCGGACTCGCGCATTGAGGATGAATTTCGCGCCGGCCGCCGCGGCATTGTCGCGAAACGCGGCCATCAGCCTGTCGTTCCCGCCGATGACCCGCAAGGCGCGTGTTCCAGCGGTCATCCGTCGTTTTGCGTCAAAAAGTACACCACCCGCCGAAACGGACTCGATCGAATTGTAATTGAGTGCAATATTTATCAGCCGGACGGCTTCAAAACTGAGACCGCGCTTGCGGAGCGCCTCTCCGAGCGACACTTTATCGAATTCGACCAGTTTTGCCGGATCGCGCGTTGCTTCCTGCGCCATCTGCCGCAAATGCGTCATCAACAGCACCGGCGGCAGTCCTTTTGCCTCATCGCCGGTGAGACCATACGGATGCGGATCGAGCACGGATCCGACCGGATACAATTTCCGCTTGATGATCGCGGTCGTGCCGGTTCCCCATTGCAGGCTTGAGACGCTGCCGCTCGTCTCAAAGCGCTCGGGAACCTCTTCGTACGGAACCTCGAACGACTTGACATAACCGAACATACGCTTGTAGCCGTCGCCGATGAGTTCGCCGCCGAGTTCGACGTACTGGCCGTCACGAAACGGCTCGCGAAGCGTCTTGATGCGCCCGCCGACACGGTCACGACCTTCGAGTACCGTCACCTGATAGCCGCGCTGGGCGAGTTCGTAAGCCGCCGAGAGCCCGGAAAGACCGGCGCCGAGAACAACTATGTTTTCTTTGCCCGTCTGCGCCCGCGCGGCGGCGGCCGCGCCTGCGAGCGCGATGCCTGAGGCCGTCAAAAATTCGCGTCTGTTCAAATTCATCGGTTTCGCCTCCGCCAAGACTTCAATCGTAAACCGTTTCTTCTCCTTCCGCCGTGACAAATCTCACAATCGGCACCGATTTGATCAGGTCTTTGACTATTCCGTCGGCTGTGGCAAGCTAAGGGAGATCAAATCACAATCTATGAACCGTCGGGATTTTTGCAAGACAACCGGTATCGGATTTCTGGCTGCGGGCTTCAGTCCGGCATCGGCGGCATTTGGGCAGGGTTCGTCCTTTTCCGGACAGCGACCGGCGCCGGCCGATCGAAAGTTCGTTTCGCCGGCCGTCGAAAAACAGATCGAAGCCGTTTCGAAAAGGATCGCGGACGCCGATCTGCGGCACATGTTCCGTATCTGTTATCCGAACACGCTGGATACGACCGTTTCGTTTGAGATCATCGACGGTAAGCCCGATACGTACGTCATCACCGGTGATATCGACGCGATGTGGCTGCGTGATTCGTCAGCGCAGGTTTATCCGTATCTGCCGTTGATTCGTCAAGATAATCGTTTGCGGGATCTGATCCGCGGCGTCATCAACCGGCACGCGAAATTCGTGCTGCTTGATCCTTACGCTAACGCGTTTTACAAAGATCCGGACCAGAAGTCGGAATGGGAGTCGGACGCACCGGCACCCGGCCGCGGCGTCCACGAACGCAAGTGGGAGGTCGATTCGCTCTGTTATGTCGTCAGGCTGGCGCATGCCTACTACCGGCAGACGAACGACCTGACGCCGTTTGATGCCGATTGGTTGCGGGCGATGAAGCTGATCTATTCGACGTTTGTCACCGAACAGCGTAAGGACGGCACTTCGCCGTATTATTTTCGTCGCCGGACCGATGTCATGATCGATGCTCCGCCGCACGGCGGCAAGGGAAATCCGCTCAAACCCGTCGGACTGATCGCATCGATGTTCAGGCCGTCGGACGACGCCACGACGCTTCCCTTTCTGATCCCGTCGAACATTTTTGCAGCGCTGTCGCTGCGGCAGCTTGCGGAGCTCGTATCAAAACTGCAGAACGAAGCGGACTTTGCGCTCAAATGCATCGCGCTGGCGAAAGAGATTGAGTCCGCGGTTCGGCGGCACGCGATTTTTCCGCACGCCGGTTTCGGCCGGATTTATGCGTATGAGATCGACGGATTTGGCAACCGGCTTTTCATGGACGACGCAAACGTCCCGAGCCTGATGTCACTCAGGTATCTCGGTGCGGTCGCTCCGCGCGATCCGGTTTATCTTGCGACCCGCCGATTTTTGTTGAGCGATGCGAATCCGTACTTTTTGCGCGGCAAAGCGGCGGAAGGGCAATCAAGTCCGCACACCGGCCGCAACGCGATCTGGCCGATGGGCATTATTCTGCGGGCAATGACGGCGGATTCGGAAACCGAGGTCCGGAATTGCCTTTCGATGCTCAAACGGACGACGGCCGGAACCGGTTTTATGCACGAAAGCTTCGACAAAGACGATGCGTCAAAATACTCCCGAAGCTGGTTCACGTGGGCGAACACGCTGTTCGGCGAATTGATCGTCAACCTTGCAGATGCCGATTATCGCTTTTCTTATTTTGGATTTTAGATTTTAGATTTTGGATTTTGGATCAATGCTGTCCTAAACGTTTTCGTTTGATCATCGAAATATCCGGAAAACCTGCGTGGACGAGGTGAAAAGAGCGGAATCTGAAAGAGAACCCCCTAATTTTGAGTTCCTGGCAGCTTCCTGAGATCGGTTGGCGGATTGTTGACGCCTGGCGTTGCCGCCCCGAACTTCCATCGACTCAGCCGGCGGCGTTGATTGGATCCGTGTGAAATCGGTTTGAAATTTGAGATTCGAGATCTGAGATATTTTGGGTCTTGAATCTTGAAGCTTTAATTTTGAATCATGATGCAGGATTCATGATTGCTTTGCGTCTTGGCGTCTTTGCGGGAAGACAAACCGGGTGTTCCCGCAAAGACGCCCCGACGGGCTCCGGGGATCTCAAATTTCAAATCTCAGATCTCATAACTTCCTGATTCGGAACTCCCTATCGAACGAACCGGTCGCGGATCGTCCGATTCCGTTTCGGAAATTGAAGAACCTGCAATTCGTCCAATGCACGAAATCGACGTTTCGGACGGGATTAATTTTTGGATGTTGGATTTTGGATTTTGGATCGAGATACGAAACACAAGATCAAAGATCAAAGTTCAAAGATCCAAATATTCTAGACATTCGAGGAATAGTCTCCATGTTCGCCTTGTTGAATCTCGATGATCTCGATTTCCGATTGTCCGTTTCCACTGTCCTTCGTGAACTCTTCACCGCAGGTAGTCTTCAAGCTTCGTCGCCGCGTCGGTCTTTTCGTCGCGGTATTTGACGATCACCGGCGCGTAAAGTGACAGTCCCTGATCCTTTCCGAAGCCTGACTTTATCTGCCGCGATCCTTGAACGACGACGGCGCCGGACGGAATTTCGAGCGATTTTTCCGGAGTCGATTTGATCACCGTTTCGTTGACCAGATCGAAGACCGGTGTCGAGCGCGTCAGGATCACGCCGCTTGCGAGAACGACCTTCGAACGAACGATCACCCCTTCGTAGACTCCGGTATTTCCGCCGATCAGACAATCATCCTCAATGATGACCGGATTTGCGTTGACCGGCTCAAGCACTCCGCCGATCTGTGCCGCCGCCGAAATATGGACGCGCTTTCCAATCTGCGCGCAGCTTCCAACCAACGCGTGCGAATCGATCATCGTGCCTACATCGACGAACGCTCCGACATTGACGTAACACGGCGGCATCAGCACGACGCCGGGTGCGACGTACGAGCCGTCACGGATTGTCGAACCGCCCGGAACGATCCGGACTCGGTCTTCGAGCGTCATCGGCCGGACCGGATAAGTTTCCTTGTCAAAGAAGCGGAACGCACCGTCGCTCATGTCGACCATCGCGCCCATCCTGAACCCCAGCAGAATTCCCTGCTTAACCCAGGCGTTCGTCCGCCACTCGCCATCGTCGCCGGGTTCCGCCGAACGGATCGCGCCGGTTCTCAGCGCCGCCTTGAATTCCTCAAAAACCGCCCGGTCGGCATCGCCGAAGTCCGATTTTGTCAGGATTTGTTCGATTTTGTCTTTTAAGTTCATTTATCTGTAAACCAAGAAATATCCGTTGTCCATTCGTTGAAACTGAAACCACGTTTGCTCACCCGTAAGCCGCACATTCCCTTTTGATCCGTTCAGATCAATCTCGTAGATCCGATAGTCCGAATCGACCATTTTTCGGATGTGCTCTTGTGACCACTGGCGAACCCTGTGAACATGAAGGGCCTGCCTCGGCTGAAGCGTGACAAGGATCTCATCTCTTTCCTCCGCAAACCCCATCGCGACGTCGGTCAAACGCTCAAGCTTCTCAAACTTACGTCCGTTGAGCCGGTCATAATTGAAGATCTGAAGCGGCGTTTGAAGTCTTTCTTTCCATTTCAAGCCAACCTCGAGCGGCGCGTCGGAATCGTTGACGATCAGGAAGTCGTCAATGACCGAACATCCTGACAGGAAAATAACCGCTCCGAAAAGAAATACTCCGAGGATCAATCTGACCATCACGCACCTCCGAAAGACAATCCGATCATATCAATTTCTTCAAGATATCTGCCAGATTAATGATCCGCGAATCGCTGTACGAGCGCCAGCGCCGCCCCACGCAAGCTGCGGGGGCAGCGCCACGAATCGCATCCCAGCTCGCGTAGCGAGCGAGAGCGTGTAGCCCGCAGCGCAAGCTGCGGGGGTTGCACGGGTGGCATCACATCAAGCTCGCGTAGCGAGCGACAGCACTTCGAGCCCACACGCGAGTTGCGGCGAAAGCACGACAGGATCCATTTCATCGTAGTCTTCGGGGATTGACGAGTGGCATCGCATCGAGCTCGCGTAGCGAGCGACAGCATCCTGTCGCTATCTACGATAGCTTAATGATTCACTCTTCGCATTCCCCGCAGCTTGCGCTGCGGGCGGCGAAGCGGGGCGCTGGCGCTCGCTTCGCGAGCTGTGTGATAACCTTCGCGGCTCGCTACGCTATGCGCGTTGTGTAATAACCTTTGAAGCTCGCTATGCGATGTATGTGATGGAAGCCCCCGGCGCTCGCAAGTCAGGCTTGGCGCGAGATTTGCGGTCAGTGGTCTAGAGAGACTTCGTAATCTCCCGCAAACGCTTGCGCGTCGGTTCGGTAACAGGCACGAGAGGTAGCCGCAGGTTTTCTTCAAGCAGTCCCATTTCCTTCATCACGAACTTGCACGGCGCGGGCGAGGCTTCGATGAAGTTCGCCTCCATTATCCCGAGCAGTTTGTAGTGCAGTTTGCGGGCGGCGGTCCAGGCGCCGTCGAGCGCCTTTTCGACCATCGCCGACGTCTCTTTCGGATACTCGTTCGAAACGACCGACACCAAACCGTCAGCGCCGACGACGATCAGCGGCAACGTCGTCGCGTCATCACCAGAAAAGACACGAAAGTTCTTCGGACGGCCGGCACAGATTTCCATAATCTGTGAAAAATTTCCGGACGCTTCTTTGATCGCGACGATGTTCTCGAACGTTTCAGCAAGCCTCAACGTCGTCGCGGCGGCGATGTTCGATGCCGTTCGCGACGGCACATTGTAGAGCATGATCGGAAATCCCTTGACCGATTTCGCGATTTCGCCGAAATGCGCGAGCATTCCTTCCTGCGTCGGCTTGTTGTAATAGGGCGCAACGACGAGCGCGCCGTCGGCACCGGCCTCACGCGCCTTGCGGGTGAAATCGATCGTCGCCGCCGTATTGTTGCCGCCGGTTCCGGCAATCACGCGCGCCTTCATCCGATGAGCGACCTCGACCGTCATCCGGATCACGTGAAGCCGCTCGGATTCATCCATCGTCACCGCTTCGCCGGTCGTGCCGCACGGGATCAGCAATTTGACGCCGTTCTTGATCTGACGTTCCACAAGCGATCTGAAGCAATCATCGTCGATCGATCCGTCCTTTCGAAAAGGCGTCACGAGTGCGGTTCCGCAACCGCGCATCCATTCAAGTTTGATAGTCATAAATTTAGCTGACGCTGCCGCAAGTTGAGAGTATATTCTTATCGGCGAACGACTTTCAAAACGCATCGCGATTATTTATGCAATTCATAAGAATTATTTGCAGTTTATGCGTCGCCGCGATCTTCTTCGCGTCATGCCGCGCACCGGAAGCCGTCAACGATGTCAGACCGGACCCGCCGGAATCTCCAATTCCGGCCGCCAGATTCGCATATCCGATCGGAAAACATGAACGCTCAACGCAGGCAAAAGACACGACTGACGATTGGTACAACGCCCGTGATTTCGGGGAAGCCGATCACCTTGGCGAGGATTGGAACAAGAATTCGGGCGGAAATACTGACTGCGGCGAACCGGTTTTTGCGATTGCCGACGGCGAGGTCATTTTTGCCGCGGACGCCGGTCCGGGTTGGGGAAACGTGGTCATCATCGAACATCTTTTGGCCGACGGATCAAGGGTGCGTTCGCTTTACGGGCATCTTCAAAAGATCGAAAAGTCGACCGGCCGGGTAACGATCCGCGAAAAGATCGGATACGTCGGAAACGCTGACGGACGATATCTTTGTCATCTTCATTTTGAGATCCGGACGACCGATTGTCCGAATTGGAACGATGCCGGTCCGGGATACGCCGCCGAACGGAGAGGCTGGACCGATCCGTCGGACTTCATCGACGCGCGTTAGCGGCTATTGTTCGGCGGGAACCAAACGAAAGATCCGATCGTCCTTTTCGTCCGGGCGGCCACGTCCGTCGCGGTTTGAGGTCGCGAAATATATGAAACCGTCGGGCGATTCGCCGACCTCGCGGATCCGGCCGAGCATTCCTTCATACAGATTCTCCTGACCCGAAAGCGTTCGCCCCTCGACCCGGGCGCGGACCAGCCGCTCGCCGCGAAGGCAACCGATGAACAAATTTCCGCGAAGCTGCGGGAATTTGTCGCCGCGGTAGATCATCAGACTTCCCGGGGCGCAGGCCGGCGTGTATTCGATAAGCGGCGCTTCCATTCCGTCTTTGGTGCGGTTTCCGTAAATTTCGGGCCAGCCGTAATTCCGGCCGCGATCGATGATGTTGACCTCGTCGGCACCGCCACCGCGTCCTTCAAAGCCCGACGGGCCGTGTTCGGTCTGAAACATCTGTCCGCCGGCTGACCACGCCAGCCCCTGAGCGTTGCGATGGCCGAGCGTGAAGATTTCGGGTCGGAAGTTGGGATCGCCGACGAACGGGTTGTCGGTCGGAACGGATCCGTCGTCATTGATCCGAAGAGTTTTACCGGCAAGCGTCGACGGATTCTGCGCGCTGTTCCAGTCGGTCGCGTCGCCGACGGTAATGTAGAGCTTTCCGTCTGGACCGAAACGGGCGCGTGTTCCGGCATGAAACTGCGCTGCCGGCAGATTTTCGATGATCGGCTTCGGATCGGTCAGCGTGGCGCCGTCAAACCGGTAACGGACGACCTTGACGGATTTTCCGTCGCCGCGGTAAGCGTAAGCGAGGTAAACAAAGCGATTTTCGTTGAATCCGGGATGGATCGAAACGTCCATCAAGCCGCTTTCGCCCGACGGTTCGACATCGGGAACGGTGAGGACCGGATCAGGTTTGAGTGCGCCGTTCTCGATCAGCCGGACGCGGCCGCGGCGTTCGGTGACCAGAATGCGCCCGTCGGGGAGAAACGCGAAGCCCCACGGAACCTCGAGCCCGGTCGCGACCGTTTCGAGTTTCATCCGGACGCTCGCGGACTCGCCCGGAAGCATCGTTGTCGTCACCGATTCGATCAGCGTTCGCCGGGTAGTTTCGCCGGATCCGCAGCCGAATGCGAAGAACGCAAACAGAATCGCAAAAATTACGGATGGCTTTCGCATCAAAAGGTAGATCAATTGACGCCGAGAACTTCGATAATGAAAATCAGCGTCGCGTTCGGCGGAATGACGCCGCCGGCACCGGCCGCGCCGTAGCCGATCTCAGGCGGAATGATGAGCGTCGCGTGATCGCCGACGCGCAATCGCTGAAGACCTTCGTCCCAACCCTTGATGACCATGCCGAGCCCGACCGGAAAGGAAAAAGGTTCGTTCCGGACCAAAGAACTGTCGAACATTACGCCGTTTGACAATAGTCCGGTGTAATTGACGACGACTTCGTTTCCAGCCTTGACCTCGGCACCGTCACCGGCCTTGGTAATAATGTATGTCAGCCCCGACTCGGTCGTGACCGCAGTTTGATTAGCCATTCGGCGATTTTATACTATTTCGCCAATTCCGCATCGATCAGCATCTTCAAATCCGATTCGGTGAGCGAAAGCAACCTGCGTCCGTTGACGAAAATAGTCGGTGTCTGACGGACTCCAATCGAACGCCCGTCGGCCATATCGCGGTCAAAAATCTGGCGATACTTATTCTCTTTGTAAGCCGAATGAATCTCCGTCCAATCGAAACCGAGTTGTCCGGCGAATTTTTCGAATACTTTCGGGACATCTGCCTGCGCCGACGGTGGAGCGCCGTGCCGCTCTCCCCACTCGGACTGCTTCTGGAAAAGAAGATCGAGCGTTTCCCAGAACTTGCCTTTTTCGCGCGCATATTCGAGAAACGTCGCGGCGCGGTTGGAATTCGGGTGGAAATTCATATAACGGACTACAAGACGGGTTTGACCGGCCTGATTGACGAGCTTTTTGACGGTCGGGCCAAAGGCCGCGCACGATTCGCACTCGGGATCGAGAAATTCGACGACCGTCACCTTGGCGTCGGCCGGCCCGAGCGTCGGGCTATCCGGCCTTGCAAGTGCTTCGGGATTGATCGACGGTACCGTGCTGTTCGAATTCTTGTTGGTGATGACCGGAGCACCGGCGGAATTCCGGTAATAGCGCATGCCGAGCATCGCCGCGATCACGACTACCGTCGCAATGACGGCCAGGATCTTAAGTTCTTTTTTCATGATTTTCTTCCCTTGGACGATAGATGATCAAAAGGACAGCGATCAGCACGAACGACAAGAGCGACATCAACGGGATCGACAAAAATCCGAACAGCTCAAGCAGTTTTGCGGTGCACGGAACGCCTTCGGTACACGGCGTCAACGCCTCGGAGATGAACCCGTAATAAAGCAGATTGTGATAAGCCGCGATCAGAAATCCCGCGCCGCATAACAACAGCGAGTAAATTTTCATGTTCGCGTCGCGCAGAACAATGCCGGCGCCGATCACGATCACGAGCGGATACATCGCGATGCGTTGGTACCAGCAAAGCGAGCACGGCGGCAATTCCATGATCTCGCTCATGAAAAGACTGCCGACCGTTGCCGCCAGCGCGGCGGTCCATGCCAGATACGGAAACAGATTGTTGAGCGTGCCGTTTGTCCGTTCCATTCGTTCTCCTTTTACTCAAAATGATAACAAATTCGGGCATCGTTTCGCTCGTCGCCGGTTCGCGTTTCGATTTCAGGGTTGTTAGAATCTAAGTCCAAAACATTTGCCAGGAGTGCCGCGGATTGCGGCTGAGATCGTCCGAACGGGCGGAATCCTTTGAACCTGATGCGGTTAGAACCGCCGGAGGAAGTAGAAAAATGACTGATTTGAAAAGCGACGACATCAAGTTTCCGAATTCAACCAAAATTTACGTTTCAACCAATGGCGATACGCGCAACGATGCGGGGATCGAACTTAAAGTGCCGTTCCGCGAGATCGCGCTTTCGCCGACCCGCAATCACCTGGACGAGCTCGAACAAAACGCGCCGGTGCGTGTTTATGACACGAGCGGCGTTTACACTGACGATGACGTTAAATGCGACGTTCGCGAGGGACTTCCGGCGCTCCGGCGCGACTGGATCGTCGGCCGCGGCGATGTTGAAGAATATGAGGGCCGCGCGATCCTTCCGCAAGACAACGGCTATCTGACGAAAGGCGCCGAAGAGATCGCCAAAATCAAGGACAGCGCAAAGCTTGAGGAATTTCCGGGTCTCAAGCGCGCGCCGCTCCGCGCCAAACCGGGCCGATGCGTGACGCAGATGCATTACGCCCGCAAGGGAATCATCACGCCGGAAATGGAATACGTCGCGATCCGCGAAAACCTCGGACGAAAGATCGCGTTTGAGCAGCTTCAGGAAGCGACCGACGTAATCGAAAATCCAAAATCCAAAATCCAAAATCGCGCTTCGCTTTATCACCAGCATAAAGGGGAATCGTTCGGTGCTTCGATCCCGAAATTCGTGACGCCTGAATTCGTCCGTGATGAGGTCGCCCGCGGTCGCGCGATCATCCCGTCGAACATCAATCACCCGGAGTCGGAACCTATGGCGATCGGCCGCAATTTTCTGGTCAAGATCAACGCCAATATCGGCAATTCGGCGATTACTTCGTCGATCGAAGAAGAGGTCGAAAAGATGCGCTGGTCGACGCTCTGGGGCGCCGACACGGTGATGGATCTTTCAACCGGCAAGAACATTCATGCGACGCGCGAATGGATCCTGCGCAATTCGCCGGTTCCGATCGGGACCGTGCCGATCTATCAGGCGCTCGAAAAGGTTGGCGGCAAGGCCGAGGAACTGACGTGGGAGATCTATCGCGACACGCTGATCGAGCAGGCCGAACAGGGCGTCGATTATTTCACGATCCACGCCGGCGTGCGCCTGCCGTACATTCCGCTGACCGCGAACCGGACGACGGGAATCGTCTCACGCGGCGGCTCGATCATGGCGAAATGGTGCCTCGCGCATCACGAAGAGAGTTTTCTTTACACGCGTTTTCGCGAGATCTGCGAGATCATGCAGGCGTATGACGTCGCCTTTTCGCTCGGTGACGGATTGCGGCCGGGATCGATCGCCGACGCCAATGACGAAGCGCAGTTTGCCGAGCTCGAAACCCTTGGCGAACTGACCAAGATCGCCTGGGAAATGGATTGCCAGACAATGATCGAAGGGCCGGGGCATGTGCCGATGCACCTCGTCAAAGAGAACATGGACAAGCAGCTCGAGGTCTGCGGCGAGGCTCCGTTTTACACGCTCGGACCGTTGACGACCGACATCGCGCCGGGTTTTGATCACATCACGTCGGCGATCGGCGCGGCGATGATCGGCTGGTTCGGCACGGCAATGCTCTGCTATGTCACTCCTAAGGAACATCTCGGGCTGCCGAATAAAAAAGACGTCAAAGACGGCGTCATCACCTACAAACTCGCCGCCCACGCCGCCGATCTGGCCAAAGGCCATCCCGGCGCGCAGATGCGCGACAACGCGGTTTCAAAGGCCCGCTTCGAGTTCCGCTGGGAAGACCAGTTCAATCTGGCACTCGACCCGATCATCGCCAAGGATTTCCACGACGAAACCTTGCCCGCCGAAGGCGCCAAGCTCGCCCATTTCTGCTCAATGTGCGGCCCGCATTTCTGCTCAATGAAGATCACGCAGGACGTCCGCGAATATGCCGCGTCGCAGAACATTGAAGAAGAAAAAGCATTAGCCGTCGGAATGGCGGAAAAAGCGGCGGAGTTCAAGGCGACCGGAAGTGAGATTTATCAGGGGATGGCGCCTGACCAAAAGCTCGCGTAGCGAGTGTGAGCATGTAGCCACAGGCGCGAGCCTGTGGACAATTCGCGGAAAAACGTTTTGAGCCCGCTTCGGCGGCAGGCGGGTTACGAATCCTGTCGCTATCTTCGATAGCTCAAAAATCGGTGTTCGCCGTCGCCCCCATAGCTGCCGCTATGGGCTACATGCTTACGCCATTTCCGATGGCTTTTCGGGCGATCCGACCTTAGACTCGCGTAGCGAGTGTGAGCATGTAGCCACAGGCGCGAGCCTGTGGACAATTCGCGGAAAAACGTTTTGAGCCCGATTCGGCGGGCGGCAGGCGGGTTACGAATCCTGTCGCTATCTTCGATAGCTCAAAAATCGGTGTTCGCCGTCGCCCCCATAGCTGGCGCTATGGGCTACATGCTTACGCCATCTCCGATGGCTTTTGTCGGATGGATTATTAGGCTACTTGAAGAAAATTCTCCCGGAAATTCGGGGCTTTCCCCGCAACGAAGGGCCGAAATTTCGGGTTCGCCTTTTCATTCTGCACTTCTCGCAAGACTTTGAAGCTGCACCCGTTACTTGTGGCAAAAATTATGAAACGACCGGCGGTTTTCATTATAGACATGTTGAACGATTGCTTCGGACACGCCGAACTCGACCGAATCCGTCCCGAGCTTTGTTCATCAATCAATCAACTAACGGCTTTTGCCCGTGCCAATAATCTCCCCGTAATTTGGGTGCGGCAAGAGTTTGAGCCTGATTTAAGCGACGCTTTTATTGATATGAAACGCGAAAATATCCGGATGTTTATCAAAGATACTTCGGGTGTGCAGATCTTGGATGAACTGGTGCGTGACGATTCGGACATAGAGATTGTCAAGAAACGATTCAGTATGTTTTACGCAACAGAGTTGGAATCAATGCTTGACGAGCTAAACGCAGACCCGCTGATTCTAGCAGGTGTCAATACCCACGCTTGCATTCGGACGGCGGCGATTGACGCTTATCAGAGAGATTTTGAAGTCATTATCGTCCGCGAATGCGTTGCGTCGAAAGACTCGGAACATCACGAAATAACTCTCGATTACTTGGATGGCGGAGCCGCCAACGTAGTCGGGCTGAACGAACTTGAGAAAATATGTTTAGGTTCAATTGAAAACGGAATTTCCAGCGAAACACGCCCGAGGAGAAGGTCACGATCTGAGGGAAGTATTGACAGGGACATTCCGATTTCGTAAGTTGCCGAGAGGTACGGGTTCGCAGATCATTGGAATGATCACGCCCGGCGCCGCCTTACGTGCCCGTTCCTGATCCACGTTTCTTCTTTCAGACGCCTGTTGATTGGAGAGAACGCGGGCAAGAGTCTCCAACGCGTAATTGGGTTTATCGTTTCATTTTCGTATATTTGCGTATCATTACGTCTCATTTCTGCTTGAAATTCCGAAAATTTATTGTTGACAAAATCTCACCTAAATTCGATACTTTGGGCGGACATTGTGCGTCCATATGTTTATTGATTAGGATTTTGAATTATGATCACGACGAAAGAAAATCGGGCAACTCGTTTTAGTATTCGGGCGACTCCGAAACAAAAAGCTTTGATCGCCCGTGCCGCCACGAGAAGCAATAAGACCCTTAGCGAATTTGTCTTGGAAAATGCGGTAGAAGCCGCCGAAGCGTTGGAGATGGACAACGCAAATTTTGTTGTCAGCCGCGAAAAATACGAGCAGTTCTTAGCCGCTTTGGACGAACCGCCAAAGTCAATTCCTGCGCTTCGCAAACTTTTTTCAGACGAGGTTTGATGGAAACAAAGCCTTTGGACAAACTTCAAGACCGCACTATTTTTGATTGCGAAGTCCAACCATTAAACGATTATTTGCAGAAATACGCCCTGCAAAATCAGAAAAAAGATGCCGCAAGAACATACGTTGCGACTAACGAAGAAAATCAAATAATCGGTTATTTCACCCTTGTTTTCGGCTCGGTTTCCACCCAAGAAACCACCCTCGACATTTCAGCAGGTTTGGGCAAATACCCGATTCCCGTAATTTTACTGGCACGCTTGGCGATTGATAAAAATCAAAAAGGCAAAGGTTTGGGCAAAGCGTTGATGCGTGACGCTCTGCTCCGTGCGGTTCGGGCTTCGGACATTGCCGGATTGCGGGCTTTTCTCGTTCATGCGAAAGACGAATCGGCAAAAACTTTCTATGAAAAGCTCGGCTTCGAGCCCTCGCCGCATAACGAATTTCATTTGTTCTTGAAAATGTCGGATATCAGAGTATCGTTAGCGGAGGCAGAATAAACAAACGCAGTCTTAAAGGAAATTACAAAACAAACAGCAATGCGGTTGAAGCAACTTATCCCGACGGCACGACGCAAATTGTATTTCAAACGACCCCCGCGGGACTCGCGACCGAAGGCGCAATGCGGCAACTTTGCGATTGGTATTCAGTTGATCGTGAAACGCATACTTTGGTCAGAACCGCGGTCTTTACCTACGAATTCTTGAGTAATCATCCATTTCAAGATGGAAACGGACGATTGAGCAGATTGTTAACCACACTTTTATTGCTAAAAACCGGTTATAAATGGATCGAATACGTGAGCTTTGAACACGAAATCGAAAATCGTAAATCAGAGTATTACCGCGTTTTACGAAATTGCCAGGCTGCGCGGCCAAACGAAAATGTTACGGATTGGATCTTGTTCTACTTTAATGCTCTGAAAAATATTCACGAACAACTGTTGAATAAATTGGAACAAAGCGGAACCTAAGCACAATTGTCGCCGCGTGAAAAGTCAATCATCGCTTTGATTTCAAACAATGCGGGTATCAAATCAGGCGAAATTGCAGAAAGACTTTCGATTCCAAATCCGACCGTTAAACGAATCCTGGCGGATTTGATTGAAAGAGGATTTATCGAAAAACACGGAACGGGACGCGGAACAAATTATTCAATTAGATAAAAGTACGGCGACACCTGCCAAAAACCGACGCTTATCAGTTATGTTACAAACGAAGGGATTTACAGAAGAGGCAAAGCGACGTTTATTGGTCTAATTCATAATCGGCATTTTAAACAAAACAAATATATGGCTTCAAATCAAAACTTTGCGGATTTCGTCCTGGAACAAATCGAAAATGCCGGAGAAATAACGGTTAAAAAGATGTTTGGCGAATACGGAATTTACTCGGACGGAAAAATGTTTGGGTTAATTTGCGACAATAAACTATTCATAAAACCAACAAAATCGGGACGCGAGTTTATTGGCGATGTGGTTGAAGCACCGCCATACGAGGGAGCGAAGCCGAGCTTTCTGATTGAAGAAAAAATTGAAGATCGAGATTGGTTAAGCGAATTGGTCCGAATTTCGTTAAAAGAATTGCCGATGCCAAAACCAAAAAAGCAGAAGACGAAGTAATTTGCAAGCGCAAGCCTGTGGACAATTCGCGGAGAACATATTGAGCCCGCGTCGGCGGGCGGCAGATCGATCCCCTGTCGCTATCTTCGATAGCTCAAATCATGTTCGCCTTCGTTCCCATAGCTGGCGCTATGGGCTACACGCTTGACGCCATCTCCGATGGCTTTTCGGGCGACCCGACCTTAAACTCGCGTAGCGAGTGTAAGCATGTAGCCACAGGCGCAAGCCTGTGGACAATTCGCGGAAAACATATTGAGCCCGCGTCGGCGGGCGACAGAAATTACGCATCCCTGTCGCTATCTTCGATAGCTCAAATCATGTTCGCCTTCGTTCCCATAGCTGGCGCTATGGGCTACACGCTTGACGCCATCTCCGATGGCTTTTCGGGCGATCCGACAGAAACTCGCGTAGCGAGTGTAAGCATGTAGCCACAGGCGCAAGCCTGTGGACAATTCGCGGAAAACGTTTTGAGCCCGCGTCGGCGGGCGACAGATTGCGTGAATTCTGTGTCGCTATCTTCGATAGCTCAAAACATGTTCGCTTTCGTTCCCATAGCTGGCGCTATGGGCTACACGCTTGACGCCATCTCCGATGGCGGTGGATCGGAGATTAAATCGAGTGTTGGAAATGCGAGCATTTCCGCACATCAGGTGCCGGAGGCGCGGTTGGAGCCGAAGAATCCGCGATTCGTTGCGCTCGAGCGGGCGAAGGATAAGAAACCGAAATCAGCCTCGTGTATAATCGGAGAATTCCCAGCCCGCTTTCGACAAGATCCGGGTTTCGGACGAGTTTTTCAGACCATGAGAAAAATTATGAAATATATCGTTTTTTTGTCTTTGCTCGTTTTCGCCGCCGTGGCAAACGCGCAGGACAACTCGGTTACGGTTCCGGCGGAAGTAACACCGTTCATCGACAAGGGCAGTAAGGCGATCGCGCTTGAGAGTGCCGATCTGAACGGCGACGGAACCAAAGACTATATCCTTGTCTTGCAGAAGGAAGTCCCTGAAAGCCAGGAGGCCGATTCGGACGAGGCGCGTCCGCTTGTCATTCTGATCCGCGACGGTAAGAACAAGTTGACGGAAGCGAAACGGAACGACCGAATCGTCTTGTGCCCGTTATGCGGCGGCGTTTTCGGCGACCCGTTCGCCGGGATCACCGTCGGCCGGAATACCTTTACCGTCAATCATTACGGCGGCAGCGCATGGCGTTGGACTGCCGATTACAAATTCAATTACTCGCGGATCGACAAGACCTGGCAGTTGGTCAGGATCGAAAAAACTTCATACCACAATGTCCGACCGATGGAAGAGACGTTGAAGAAAACCGTCATGACGCCGCCGAAAAACTTCGGGAAGGTAGACATCGCCGATTTTGATCCGGCGGATTACGACGATGCAGAAAAGGACTCCGAGAATTAGTTGTTGGCAAATCAGACCAAAAGCTCGCGTAGCAAGTGTGAGCATGTAGCCACAGGCGCAAGCCTGTGGACAATGCGTTGGAAATCGTTTGAGCCCGCGTCGGCGGGCGACAGATCGATCCCCTGTCGCTATCTCCGATAGCTCGGTACATCGAGGCTCGTCTAATCCCCATAGCTGGCGCTATGGGCTACATGCTTCACGCCATCTACGATGGCTATTGGGCTTCATGTTCACACCATTTACGATGGATTTCGTCGCACTTTGTCCCATGGCAACGCCGTCACGGTGGCTATTCGTTGGAACTCTCGATCTTGAAGGCAAATTCGCGTTTCAACTCGCTGGTGAATGCGAGGTGGATCCAAAGCATCGCCAGCGGTTCGAGGAGTCTTGATTTTGATAAGTCGCCGATGTTGAGCGCGTCAAACCCGATCGCGGAAGCCAGATTTGCGACTTTTGTCGTGGCTTCCTTGTCGTTTCCGCACGCGAACATGATTGAGTTCCGAGGGTTTGCCATGATGTTAAAGCCGGTCTGATTAAAGCACTTGACAACTTTTGCCTGAGGGATCATCGTCTGCAGTTTTTCGCCTCCGGAAGTTTCAAATCCAAGCGTCAGGATCAAGCCGCTGCCGGTCATCCCAAGCGGGTTGGTCGCGTCGACGACGATCTTTCCAGAAAGGTCGCCGCAGGAACCGACCGCTTCCGCGACGGCTGGAAACGGCACGGACAATATCACGATCTCCGCCTCGCGGCATGCTTCGGCATTCGATCCCAGTATTCCGCCGTAATCCGCGGCATTGTGATCCGACACATTTCTGACTCCGTAAAAGACCTCGTTTCCGATTTCGGCGAAGCGTCGCCCGAGTGTTCTTCCGACATTTCCAGCGCCAATGATTGCGATTTTCATCTCTTATTCTCCCAATGCAGCAATTACCAGCCTCGCGGTTTCCGCACCCGAAAAATTCTGCTGCCCGGTAATCAGATTTCCGTCACGAATTGCAAAGCCCCGCCACATTCCGGCCTGAACGTAATTCGCCCCGATCGCCTTCAGCTTGTCTTCAACCCGCCACGGCATGATTCTCTTTCCGCGCTCCAGCATTCCGTAATTCCACACGGCTTCATCCGCAAAGTCTTCTTCAACGTTTGCAAAACCCGTCACCGTTTTCCCTTTCGCGAGATATTCGCCATTACTCAGTTTGGCAAAGTTGAGAATTGCAACGCCGTGGCACAGTGCCGACGCAATTTTCCCTTTTTCGTAGAATTCGACGAATTTGAGTTTCAGATCGGTCGCATTTTCGAACGTGAACATCGGCGACTGTCCGCCGGCGACGACGATCGCATCAAACTTCGTGACCTCAATCTCGTTGACCTTTTTTGTGTTTTCGACAAGCGCCGCAAGTGTCGGACTATGAATGAACCCCATTGAAATCAGGTCGCCGGCGGAATAGCCACTTTGATCGCGCGGATCACTCATCGCATCCGGCTCGCACTTTCCTCCATTCGGGGAAAAGATCTCGACCTCGTAGCCCTTCTCGGTGAATTCAAAATATGGGTGAGTCAATTCCGACCACCAAAACCCGACATTCCAACCGGTCGTTGACGAAACCGCCGGATTTGAGATGACAATCGCGATCCGCTTCTTAATATTTGCATTTACAACATTTACATCCCGTGTACTCATTCCGTTAGCCCCCGAACTATTTGAATTTAACAATCGATTCGAGTTAGTATATGCAAAATGTAATGATACTATCCAAATAGTTAGTATGAACAAATATTGTAAAGACGAGAATATTTCGTTTTGCCCGGTCGAAACGGGAATCGAACTGCTTTCCGGCAAATGGAAAGGCCGGATTTTGTGGAAGCTATACAACGAAAAGACGCTTCGGTTCGGAGAGCTGCGAAACGCGTTGGGCAACATCACTGAAAAGATGCTGACCACGCAGCTTCGTGAACTCGAAAGCGTGAACCTTGTCAATCGGAAGATTTACACCGAGGTTCCGCCTAAAGTTGAGTATTCACTGACTGAATTCGGCAGAAGTCTGACGCCGATTCTCGACAAATTCGCCGAATGGGGCGTTAGTCAACAAGAGAAAATGTCCGAGATCTTCGCCCGGCGCCGATAATCTTCACCGCCGCCGGAATCACGGAACCATAAATCTTTTGTTGTCGCTTGCCATTTTTGTCTTGACGATTGGCCGAATACCCGCGTAGCGAGTGTGAGCATGTAGCCACAGGCGCAAGCCTCTGGACAATTCGTCGGAGACGTTTTTGAGCCCGCGTTGGCGGGCGACAGATCGATTCCCTGTCGCTATCTCCGATAGCTCGGTACATCGAGGCCCGTCTATTTCCCATAGCTGGCGCTATGGGCTACATGCTTCACGCCATCTACGATGGCTGTTGTTCTTTGCCCCCAATCGGCATGCTTTACGCCTCCTACAATGGCTTCACGTCGACGATGCTTCGAAGATCTGCAAAGAACTCGCGTAGCGAGTGTGAGCATGTAGCCACAGGCGCAAGCCTGTGGACAATTCGTCGGAGACGTTTTTGAGCCCGCGTTGGCGGGCGACAGATCGATTCCCTGTCGCTATCTCCGATAGCTTGGTACATCGAGGCCCGTCTATTTCCCATAGCTGGCGCTATGGGCTACACGCTTCACGCCATCTACGATGGCTGTTGTTCTTTGCCCCCAATTTACGATGGCTGTTGTCCCGAACTCCATCACTTGTTCTTCGATTGGTCCTCGTTTGCGAAGGCGATACGTTCGGCGTCCGACGGGTGAGAACTGCGAAACAGCATGAAAAACCGGCTCGGGCTCGGCACACGGGTTTTCGATTCGGTCGTCCAACCGGAAACCATTTCGGCAAAGGCCCGGTTTTTGTGCGTCAGCTCCAATGCAAAGCGGTCGGCTTCGAATTCGACGTGCTGGCGGAAAAGATTGATCGGCGGCAGCGCGGTCAGATAGACCAGATTCAGCACCAGTATCATGAGCGGAAACGCAAGCGGATCACCGATCGACGTGAGACCGAGTTGTTTCGGAAAGCGGAAGATCAACTTCCGGCAGACGAGATTCGCTAGCCCGAAAAACGCCGAAAATATCAGCGTCAGCACGATCCAACCGACGAGATTATCGTCCGCAACCAAATGCTTTGCCTCGTGCGCGACTGTTTGAATCGTCCAATCTTCGGGATATCTCGCCAACAGCTCCTCGTTTAGCAGGATCACGCGTGTCGGCCCGAGTCCCGAGACATGAGCGATGTCGCAAGAGTCGAACGGTTCGCATTTTTCGAGAAAGATCGAATCGGGCGGGACGCCGGCGCGCATTGCAAGATCGGCAATCTTGATCTCAATCGGCGAATTTCCGATCGGGCGGTGTTCTTGAGTCAGCGGCTCGCCGGTCAAAACAACGAGCGCGAGAAGCGAAAAGACCGCCGTTGTCCACAGCCACCATCTTCGCGGACTTTTGTTGATGATCAAGAAAACCAGCAACGATACCAAAATTGAAACGATTATTGTCGGCAGCGAATCAAGAAATCGGTCGACCGACCACGCCGCAAATGACGGGCCGACAGCATTCTTCGCCTGATTCAGCGCGTTTACCCGAAGTCTTTCTAACGGCATCTGAATCAGCCATCTGAGAAAGAGAAAAATCGCAGCAACAAGGGTAAATGTGAGATATTTTCGGTTTGTCGCCGTCGCCACCCGAAGCCGCGACGCCGCAACAATTGCCGCAACCGGCAGGAGCAGCGTCAGGATCTGATTGCTTCCCCAAACAAAGTCACTGATCTTCTGATATGCAATCGCGCTTGGGGACGGCGTCGGGATCGCGACAGGTTCGGATGTTGCGACCATCACAAAGACGTGAATAAGAATCGCCGCAAAAATGATCCGCCGTTGAAAATGCGCCATAAAGTATCCGCCCGATGATTTAACCCATCGGGCGATCACTATATTCCGCGAATCTGGCC
>JBGASE010000283.1:0-2706 GCA_044229875.1 Pyrinomonadaceae bacterium | reverse complement strand
AAACGCCGGTGAAAAGATCGGCGGTGTCGGCATCGCCGAGTTCATCGGTTTCATCGATCGCCGCCCGCACTTTCTTGCCAAAGTCGGCAAGTGCCGACGAAAGCGCGTCAACATGATCGGCGCCATCTGTGATCTCGGCCGGATATTCGGCGAGCGTCGATGCGGCTGATGCCATCCGAACAGTCCCAAGCGCGGTTCCGCCGAGAGTCGTAATACGCTCCGCGATATCGTCGATATGCGTTTCGACCTCGGTCGCAACCTGATCGAACAACTCATGCAGGGCGATAAAATTCATTCCCTTCACGTTCCAGTGCGCCTGTTTTGCCTGTGACTTTAGATCAGCCGCGTCCGCCAGCCGCGAATTCAGAATTGCGACGATCTTTTCACGTTTTGCCGAAGCGATGTCAATCTTTGTTTTATGCAGTGTCATAATGAGTACCTCAACATTAGAATTATTCTAATTCTAAATATGTGGGAATGTCAAGGGGAAGAACAGACGTCAGACGTCCGACTTTTGTACTGCGAATGAGTATTGTAGGACCGGTCGTTTGGTTTGGGTCGACGCAATCTGACATCTGCCGGCTGACGTCTGAAGTCTGCCGGCTGACGTCCGCCGTCTGACGTCTGACATCTGAAGTCTGACGTCTGCTCAGAGCGGTTGCCGGCCGGCAAATCCGGCCTCAAGATCATGCCACCATTCGAGTTCATCGTCGTCATCCAATTGCCAGCAGAGCAGCACGACGCGGCCGTCACGCAAGCTAGGGAAGTCAATTAGTCCGCGAGAGTAATCCTTCAACTGGATGCCGAGATCGTGGAGTTCGCTCGCGATCCGGCCGATCTCATAGAGTTGATTGACGTAATTGGTTCCGCCTTCCATTCCGCCACCGCCGAATTCGCTGGCCGCGGCCGCGGCCTGTTTGGCGCGATCCCGATAGACCGCGAGAGAAGCATATTGCGCCCGAATCTGTTCAAGTTTCGGGCGCAATGTCGGAATCAGCCGGTTGGCTTCGTCGATCGTAAATAATTTCATCAGTCAAAGGCTATTTGTTTATTTGGTCGCCTTCTTTTCGTCGGATTTGAGCGTCTCGTTGATAAAGAACGGGTTGACTATCGGTCGATACGTGTCGTTGATCTTGATATATGACTCCTGCCGCAGTTCGGTCAGGTATTCCTTGCGCTTGACGTCGAAAACCTCGATCGTCATCGCGCGCCGGACTTCCTGCTCATCGAATACCGACTCTTTGCTCGCTTCTATGCGATCGTCGACGCGGAAAATTTCGATTCCTTCGACCGTTTCGATCGGATCCGTGATGCTGCCCTTCGCCGTCTTGCCGATCGGATCGACGCATCGTTCACAGACCCGCTTCAATTCGGGGATCGAGATCGATCCGACCGATCCGTTCGATTCCTTGACATCAGGTCGGTCCGAGTTCTCAACCGCGAATTTTGCGAAGTCGCCACCCTTTCTGAGTTCTGCCACGATCTGCTTCGCGCGGTCGCGGACCGCGGCCTCGTCACGCCCGGCAAAACTGAGGAAAACTTCTGAGAGCGTGATGACCTCAGGTTTGAGAAAGCGCGCCTTGTTTTTCTCGTAATACGCCTTCACCTCTTTGCCGTTCCAGCCCCAAAGCGTTTTGCCGAATACCTCGCGATTGACGACGTATTCCATCATGTACTGACGTCGCCAGTTTTCACGAACATCGGCGGGGTCGAGCCCTTGATCCGACATTGCTTTATAAAGCGCATCAAGCGTTTTCAGGTTCTGCGCGCGCATAATCTCGAGGAACCGCCGATTGACCTCCGAATCGACATCGGCGTCGATTCCAAGCTCTTTGCCTTTCTGCAGCAAAAGCTCTTCTTCAATGATCCGCGCGATGTATTCGCCCTCTTTGCTCTTCACCTCGGCCTCAGCATCGGCTCGTGGTTTGCCCTGTTCAACCAGCGTTTCAACACGGAATTTGAGGTCGCGCTTCACGCGCGACAGCGTGATCACGCCGTCGTTGACCTGCGCAATGACCTCATCGACTACCTTGAGTTCAGTTTCCTGTGCCAGGGTCGAAATCGAAAAGAGGAATAATACCGCGATAATTGCCGAACTGATTCGTTTCATACTGTTCCTTGTTTGTTGATTCAAACGAAAATCTTAAATTTATTGAAAGTATTATGCAAACGGGTTTGATGCCAGAAGCAGTCGTGCCGGTTGTCGCGTCAAAAAAAAGGCGGGAACTCGATGTTATTAAGTCTTTTTAAAGTGTTGGGATTGTTGCGCAAACGGTCGATTTCCCGGTCCTTCCCCAATGAAGAAGTGTTGTCCAGACTGCAAACTTGTGAACTTCGCCGCGGCCGCCGAATGTGCGCGCTGCCGACGCGATCTGCTTGAGGTTTCGACGTTCGATATTCATGAGCGGACTCCCCGAAAGCCATCGTTCGCGATCGTTGTTGTTCGCCGCGCGGCGGTCTGCGTGTTCATGATCGCGTTCACGTTGTTCGGTTTCTACCTGTCGCTGATCGGTTCGGCCGAACAACTCCATGTCAATGAAAAGGCGTCGATTAAACGATCGATTGAGATCATCGACGACGGCGGTTTTAGGTCCGAGACATTTCTTCTTCGGTATCTGACCGCATATCGCGCCACCGACAATTGGCTCAATGCGTCCGTCGAAAAAGAAAACGCCTACGCGGCGGCGAATTTTCCGTTTGAGATCC
>JBGASE010000100.1:0-12419 GCA_044229875.1 Pyrinomonadaceae bacterium | reverse complement strand
AATATTGCCGCCGCGGGCGTGCGGTCCCGGATCAAGGGCCGGCCGGGTGCCGAGGACTTTCGGCGGATCTGCACGGAAATGAATGTTATGGTTCCCGAGCCCGGCTGGATCCCCAAACTGGACGTGATTGCGGCCTCGTTGCCCGTTGACGGCCTTGCATTTCGAATCGAGGGCCGTTTTTGCATCCTGGTCAAGTCGCTATTCATAGGCGGCGAGTTCAACGTCAGGACCGCATTTCACGAACTAGGCCACGTTCTGCTCGGTCATTTGGACGAGCCGGGAGTGCATACGCTGAACAGGTTTATCGCTGAGACGGATCGCTTCGATCAGGAGTCGGAGGCAAACGAACTCGAGGCCGACCGATTTGCCGATTTGGTGCTTTCCGATTGAAGATTCAGACATTTCGAACACTGCGCCCGGGCTTTGCCGGGCTTTTTGTTTTGCCGTCATTATTTTTTTGGGGTAAAAAATAGACTTTCCGCTCGGACACTTCTAACCCCTTTCATTTCTGCAAGTTACGTTTCAAGACCGGACAAAATCCCAACTTGGGCCGCGCCTTCAGAGCCGTTCCCGTAAATCCTGTGTTTGCTAGTGTTAGCGCGACATTTCCCGCCTTTTCGGTTTTTGCACCCCTCTGAAATAAATAGCGCGGTCTGTGAGTAGGATGGCAATCGGAGGCTAATTATGGAAACCAAATTTCAAAGAAAATGGCTGACCGCGGAGCAGGCCGCGGAGCATCTCGGAATTTCGCTGACGACTTTGTGGAGGCTGCGAAAAACTCGAAAGATCGCGAACTATTCGATCCGCGGCAAGGTCCTGTTCGACCTCGCCGATCTCGAACAGTTTTTGAACGGCTGCCGGCAGAACGCGGTGGAGGCAAACCGGTGATGATCTTAACAAAAACGGCCCCAACCGCTGCGAACGGCCCGGGCCCGAAATCTCACCTAAACGGATTAAATTTTATCGAGCCAAGGCGTTCGTCGTCAATCGAAAAAACGTCCGAAATCCTCGACGCGCTTTTGCTCTATCTCGAGAATCGGCGACTTGAGATCGGCGGCTCCGTGCTAAACACAATTCTTCATCGGGCGGCGGCGGCCATCCTGCTGTGCGAAGGTTGGACGCCCGCCGATCTTCTGAAACTGGAAGCGGCCATCATCGATGACCTGGCCATGTCGCCGGGTGCGGCCGTCATTCGCGACGTTCCGGCGAGATTGAGTTCAAGGCTGCGTCGCGCGACCGGCTCCGATGTTCTCATCGTTCATAATCGCATTGTCCGAATCCCCGGGCCGCTCCTCAACGCATGCATCAGCGAGGCACTTCAGCGATCCTTTTCGCTGACCGAACTTGCCGCCGTCGGAATCTTCCGGTCGGACGGCGCCGGTGGCCTTCGCATCGACATCGACGCGCGGCTCGCCCGAGTCGGCTTTTTCATGCCGGTTCGGGTCGGCCCGTTTCTTACAAGCCTGATGGTATTCCGCCATCCGGACGACCGGCGGCCGTTTCGGCTCGCAGCGAGGGGGGCATAAATGGAGAAACTTTTGGAAGCGATTGAAACAAACGGCGCCGCCGGCGAACTTGAGCCTACATGGCCCGTACCGCGGAAGCTCGACAACGTCCTCCGCCCGGTCGAGGACCTCGATCCGGAAGTGCTGCCCGGCGTGCTCCGACATTGGATCGTCCCGGCCGCGCGGGCGATCGGCTGCCCGGTCGATTTTCTCGCGCTCGCGGCGATCGTGCTGTTTGGCAGCATCATCGGCGGCAGGCTGCGGCTCCGGCCGATTGCCGCGTCGAATTGGTTCGTCGTTCCAAACCTGTACGCCGGGATCGTCGGGCTGCCGAGTTCAAGAAAAACGCCGGCTCTGGATGAGGCGCGCAAGCCGATCTTAACGCTTAAAAGCGAGGCGAAAGAGGCCTTCGACCGTGCGATGGCAAGTTTCGATCTCGCGCAGAAGTTCTATGAACGAGAATCTGCGCGAGCGCTGAAAGAGGCGAAAGATGCGGAGGCCTTTAAGACGCGCATGGCGCTTCTCGAGCAGCCGGCGCGGCCGGTTTACCGGCGCTTTGAGATAAACGACGTGACGGCCCCGAAACTCGTTCAGATCCTGGCCGAAAGCAACACCGGTCTGGTGCTATCGCGTGACGAGCTCGCCGGCTGGCTGCGGGCGCTCGAGGCCGACTACGACCGATCCGCCCGAGCTCTTTTTTTGGAACTTCATCCCGGAGCTGTTACTTACGAAATGGCGCGTGTGGATGGCCGGGACATTTTTTTGCGCTCCGGCACTCTGTCGATCCTCGGAGGAATTCAACCCTCAAAGCTTGAAAGATACGTGGCCGAGGCTTATTCGACAGATAATGCCGACGGCCTGCTACAGCGTTTTCTGTTCGCATATCCGGACGCACCGGACCGGCGGAAGCCGGTCGGCGCGGATTTCGACCAGGCGCGTCACGGCCTGGAACAGGCGCAGCGAATGTTCCGCGAGATCGCTGGCGTTGAGTTCAAAGGGGCGATCGTCGGCGAGAACGGCGATCGCTTCGCGGCTGTGACGTTCGACGCTGAGGCTCAAATGTTAGCCGATGAATGGCGCGAGGACCTCGAGGCCGAGGCCGGGAGATTCGAGGTATCCGATGAGCCTTGGGCCGCCTACTTGCTTAAATTCCCCAAATCCGCGTTTGCGATCTGCCTGATTTTTCATGTGCTCGAACACGGCGCCCGGGCGGACCGGTTTGAGATCTCGACCGGGACCGCAGCGCAAGGGTTGCTCTTTTCCGACTATTTGCGGACGCATGCCAGGCGGGTCTTTGGCCTCGGCGAGAATCGTATCTTTGCGCTCGCCGCCGCGCTCGTCGGCAAGATTCGGGCCGGCGAACTCGCATCCGGTTTCACGCGCCACCAAGTCGCGCGTAAACAATGGGCCGGCCTGCGAGACCGCGAGACGGTAGGCGACGTCCTGCAACTGCTCGTCGAATACGGGTATTTGCGCCCGCAGCCGACGACGTTCGGCCGGCCGACGGTCGCGTTCGAGATCAATCCGCTGATCCAGCCGGAGGCTATCGATGACGCTGCGTGAACGGCTCCGGGCGATCGTCGCCGGCGCATCAGAAAAAACGGAACCGATCTCTAATTCGCCACTGCTAAAACCTGTCAAAAGTCAGTCAAGCGGACTTTTCGCAGTTATTGACAGTGCCGAAAAAGAGATAGTGCCGGAAAACTTCGGATCATCGGTTGATTCCGAAAAATCCCGGACGGGTGCTGATTCAGTATTGCGGAAAATCGTCGAGAGTGATTCAAGCGGACTTTTCGCAGTTATTGGCAGTGCCGAATTAGAGATCCATCCCGAAAATTTCGGGTGGCCGTCCGGGGCGGCGTCCCGTTATGCAGCCGCCTGGGATTGCATCCGCACGGACCCCAATCTTCGGGCCGCCGTTAATGACATCCTCGAGGAGCGGATCGCGATCATGACGTTTGACGGCGGCCTGACCGCGGCCGAGGCCGAGGCGGCCGTCCGGGATCCGCTCGTTTTGGGCCGCGCGATCCGCGACGCGATGGGGCTATCGGACTAGACAAAACGCAGCGGACGCTGACAATCGGGGCGGCGCCTGACGAAGCAGAACTTAAAACTTAAGGAGACCTGGAATGACAAACGAAAAGATAAACGAACAGATGATTGAACAATTCGCGGAGATCAGGGCGGCGCAATGCGTCACGAACTTCATGCTGATCGGGTTCCTTGAGCAGAACGGCGCGGACTCCGGGCGGCTGCTGGAGATCGTCGATTCGATGATAAAGGGCGTTGCCGACAAGATCGAGAACGACCTGAGGGCGAAGGCCGGCCTTCCGGATCGGCCCGAGCCGCGGCGGTCCGTGTTCGGGCCGGACGGGATGGGCGGCTTCGACTGGTCGAAGATGGACCTGAACTAACCGCCGGCCGATGCGGTCGAAGGGGCGGCGTCGCGCGGACGGTGAGATTGAGCCGGGCTTGTTTCGTTTGCTTCGTTCGGTCTGCGATCGTGTTCGGACATTTTTCGGGTCCCTCCTGGGCCGTCAGAAAGTACGAGGTACGCGCGACCGCACAATGTCAGGAACGCAAAATTCCGCGAGCATTTCATCAACAAAGCCCGGCTCCGGCTCACGGCCGCCGCCCGGCTTGAAACGGCCCTTTCGCCGGCGTGCGGCGACCGAGAAACATGAGGGATCTTCGGACATTGGCGCTAGAAACCGCACGGGAACTTGAACGGCGGTCGATGCAGTTTCCGCCGGGCGAGCCGGGCCGGCAATGGCTTCGTGCGATGGCCACGAGACTGAAGAACAGCTACGCGCGAACGCGGGGCCAGCAGAAGATCCTGATCCTGCGGGCGATTGCGGACGGCTGCCGGCGATCGTCGGATTTTGTCGATGAGCTCGGGTTCAGTCGCCGCGAAGTCTGCACGATGCTCGCGGAACTGATCGAAGACGGCTACGTCGCGGAACGATCCGTGCCGACGTGCGGCGGTCGCGGCGGCCGGCCCAGCCGTTGGTTCGAGCTGACGGACAAAGCGGAAACCTTGCCGTTACGCAAAGCGGAATAAGCGTATCGGGCGCGGGCGGCATGTTCCTACGAAATAAACGAAGATACGAAAAAACTGCCCGAAGGGTTTTTTGCGCGTGCAAAAACCTTTTTTCGGCTGCTTTAGAATCGCGAACTGTATGGTAATGGATTCAAAAGCGCTGTTAAGGCGCCTCAAGAGCGAGCCGATTCGGCGGACGGTCTTGGTCGAACGACGGCAGATTGACGAGCAAAACAGGACGGTCGGCGTCGCCTTCGCGTCGGAATTGCCGATCGACCACGACTTCGGCCGCCTGATCCTCACGATCACGCCGGCGGCGATGCGGTCGGACCGGTTGCGGGCCGGTGCCGCAGTTCTCCTCGAACACAACTGGCACGATCAAATAGGCGTGGTTGACGGGTTCACGATCGACGGCCCGGTCGCCCGGGCGACGATTCGGTTCTCCCGATCGGCGCGGGCCGAAGAAGTTTTTCAGGACGTGATCGACGGGATAAGACGCAACGTCAGCGTCGGGGTGATGATCCACGAACTGCATCTCGAACGGAATGATCCCGACGGCGTCCCGGTCTTCCGTTCGGACGATTGGACGCCGTATGAGATCTCCATCGTAAGTGTCCCGGCGGATACCTCAGTCGGGGTCGGAAGGAAAATTCAACTCAATAAGGAAGGAAGAATGCAAGAAGAAAACACCAATGTTTCGCCGGCGGTCGCGGCAGCCGAAGAAGTCCGCGCATGGGCCAAGATCCTGGGCGGCAATGACGAGGTCGTGATCGACCGCTATCTGAAGACGTGCGTCCGCCGCGGGGAAACGCCCTCGGTCGATGGCATGCGGGCCGTGGTCCGCGCGGCGAGGCCGGATACCGCGGTGCTTCCGGCGGCCGATCCGGCCGACGTGGCCGCGATCTACGGCGGCATCACCGAATACGCCCGTTCCGTTCCGCGCGTCAGGCTCCAGGGGTTTACGGGCGACCGCGCGGCCGAGCGTGCCCACGGTTTCGGCCAGTGGCTGCTCGGCGGTCCGTTCGGGAACCGCTCGGCCCGGCAATGGTGCGAGGAGCGCGGCCTGATCCTGAGACGTTCGCAGAACGCGGGGCTGAACGAGAAAGGCGGCTTCCTCGTGCCCGAGCAGTTCGGCAACGACATCATCGACCTGGTCGAAAAATACGGCATTTTCCGGCAGTACTCGAAGAACGTTCCGATGACCAGCGACCGGCGGACCGATCCGGTGATCGACGGCGAGCTCGAATCGCAGTTCGTCGGCGAGCTTGAAGAGGGCGCCGATCAGGACCTCGAATTCGGGATGATCGGCCTTACCGCCCACAAGCATATGGTGCTCGTGCCCCTCAGTTCCGAAATAAGCGAGGACGCGGCTATCAGCATTGCCGATACGGTGGCAACGGCGGCAGCCCGTGCTTTCGCCAAGAAGGAGGACCAGTGCGGGTTCAACGGCGACGCGACCTCGACCTTCGGCGGGCTTGTCGGCATCCGGGAAAAGCTCAAGTCGGTCGATCCGACGCCGGCGAACATTGCCGGTCTTCAGGTCGGATCGGGAAATGCCTACAGCGAACTTACGCTGACTGATTTTCAGGGCGTCGTCGGCCGGCTGCCGGACTACGCGGACACCGGCAACGTAAACTGGTTCGTGTCCAGGCGCTTTTATTTCAATGTCATGGTCAAGCTTCTGCTTTCGGGAAGCCCGACCGCGACGGAAATTGAAGACGCGCGTAACCGCCGCTTCCTCGGCTATCCCGTGGTTTTCACGAAGGTGATGCCCTCGACCGAGGCGAACAGCCAGGTCTGCGCGATTTTCGGCGATCTCTCGCTCGGGGCCCGGTTCGGCGATCGCCGCGCGGTCACGATCGCCCTCGACGAGTCGATCCTGTTCAGAAAGGACGCGTTGCTGCTGAGAGCGACCAGCCGTTTTGCTATCAATATTCACGGCGTCGGCAGCACGACCGAGGCCGGCCCGATCTGCGGCCTGATTACCGCAGCGGCATAGTGTTCAGCGCCCGTTCTCCGTGTGCGGACGCTGAAAAAGGAAGGGCGCCGGTCCTGAGTCCGGTGCCTTCCTTTATTTCTGGCCAACGTCAGGCGGCCGGCGAGTGTTGGCATACCGAGTGCAAATTGAACAGCCAGGTCTGCGCCATCTTCGGCGATTAACGTTCACGGCGGCGGCAGCACCGGCTTAGGTTTGGCATCGGCGGCGGTCTTTTCGTCTCTGTCCACCGCGCGGCCGGGGGCGGCATCGCGCCGCCCCGAAGATTTTCAAGGTCCGCTCCGCCGCATTCCTCGAGCCGGCGAAGCGACAGCCCCGGCGATCGGGAGAGCGCCGGGGCCTTTCTGTTTTTTGGGCCAACATCAAGCGGCGGGCGAGGCCGGTTCGGCGATCGTCGCGCGGTCACGATCGCCCTCGACGAGTCGATCCTGTTCAGGAAGGACTCGCCTTCGCTCCTTCGGGAGACAGGGCGGCCGTCAGGCAGCGGGACGATGTACAAGGCCGCCCGTTGCAGGGCGGCCGGCAAAGCAGGCGATCGTCGGTCACGACGGCGATCGTGGCGATCGGGTCCGGCGTATCGAATACGGTCCGCATCGTGAAGCCGGCCCTCGCGGCCGAAGGTGAAGATCTGCTCCTTTCTGCACGGTTGCCTGTTCCGGTCGCGCTGCGGGAATTGGAGCACGATGCCTTTCTATTGATTCTTCATGCGGGGGCGCCGTAGCGATCCGGCCAAAGCTCGAGGTTTCGCCGGAAAAAAAACCGGACAAAAAACCGGACAAGCAAAACGGCAACCACGAAGGTTGCCGTAAGTTGTTGATTCTGAATGGTACACCCGGCAGGATTCGAACCTGCGACCCTCTGGTTCGAAGCCAGATACTCTATCCAGCTGAGCTACAGGTGCACGCAAACGAAATTGTAATTCGTCGTTGCGACGGATGCAATTTCGAAAACATTATTTGTCTCCGGCGTGAAGCCTGCGAAAGCTATTTCTTCTGGAAGTCTTTGCGGATCAATTTGACGAGGTCCTTGATCTCCTGATCCGAGATCTTGCCTTTGAACGCCGGCATTCCGTCTTCCTTGTAGCCGTTCGTGATCGCGTCGATAAACTCCTGATCAGGTTCGCCCTTCATCTTGTCGGTCGTAAAATCGGGAACCTTGATCTTGACGCCGTCGATCTCTTTTTCGCCGCCGGTTCCGTTTTCTTTATGGCAGCCGACACATTTTTCGGTGTAGATCTTTCTGACGGCCGCAAGTTCGTCGGGCGTCGCAGCATTGACCGGCGCCGTATTTGCGGGCGTCGTCTTTGCGGTATTCGATGCAGCCGTCGAATTATTTGAAGTCGTCGGTGCGGTGTTGCTTCCGCAGGCCGCAATGAACAGCGCGGCGGCTGTAAATGCAATTGCAATCTTAAGTTTCTTCATCAAAAAATCTCCTCTCAAACGTTGTTTTTGAAGAGTTTAGCCCACGTGTTCAAAGAACGCAAAATTCACCTGCTTTGAAAGTTTGTCTTTAGCATTCGGAAGCGATACGATTCTCGGAGACCAGATAATCATGAACAGTGCCGGAGAAATTCTTTCGATAACGCCGAAGTACGCGATCCCGTCGGCGGAGCTTTTGATAGCTTGCGATGGTTTCCGCGTGGGGCAGGATCAGCCGCATGCGGTCTTTTTCGATGATTCGGAAGCCCGGATTCTTGTTGCGTCGTCAAGAATAGTCGTCGTCGAAGTACCTGACGGTCTTGAATCAGAAGAAGTTGCAGTCCGGCTTGAATGCGGCGGCGACCGCTCGGAAGCCTATTTCGTCCGCGTCGGCCGTAAAGTTGTCGACGACATGCATATCGTTGCGAACCCGGCGATCGATCCGGCTGACGGATCATTGATCGTGACGCGATCAGGATCGCGCGGTCAGCAAATGGATGTAACTCTTTTCAGGGTCGATGCGGACGGTTTTGTTTCGGACATTGCGGCGAGCGTTTTGAATCCGACCGGCATCGCGTTTGACCGAAGCGGCGGTCTGTTTGTTACGAATCGTGCCGACGGCGTAGTGTGCCGCGTCGAGCGGGATGAGTTTGCGACAACTTTCGCGTCAAATCTCGGAATCGCGACGGGAATCGCATTTGATCGGGAAGGCGTGATGTATGTCGGCGACCGCGCGGGCATCATTCACCGGATTTCGGATTTCGGCGGTGCAGAGGTGTTTGCGAATCTTGAACCGTCGGTAGCCGCCTTTCATATGGCGTTCGGACCTGATGACCGGCTGTATGTGACATCGCCCGGACTATCGAGTTTTGACGCCGTCTTCGCAGTCGATCGGGCGGGTTTCGAAACAAAGTACTTTAAGGGGCTCGGACGGCCACAAGGATTGGCGTTTGACGTTGACGGCAATCTTTACGTCGCCGCCTGTTTTCGGGGCGCGCGCGGTATTGTCAAAATATCGCCGGGCGGGGAAGACGCCGAGCTCATCGTGGCCGGAAACAACGTGGTCGGCCTTTGCTTTGATCGGGCCGGAAAAATGCTGATCGCGACAAATCGCGAGGTTTACTCGCTCGAACTCGGAATTAAGGGCGCGCTTCTTGGATAGGCCTTCAAGATTCAGGAATCAAAAATCAAGATTCAAGAATCGAAATCGGGATTCAAGAATCAAGATTCAAGAACCCCAAAATCGGGATTCAAGAATCAAAATCGGGATTCAAGAATCAAGATTCAAGAACCCCAAAATCGGACGGGTTCACGCCTGAAGGCGTAACTCTAACGAAAATCCAAAATCGGACCGCCTCACGCCTGAAGGCAACTCTAACGAAAATCCAAAATCCAAAATCTAAAATCTAAAATCGGACCGCCTCACGCCTGAAGGCGTTACTTTAAGGAAATCCAAAATCCAAAATCCGAAATCTAAAATCGGACCGCCTCACGCCTGAAGGCGTTACTCTAACGAAAACCCAAAATCGGCTCAGCTTTCGGGTGTCGGGGTCGGTGTCGGCTCCGAGCGTTTCTTCAGTTGCGGCGGTCCATCCGGCTTTTCGGTCGTTTCCGACGGTTTGTTCGTCTGATCGGCTTCCGGCTGACGGCGCTTGAGCGTCGGTTTGTTGACTTCAGTATCGTCGACATCGACGCTGACGCCCGCTTTGACGTTTGAAAGCCTGAGCAGGTGCGCCTTGACCCGTTGGAATTCAGACGTACTTATGATGTATTCCTCTTTTTCCGGGAACCTCGAGACGAGCGCCAAACTGGCATCGCGCCGTTCGATCGACTGAGGATGAGTCGCAAAGAGCTTGGAGAGCGTGCTCGCCTTCTTCCGGTTTTGCGAAGCAAGTTTCTCGAACATCGTCGCCATGCCGCTGGGATCGTAACCTGCCGCATAGAGATACTGGACGCCAAGTTTGTCTGCTTCCTCTTCCGCTCCGCGGCTGAATTTGAAAAACGCAAGAGCTTGGGCGATACCTGCCGTATTCTGGAGGATCGACCCCGCAATTCCGCCGGTGAAAATGATGCCGGCGAGAATTCCGTATCCGATAAACTGTCCTTTACCCGCATTTTCCATCGCGTGCCGCGCCGCAACATGTGCGATCTCGTGGGCCATCACGCCCGCCAGTTCGGACTCGTTGTCTGCCGCCAGGATCAATCCCTTATTGACGAAGAAAAATCCGCCCGGGAGCGCAAACGCGTTGACTTCGTCACTATCGATAACCTTGATCGTAAATGGAATCTTCGCATCGGAATGAAGGACGATGTTCTGGCCGACGCGATTGATGTATTCGGTCACCATTTCGTCTTCGATCATCTTCGCCGATTGTTCGACCTCAAGCGAAAGCTGACGGCCGATCTGCACTTCCTTTTCCTGCGACCCGCCGAGCCAACCCCAAAGTTTGTCAGCGCCTCCGTTGATGTTGCGTTTGCCGATAAGATCCGGATTCTCGCTCGCCGACAACGGCTTCTTACCGTCAGTCGGGGCCGTTTTCTTTTCCTTTTTGTCGTCTTTCGTTTTTTCGTCGGTGACCTGCGCACTGACTGTCAGCGGTACATATGCGACGGCGGTGAAAAGAAAGGTAAACAGCACAAACAATGTCTGCAGTTTTCGGCGTAACGTACGTTGCATTTTCATGACTCCTTCGATGCGATTCTCGAAATCTTAACGTCTCCTTGGGTCGGAAATCAATGTCGATTTGATGCGCCACCGGTTTGGATAGTTGGCAATCACCGCCGCTGAACGAAAAAAAATATCATCGAAATTGTTAAAACTGTTTTATTCTCCGGAAAATCCTGCTAGAGTAAGAGTGCCGATCTGTTCGTCGGCCCCCGCTTCAATTTTTCCGACCGCGCCGGCTCGCAACAACAGTAATGAAACGGATCAACGAAAAGGTTAAGGATCTTGTCGAGGTCAGGAATTTCAAAAGCCTTCAGGACTTCTCAAAAGACCCGACCGAAACTCTCAACGCATACCAATTTACCGATACGACCTCGGACATGATGTCCAAATGGCTCGATCGTGTCTCCGACGTGCAGCCGGAAAGCGGTCATTCGTTGGCACTCGCCGGATATCGTGGCGTTGGCAAGAGTCACTTCCTCGCAACTTTCGGCGCGATCCTCGCCCAGCCGGAGCTTCGCTCTCGGATTTCCGATCAGCATGTTTCGGTCAGCACGCAGCGCCTGAAGCGTCGCCGGTATCCGGTTGCGTTCGTCAAACGCGGAACACACGGATCGTTGATCGAAGAGATCCAAGACGCGATCGCGACCGCGTTTTCGGTTCCAGCGGCGATACTAAAATCCGACATTTACGATTTGTTGGTGGACGCGTCAGTGCGTGCGGGCGAAATGCCGTTTGTGCTGATCGTCGATACGGCACTCGAACGGACATCCCGCGTTTCGCGAAACGACGGCGATCTGCTCGGTGCGATCGCGGCGCATTCGAAGACGCTTAACATGTTTGTCGGCGTCGCCCTTGACGACGATATCGCCGGGGCCGACGGCGTCAACCTTGCAATCTCGCGGTCGTTCGCGATCGATTATCTCGATCAGGAACATCTCTATCGGATTGTCGACACCCACGTATTTCCGAAATCGCGGCAGACGCAGCCGCTGATCCACGATATTTACGAGTATTTTCGCGATATCCTTCCGAGCTTTCGCTGGAGCGAGCAACGCTTCAGTTCGCTCTATCCGTTGCACCCGATCATCCTTGAGGTCGCGCCGTACATCCGCTTTTACGCCCCCGAATTTGCGTTGCTCGGTTTTGCGTCAGAGGCCGGCAATCGGGTTCTTGGACGGCCTGCAAACTCGCTGATCGCGCTCGATGAAGTGTTCGACAGCGCCGAATCGGATTTGCGCAAAGTAGATGAACTTGTCGGCGCGTTTGATGCATATGATCGGCTTAATGCCGATGTTGTCAGCCAGATTCCGGTGATGCAGCGGCTGCAGGCGAAATTGATCCTGAAAGGCCTGATGCTCTTGTCGCTCGACGGAAACGGCACGACCGGTAGCGAGATCGCGGCGGCGATGCTCATCTATGACGAATCGAATCCATCGGCCAGCGTCAAGGCGGTCGAAGATCTTCTTGAGAAATTCGTCCAGGTTCTTCCGGAACAGATCCAACGCAAGGCCGATGATGGCCGCGAGCTTCGGTACAGCCTGAAAGTCAGCGTCACCGATGATCTAAACAATGCACTGGTCGAGGCTGTTTCCGGCGTCTCCGACGATGTCGTTCCCAAGGTGCTCCGTAAGATCGCCCGCGAAAGGTATTCCGATTGGAGCTTTCATGATGACGGCGACGGTGTTGACTGGTCTGACTCACAGTTTGTCGGGCGCGGCGGACTTCGTCGCGGTCGACTTTGCTGGATGGTCGGCGTACGGCCGACAACGGCTGAGCCGCAGCATCTCAACTC
>JBGASE010000099.1:0-12432 GCA_044229875.1 Pyrinomonadaceae bacterium | reverse complement strand
GCGATCAGCGAGGCCGTCATCGGTCTGACGATCGTTGCGATCGGTACCAGTTTGCCCGAACTGGCGACCTCAGTTCTTGCGTCCAAGAAGGGCGAGTCCGATGTCGCGCTCGGCAACGCCATCGGGTCGAACGTTTTGAACATTCTCGCCGTTCTTGGCATCACCGCGATCATCCATCCGGTTCCGCTCGAGGGCATCCGCACCCTCGATCTTGGCGTCATGCTTGGGAGCGCAGTCGTTCTGAACGTACTTCTCGGCCGGAATTTCGAACTTGACCGGATTGAAGGAGGCGCCCTGTTTGCGGGATACTTGATCTATCTCTACAGCACTCTTCCTTAGATCGGGGAACAGATCAGATTCATTATGAGGGAAGTAAGACAAAGACGATTGACACGAACGTTCGTTGAATTTTTCGAATCCGAAAAGGCGAGCGGAGTGATCATGATCATCTGTACGATCGTATCGCTGATTCTTGCAAACTCGCCGATCGGCCAAAAATATCTTGGTTTTTGGCACCTCGATATCGGCGGGTTATCGGTCGAACTCTGGATCAACGACCTGTTGATGGCGATCTTTTTCTTGCTGATCGGGCTTGAGCTTGAGCGCGAGATGATCAACGGCGAGCTTTCGAATCTCAAAACCGCGCTGCTCCCGATCTTTGCGGCACTCGGCGGAATCGCGGTTCCGGCACTGATTCATTTTTCTCTGAATTACGGAACGCCGTCGCAGGCAGGTGTCGGGATTCCGATGGCGACCGACATCGCGTTCGCGCTCGGCGTTCTGGCACTCGTCGGAAGTCGTGTTCCGGCATCGCTCAAGGTATTTCTTGCGGCATTGGCGGTGATCGACGATCTGGCGGCGATCATCGTCATCGCGGTTTTTTATACCGGCAATCTTTCACTCGCGTATCTCGCGGCATCGCTCGCGGTTTGGGTCGTGCTCTTTGCGCTGAACCGGCTGTTCAAGATTCAGAGTCTGATTCCGTATCTTGTCGGCGGCCTGCTGATGTGGTTTCTGATGCTCAAATCGGGCGTTCATGCGACGATCGCGGGCGTGTTGCTCGCGTTCACGGTTCCGTTTTCTGCAAAAGAGGATGACGCTCAATCGCCGTCGCACCGGTTGGAGCATTTTCTGCAGAAGCCGGTTGCGTTCATAATTTTGCCGATCTTCGCGCTTGCCAATACCGGGATCGTCCTTGGCGGGGGCGCGATTCAATCGCTTGCCGGATCGAACGAGATCGGGATCATCGCCGGACTCGTATTCGGCAAACCGGTCGGGATCGTGATTCTGACCGTTGCCGCGGTAATGTTTGGGATCGCAAAGCTCCCGCTCGACCTCGGCCGCAATCACATTATCGGCGCCGGATTGCTCGGCGGGATCGGCTTTACGATGTCGATCTTCATCACGAATCTTGCGTTTGCCGGAAATCCGGTCGAAATCAACGGATCAAAAATGGCGATCCTGCTGGCGTCGACCGTCGCCGCGTTGATCGGATTTGTTTGGCTGGTGTTTCTCGGCGCGCCGCTTCCGGCGGATGATGACGCGGAAACGATGGATTTGGAAGACGAGACCAGTTAGAATCATACGCAAAGTAATGAGGAATTTCATTGCAGTACCATTTACCGCCGAGGGCGGTCTCATGAAGGCGGAGGGGATCGCAAAATTCTCGCCGGCCGGGATCGTCTTTCAATTCGAGTCGAAGTATTTCGGGCTTGTCGGGGACGGCGCGGCCGAATGCGCGATCCCGATCGCGAGAATTCTGGATCTTCGGTTCAAACGCGGATTGTTCAAAATCGGTGCAAGGATCGTTGTCAGGCTCAACAGTCTGGTTGATTTGAACGGATTGCCGAAGACCGAAGGAAACATCAATCTCAAGATCAAACGGGTCGATTTTGATCGCGCTCTCGAAGCAGTCGAGCTGATCACCGATTGCATACTCAGAGAAGTCCGATTGGGGACATCTCTATCTTTATGACGGCAACGGCGGGTTGAAAAATCAGATCACCAGCGGAAACTGGGTTGTAACGCGGATCGTCAGCATCGACGAAGCGAATCGCGTGATCTATTTCGAGGCCAATTCATACTGCGTCGCGACCGTTTCCTGAAGGATTTCGCGGACATCGCCGGTCGCGGCGTCGGCCAGCCGGAGCTTCGCCCATTTGTGATCGCGCGGGGTTGAAACGAAGGCGAGCTTTGTTGAATCCTCACTCCAGTTGTTGTCGTCGAACGAACCGCCGCACGCGATATCATCGCAAAGAGTTCCGCGGCGGTCATCGGCGGCGACCTTCAGGCGGACGGTTTCACCAGAAACGACATCGATGATCACGCGGTGGATCTTGATCACTTCCTTGTCGGCGGGGATCGGATACTTCCAGGCTTCGAGCCGCGGTTCGCCGACGTTTGTCGTTACCAGATACATGTCGCTGACGTTTCGCTGATCCTGCTGATAGGTCGCGACCCTGCGCGAGTCCGGCGACCAGAGCACGATCGAACGATTGCTTTTGCGCCATCCCGCATTGTCCGTCGCATAGCCGAAATTCTCGATCCCGTCCTTTGTCAGTTGAGTTTCCTTTTTCGATTCAAGATCAACGACCCAAAGGTTCCAGTCGCGGATAAAAACCGCGCGCTTTCCGTCTGGCGACGTAACGCGGTCACCTCCGCCGGCCCTGAATCCGACGATCGGTCCGGTCGGCGCGTCAATCCCGAGAGCCTTGGGGTCGGTATTCGCGACGCGCGTTCCCTTTGCCGGATCGACCAAGACGAATTCGAGATCGGTCGCGGTCAAAATGCGGTACCAGAATCGCCCGTCGGGCAAAAATGTCGGTCTCACGCCCGATCTGTCGATCAATGCCGACGTGTTGTACCCGAGCGCCTTTTCCGCCCGTTCATAATCGGCCGCCGTCAATGCGGTTTGCGCGGAAACTGCAAACGCCGAAACCGCGATCATTAAAAGGACAATATGGAAATTCAACTTTTTCATGCCGATGATTTTACGCTTGATTCAGTGTTACGACAAACGCCGGCCGATTTTCCGATCGATGGCCGTCTGGGCTAAAATGCGATAGTCGGTCAGATGTATTACCGATGGCGATTCAAAAACGATGACCGACCGCAACGATCTCGGAAAAATTAAAGGCGTTTACGGCGTGTCGCCCGTGTTCCTGCAACGTGCGACGGTCGTTTCGCTGCTCTCTTTCGTCTTTTTTCTGCTCATGATGTTCGGCTTCTACGTCCGTCAGAACATCGGCTATTTCCTGCTGGCGACCGCGTTCTTGGCGGTCAATGTCCTGACCCTCGTCGGGTGGATCGCGATCCGGAAAAAAACCGTTCAGATCTTTGAGAACGGAATCAGATACCGGGAATTCAGGGCGCGGTGGGAAGAGATCAGATTCGTCAAACGCACCGTCGTCAGCAAAATGACGGGCGGTGAGCGCCAGTCGGCCGTGATTGAAAAACACGACGGTCAAAGGGTTGAAATACCGGACGCGCTTGACCGGATCGAGGATATCGTCGCGATCATCGAATCGGGCGTCGAGCGGGTCGCCGCGAACGAACCGGAGAGTCGATAGGTTTCTTGTTTGCCGCAATCGAAAATCAATCCGATTTTTTGTATTCTAATGATTTGAGATTTTTATCAAACATCGTTTTCATACGGAGTGTTTATGAGTTTAGAAGTTATCATGCCGCAAATGGGTGAATCGATCACCGAAGGCACCGTTTCAAAATGGCTCAAAGCCGTCGGTGACGTGATCGAAAAGGACGAGCCCGTGCTTGAGATCTCGACCGACAAGGTCGACGCGGAAGTGCCGTCACCCGGAGCCGGAATCCTTCTCGAGATCCGGGCACAGGAAGGCGAAACCGTAGAAGTCGGGAGTGTCGTTGCGGTCATTGGTGATGCCGCCGGAGTCGCGGCGACACCGCCGCCGGCGCCTGTCGAAGCGCCCGCCGCAATGCCCGTCGAGGTTGCGGTGGCAGCTCCCGAAGCCGCACCGGTAAGCACCGGCGCCGGAGCCGAGATCGTCGTCATGCCGCAAATGGGCGAATCGATCACTGAGGGAACGGTTTCGAAATGGCTGAAGGCGGTTGGTGACGATGTTGATAAAGACGAGCCGCTGCTTGAAATTTCGACCGACAAGGTCGATGCCGAAGTGCCGTCGCCGGCGGCCGGCAAACTTCTCGAAATCCGTGTCGCCGAAGGCGAAACGGTTGAAGTCGGTGCCGTTCTTGCGACCGTCGGAGCGGCCGGCGCGGCGATCCCGACATCGGCGCCGGAAAAAACACCGTCACCTGTGGCAGAATCTCCGATAGTTATCGAAGCGCCGAAAACCGCCACCGAAATGCCGAAGGCCGTCGCCGCCGTTGCGAACGGCGGTCCGGCGACGATCGACGAACTCCGGCGGCTCAAGTCCTCGCCGTTGGTGCGAAACATCGCAAAAGAACACGGCGTCGATATCACCCGGATTCCGGGAAGCGGTGTTTCGGGCCGGGTCACGAAAAAGGACATTCTGAATTTCATTGAAACTGGAGCCGCGCTGCGTCCGCAGGATCTTCTGGTCGGAAAAGCGACGACTTCGTCGCTGGCGATTGCCGCGACATTGCCGAAGGCCGAAACGCCGGTAGTTCAGGCGGCCGGCGATCGGGTTGAGCCGATGTCGGTGATGCGCAAGAAAATCGCGCAGCACATGACGTTTTCGAAGCAGACGTCGGCGCATGTTACCAGCGTTTACGAGATCGACATGACGAACGTCGCGAAGTTCCGGCAACGCAACAAATCGGCGTTTCAGGAGCGTTTCGGGACGAAACTGACGTTCATGCCGTTCATTTTCCAGGCGGTAACGCAGGCGCTGCGGAAGTTTCCGGTCGTCAACTCGCAGATTTCCGGTGAGAACATCGTTTACAAAGGCGACGTGAATCTCGGAATGGCTGTCGCGCTTGATTGGGGGCTGATCGTTCCGGTTATCAAGCGCGCCGATACGCTTTCGCTGTCAGGACTCGCTGTTACGGCGAACGATCTGGCCGACCGGGCACGCTCGAAAAAGCTCCTTCCGGATGAAGTTCAGGGCGGAACGTTTACGATCACGAATCCGGGTGTCTTCGGCGGCCTTTACGGAACGCCGATCATCAATCAGCCGCAGGTCGCGATCCTTTGTGTCGGGACGATCGAAAAACGCGCAAAGGTTTTGACGACACCCGACGGCGATGACTACATCGCGATCCGCCAAATGGCTTATTTTGCGCTGACTTATGATCATCGGATCGTTGACGGCGCGGACGCCGAGCGGTTCTTGTCGTTCCTCAAGGAGTATCTCGAAACAAACGAGTTCAGCCTTTAGACGAAAACGCACGGTAAGAGGACACGAAAAGGGAGACTGTCCGTTTTGCGGACAGTCCTAATTCTCGTAAACGAGACGATAATCCCTTTGACTGCAACACGTAACCCGCCCATTAGAAGTTTGGCACGACGATTGATTAGTAAAAATTGCTGTATTTTGCGGCGGAATTATGCAAACATTCGTAGTGCGTTGAAAAATCTGATCAGGGGCTGACGCCCGAACAACTAAAATCAGAAACGTGACGTCAAACGATCAACCTCCGCAGCGTAAATTGAAAAAATTATTCAGGAGTCTAACTATGTTGAAGAAGTTTTCTGCTTTGTTTCTGGCGGTGTTGATCGGTACGGTCAGCGCGTTCGCGCAGGATGCGCAATTGCGTTCGCTGACGGCCGGTCAGAAATACAAAATGAAGGGTGTTGTCGTCGCCAAGGACGACACGAGCTTTGTCCTTCGCGACGGCACGGGCGTTGATACGAAGGTGGTGATTTCGCCGGCGACCAGCATCAAAACGAAAGGCGGATTGTTCGGCGGCGGCGACAAGATCGCCTCCGGTCAGATCGTCCGCGGGTTGAATATGGAAGTCGAAGGGCGCGGTGACGCATCCGGCAGCCTCGCGGCCGAGAAGATCCGGTTCGGGAAAGACGATTTCCGTGTCGCGCAGTCGATCGACAGCCGCGTCACACCGACCGAAGAGCGGGTTTCGCAGGCTGAGCAGAATCAGCAGCGGCTTTCAGGCCAGATCGACGAACTGATGGCCATTTCGAATGCAGCCAAGGGCGGTGCAAAGGCCGCGCAGGAAACTGCCGACGCCGCGGTTCAGGGCGTCAACGCGACGAACCAGCGGATTTCGGCGCTTGACGATTATGTCGTTCAATCGACCGCGACCGTCAATTTCAAAGTCGGAAGCTCACTGCTTTCGCCCGAAGCGAAATCGTCTCTCGATCAGGTTGCTCAAGCCGCGATGCAGCTCAAGGGCTATGTCATCGAGGTCACCGGATTCGCGTCGGCCGACGGCGATGCGCAAAAGAACAAGGTGCTCAGCCAGAAGCGCGCGCAGGCCGTGATCGATTATTTGATCGAGACGCACAACATTCCGCTGCGGCGCATCGGACAATCGTTCGGATACGGTGAGAATCAGGCGGTCGCCGACAATTCGACGCCGGAAGGGCGCGAGCAGAACCGTCGTGTCGAGGTCAAACTGCTCGTCAATCGCGGTTTGAATCAGAATGTCGAGGTTCGGACCAACACGACCGATCAGAAATAGACTACCCGATTTGATGGGGCGGAATCGGATGATGCGATCGTCCGCCGCCCCGTTTTTCTTTTCCGGCCGACAACTCCAAAAAAAACATGCTGAAGTCGTTGAAATTCGCTGCTTTTCTCATCGCGTCGATTGCCTTTTCGGCCGTCGCCCAAACGCCGACTCCGACACCGCGCGTCGAGGACGACAATGAGGTGATCAAGGTCGAATCCAGGCTGATCGTCGTGCCCGTTTCGGTGACCGATCAGAACGGACAGCCGGTGACCGGGCTGACGGCCGCGAATTTTTCGTTGTCTGAGGAGAATCGGCCACAGGAGATCGCGCAGGTGAGCGGTGCCGAAAAGGTCCCGCTTGAGATCGCGCTGCTGTTCGATATTTCGGCGACGACCAGCCATATGTTCGATTTTCAGATGCAGACCGCGATTACGTTTCTTCGCGAAGTCATGCGCCCTGAGGATCGGGCGACGATTTTCACGATGGGCGACCGGCCGATACTTTTGGCGAACCGCGTTACGGCCGAGGGCGCCGCGATCGCGATTACGAAGATTCAGCCGACGAAACAGCTGACCGCGTTTTTTGATTCCGTGCGACAGGCTTCGGAGTTCTTTCTCGCGAATTCGCCGGCCGGAACCCGCCGCGTGATCATCACGATTTCCGACGGCGAGGATACAAATTCTGAGGCGGTCAAAAAATCGATCGAAGACGGCTACCGCAAACTCGGCCGGCGTATTGATTCGATAGACTCCAAGACGCTTTATCAGATGACCGTCAAGAACCGCGATGACGCGGCAATCCGCGAACAGCGGCGCGTGCTCAAATCGCTTCAGGATTCAGACACGGTTTTCTATTCGCTCAATTCAATGGGCGCTTCTTTCAGGCTCAACAAAGGCGGAATGGCCGGACAGGCTAACATGGAGAGGTTTGCGAACGATACCGGCGGTACCGCATTCGTCCCGAATTACCAACCTGTCAATCTCAAAGACAATGTTCTGAACTCTTACAATCAGCGACAGAACGAGTCGAATCTCAGCGGGATATTCCGGCGCCTCGCGAACGAGCTCCGCGCTCAGTACCTGGTTCAGTATTATTCGGACGGCGAATATCCGGACAATCAGTTCATCAATCTGCAGGTCGCCGTCAAGCCCGCCGCCGGAGTCCGGGTCCGATCGCGGCAGGGCTATTTCGTTAAACAGTAATCACTTTCCGCGTTGCGGCGAATATCTGAGCTTGGATCTCTCGACCGGTGGCGGCTCATAAACGATCGAGCCCATTAACGCCGGCTCTCTTTTTTCGATTTTGACGGTATTGCGGCTCGTATCAACCGCAATCGTGCCGACTTCCAAGGTCCGGCTCGGCCGGCTGAAGACCGAGACAATTCCGATCGCGCCGAAAAACGTCGCGAACAGCGATGCGAACGCCGTCACAACCGTACGGGTTCGGTTCTTTACGCGCTGCCAGCCGACCGGGCAGTCTTTTGTCATTACGCTGCCGTCAGCCCGGCGATAGAACCTGGCGCAGATTCGACCCTCGGATGTGGCGATCATTGATTCGGCGTCCGCTTTGGACATTCCCGAAAGATTATAAACGTACATTTCGCATTTTCCGCAGAATCGCTGCCGATCGTTGCCGATCATCGCGTTCCAGTCTTCGGAACAGGGGCTCGCAATTTTCAGGTTTTCCAATGGTCCGGTAAATTTCGACATTTCGTTTGCTCCTCGGCCACATCGGCCTTCTGGTTGATGAACGGACGGATGGCGTTACGCTTGCGCCGGTCATCAGGATATTTTTTCGGATCGGCAGCGATGAAAAAAGTACCGTGAGAAGCTAGAGTTTTGCTTTCCGAAATGATTCAATAGTCTCGGTTGAAAATTTTGATTCCGGCTGCGGGCGACGGCGTCCGCGCGGGCGGATCCGGGGCGTGGCCGTCTTGACATAAATCACACGCTTCTTTGTCATGGCACGCAGAAGATTTCGTCATACCCAGCGTTTTGAATCACCCACCGAACGTTCGTTTCAGGAGTATATTCTCAATTCGCCGGCGCCGGTCACGACCCGAACCGAGCTTCTCAGGCTGATCCGCGGCGGCGAGGACACGTTTCTTGAACTCAAGGTAAAACTTTCAAACCCGGAGCGGATCGCGCAGGGGATCGTGGCGCTTGCGAATACCTCGGGCGGAACCGTCATTTTCGGCGTCAGCGATCAGCTTCGCGTCGAAGGCGTGAGCAATCCGGAGGGCGTTCAGGAAGAGATCGTCCGCATTTGCCGCGAGGATATCGTGCCGCCGGTGATTCCGCAGATCGACATTATTTCATTCGACAACGGACGCCGCGTCGTTGCGCTCGATATCGACGGCAAACGTCGTCCGTACCGAACCCGCGACGGCCGGTTCTATGTTCGGGTCGGAGCCGAAAAGCGTGAGATCGGTCGCGATGAACTGTCGGCGTGGCTCGATGAGATACGTCCGCTCGGATACGAGAATATTCCGGTTCCGGGTTTCGTTGAGTCCGATTTCGACGATGCGTTGCTGTGGAGTTTTGCCGATGCGTTTGAGGTCGATGCGATCGGCCGGACTCAGTATCAAACAGGCGAATTCCTGCGCAAGGATCTGCTGATGGCGATCGGGACGCCGGAAGAGTTCATTCCGACGGTTGCCGGCGTCCTTTTGTTCGGCAAAAGCGACCGCGTGACGATCGCGATCCCGCGCTCGCGCGTCCGAGCGGAGCGTGTGACCGGTGGAAACGGCGATCGGCAAACCGTCGAATCCGTTGAAATCGGCGGCAATCTCGCACATATTTTTGAGGAGCTCATGGCATTTGTCCGGCGCTATTGCGATCTCGAGAAGGGCAAGCCGAAGAAGAGGAGCGGAGCGGGCGGGCCGGTCGAAGCACGGCGTCACTATCATTATTATTCGATCGTTGAAGCGTTGATCAATGCGCTTGTCCATCGCGATCTGGCGATCCGCGACGTCGCGACCCGCGTAACGATTTACGACGACGCAATCGAAATCGCCAATCCGCGCCGCACGAACGGCTTTGTGCCGCCCGCGTCGAGAGCGATTCGATTTGGTATCACGCAGCGGCTGAATCCGCAGATCGCGGCGGTTTTCACGATGCGCGAATACGGCATCCAGGCTCCGCGCGGCGGCCTCCCGATGATTCTCCGCGACGCCTTCAAATTCGCCGAAAAGCGGGTCGAACTAACGACGTCGAATGATGAGTTCAAGTTGAAGATCTATGGAGTGTGAAAGGGGAAAAGTGAAAGAGTGGAAAAGTGAAAGAGTGGAAAAGTGAAAGAGTGGAAAAGTGAAAAAGGGGGAAGGTGAAAGAGGGGAATGGTAGAAAAAGACAAAATAGTCTAAATCTCAACAAGGAAAATACTCAAAACAAAAGGAGCTCACAAATGGAATACAAGAAATCAAAGGAAATCAGTACTTTCGAAGACCTATTTATTTGGAATTGTGCAATCGAATTCGCACGATCCGTATATACCGTCACGGAAAAATCACGAATCCGATCCGATTTCGGCCTGAAATCTCCGATTCGAGCAGCATCGGTGTCAATCTCAAGCAATATCGCCGAAGGGTTTGAACGACGTTCGCGCAAGGAATACCTAAATTTCCTCAATATTGCGAAAGGTTCTGCGGGGGAAGTTAGGAGTCAACTGTTTCTGGCCCACCGAATTGGTTATCTCGAAGACGAGGATTTTGAATTACTTCGCGAAAATGCCAAATTACTTAGTGGATCAATCGCAAATCATATGAAGTCCATATCACGCGCAACGCCAACTTCATAATACCCACTCTTCACTCTTTCACTCTTTCACTCTTTCACTCTTTCACTCTTTCACTTTTTCACTCTTTCACTTTTTCACTCTTTCACTCTTTCACTCTTTCACTCTTTCACTTTTTTCACTTTTTCACTTTTTCACTCTTTCACTTTTTTCACTTTTTCACTTTTTTCACTTTTTCACTTTCTCCTTCTCTGTCGTGTAGAAGGGACGGTGCTGCACGACGAGTTGTTTTTCTTCGTAGATGCCGTCGCCGTTGAGGTCGACCTTGACCTCGAGTTTGTACTTCTTGCCGTCCTTCGGCTTGTCGGTCGCGTCGTAGGCGAGGCTGTACTGGTTTCGCAGAAGCCCGTTGATCGAGTTCAGCACGCTCGGGATTTCGCTCTCAAATGTTACCGGGAAATAGGCGCCGCCGGATTCCTTGGCAAAGGTCTGAAGCGTGTTCTGCGCCATTTGGAACGACAGTCTGCCCGGTGTGCCGTCGATTCCATCTGTCGCCGGAAGTCGATCCTCATAGAGTTTGAAGAACATATTGCCGGTACCGACAACATAAATCGGAATCCCTGAAGTCTGGATCACTTTTCGGGCATCATCGTAGTTTGAACGGCTGAATGTGTTAAGACCCGACGCAACCAAAAGTATCGCGCGGCGTTTCGACTTGACGCCCACCATGCCGTCGTATACCTGAAACTTTTCCTTCGAATCCTCGAGAACGACGGTGTCGCCTTTTCCGCCGACGAGCGCGAACTTAATCGAGTCAAAAAGGTTGTTTTCGCGAAACGCCGGATTATTTCGGACCAAAAGATCGATCACCTGCCGCAACCTGTTCGGATCGTTCGTAAAATCCGTCAACGGCGTCGGACGAATATCGAACGCGATCACGGATGCGAAATCGTCCGGCGGCTTGATGAATTTCGAAAGAAAATAGGCGGCCGGGCGGACAACTTCGTACTTGCCGGCTTCGTATCCGCGATTCGCGGCATAACCGATCGCTTCAGACCATTTGCTGTATTCGATGACAAGCGTAATCGTGATCGGTGAATCAGGCGTCGCAAACTGCGTCAATTCCTGTTTGACGCCGTTCTCGAAGATCGCAAAATTTTCCTTTTTGAGTCCTGTCAGGATCTGGCCGGTTTTCTTGTCATAAACAACCGCGTCGACATTGACGATATTGGTCTTGATCGTCAGCGTCTCATCATCGGTGACCGCATTTTTCGTTTCTTCAAATTGTCGCTTTTCCTCAGCTTCGCGCTTGAGTTCTTCTTCGGTCTTCGGCGTCGGCCGCGAATTCTTTTTCGTATCCTTCGGGTCAACCTTCTGGACCTTTGACTGGCCGAGAACGCCGCCGATCAGAAACGCCGCGATCGCGACCGGAACCAGTGCCCGAAAAACGATATTCATCTTCATAATTTTCACCGCCGTGTCGATTGTTAGATACCGATTCTGATTGTTTAGTTGGTTTTTATCAAGGAGATTCCGGCGTTCCCGCCACAAAAAACCGCGCGAACCGGCAACGGCCGTCGCGCGGTTCATCCGATTGCAAAAACGTTTCAGTTCAACTCGATCTCGACCGTAACATCAAATGCGCCCGAATTGTCGTTGAGATCGCCTTCGTTGACACCGAGAAACAGCGCACCGTCACGTTGGGCGACAAACTCACGCGATGCACCGACAAAAAAGAACTCGTTGTTGTCATCGCCGATAACCGCGATCAATCCGCCGGTCGGCTCGTTCTGGATCAACTTGTCCTTATCCGCCAGCGACGCGATTCCGGCCGGGCCTGAAAAACGACCTCCGCCGAGGCTGATCTGGCCCTTGGCGGTGATTCTGATCCGCTGGCCTTTCTTGACCACCCACTGCGAATTCGACCAACCGTTCGCGGTATTGTCGGCAAGAACTTTAACGTTGAGGACAACCGGCTTCGCTTTCGGAGTGACGACCGTCGGGGTCGGGGTCGGAGTCGGAACCGGCGAAAAGACCGGAGTCGGTGTCGGTGTTGGCGTCGTGCGTACGGGAGTCGGCGTCGGCGTCGGATTCGGATTCGTCGTGTTG
>JBGASE010000282.1:0-2727 GCA_044229875.1 Pyrinomonadaceae bacterium | reverse complement strand
CCTCCGGCAACGGTGCCGTTGCTTCAAGATCGGACCGCAACGAGGCGCGTCCGATCGACCAAAACGGATTCAACACTCTTAATCTCTAACTATAAGCGAATCGGTGCTGTGACCCAAGTCACAGGTTCGGTTTTGAAGTGCGCCAAAGGAAAAAGATCGGTTTCCCGAAAACATCGAACGAAAAATCGACTTTTGCTTATTCTCAGGTGAGATTTTAGGTGAGACACTGTAAAAAGGGCATCTCACAAATGCGTGAAATGCCCATATTTGTTGGCTCCGCAGGTAGGACTCGAACCTACAACCCTTCGGTTAACAGCCGAATGCTCTGCCATTGAGCTACTGCGGAATAACCGTCCGAAGACGAATTGGTAGAATATTTATTTCGGAAGTTAATGTCAAGGCAGATGTCGGACGTCAGACGGCAGAAGTCGGATGTCAGACGGCAGAAGTCGGATGTCAGACGGCAGAAGTCAGATGTCAGACGGCCGACGGCAGGCTTTGGTAGACAGTAGACAGTAGACTGTAGGCAGTAGTCAGTAGTCTGCTGACCGCTGACCGCTGCTCCCGCTTATTGCTCACTGCTCACTTCTGACATCTGACGTCTGACATCTGACATCTGACAGCTGCTTACTGCTTACTGCCCACTTCTTGCTGTATAATCTCCTTTTTTCCGCCGTCATGAAACATGAACTGATTCTGATCCTCGATTTTGGTTCGCAATATACGCAACTGATCGCCCGGCGGGTTCGGGAACAGGGCGTCTATTGCGAGATCGTGCCGTTTTTCTATCCGCTTGAGAAGATCCTTGAACGGGCGCCGCGCGGAGTCATTCTCTCCGGTGGCCCGAATTCGGTCTATGAACCCGATGCGCCCGGCGTTCCACCGGAGTTCTATGACCGCATCAATGCACCGGTGCTCGGGATCTGTTATGGGATGCAACTGCTGGCAAAAGACCTTGAAGGCGAGGTTTCCCCGTCGGACAAGCGTGAATACGGTCATGCGCGGATGCGGATCACCGATCCTACGAGCGCGCTTTTCAAGTCGCTGCCCGACGCGATCGACGTCTGGATGAGCCACGGCGATCATGTGACGTCGCTGCCAGACGGCTTCCGGCAAACCGCGACGACCGGCGAAGTCGTGACCGCGATCGAAAACGACGCGAAGCGGGTTTATGCCGTGCAATTTCATCCGGAGGTCGCGCACACGCCGCAGGGCAAGGAACTCATCCGGAATTACCTTTTCGATATCTGCGGCTGCCGCGGCGACTGGACGTCAAAGCAGTTCATCGACGAAGAAATTGAGAAGATCCGTGCCACTGTCGGCGATTCCGGAAACGTGATTTGCGGACTGTCGGGCGGCGTCGATTCAACGGTCGCCGCGGTCCTTGTCCATGAAGCCGTCGGCGACCGGCAAACATGCATTTTCGTCAACAATGGCCTGCTTCGGGCGGACGAATTTGAATCGACGCTTCGTCTTTACAAAGAAAAACTACATCTCAACGTCGTCGGCGTGGATGCTTCAGCCGAATTCTACGCGGTACTCGAGGGTGTCGTTGATCCCGAACTCAAACGCAAAGCGATCGGCGCGAAATTCATCGACGTTTTCGACGCCGAAGCGCACAAGGTCGGCGGCGCCGACTGGCTGGTGCAGGGAACGCTTTATCCGGACGTCATTGAATCGGTCTCGCTTCGCGGCACGTCGGTGACGATCAAATCCCATCACAACGTCGGCGGATTGCCTGAGAAGATGAAACTCAAGCTGATCGAGCCCCTCCGCGAACTCTTCAAAGACGAGGTCCGGACGATCGGCCGCGATCTCGGTATACCTGAAGAGATCCTTGAACGGCATCCGTTTCCCGGCCCTGGGCTCGGCGTCCGGATCCTCGGCGACATCACCGCTGAAAAGGTCTCGCTGCTCCAGAAAGCGGATCGGATATTCATTGAAGAATTCCATAATTTTGGACTCTATCGCGAAGTCTGGCAGGCGTTTGCAGTGCTGTTGCCGGTTCAGTCGGTCGGCGTGATGGGTGATTTCCGAACATATGAACGGACGGTCGCGCTCCGCGCGGTGACTTCGACCGACGGCATGACGGCCGATTGGGCCCGACTGCCGCACGATTTTCTGCAGCGCGTTTCGTCGCGTATCACGAGCGAGATCCGCGGCATCAACCGCGTGGTTTACGATATTTCGTCGAAACCGCCAAGCACCATCGAATGGGAGTAAGCGGGATTTTGGATTTTCGATTTTGGATTTTGGATTTGCCCGAAGTTGCGTTAACTGATAAATGATGTTGCTAAATTCATGCTATTGAGTCATTATCTTACTTGACATTTCCTTCTCTCTTTCATCAACGGTGGCTCGTCCCTTTTGGAAAGATTTCAGCGGTGGCGTTTTTTGGATAGTTCGAGGGCAGGTTCGTTACATAACAGCTAGAAGAAATTCTTGAGCGTTCAAACGCAAACAGTCACTACCGTTTTACTGCAGCACGCGTTCTTCAGACACTTCTAAATCTACCGAAGATTCGATCTCGGGAGTGGATCTCCTTGCCGCACGAACGGCGGACGATAATGCTTCGGTCAGGAAACAAAAGGATAAGTTACAACTAAATGAGTTTTAAGAATCTTGGCTTGCACCAGTCGCTGACAGCGCGGTGTGAGTCGCTCGGCTTTGTTGAGCCGACCCCGATCCAGCATCAGGCGATACCGCTTGTGCTCAATGATCAGGACA
>JBGASE010000281.1:0-2744 GCA_044229875.1 Pyrinomonadaceae bacterium | reverse complement strand
AGAACGCAAAAAACGACTCATCCGCGGCGGCGATTTCAGCGCCGGACCCGACTTCCGTCAGCCGGTTGATTTCGTTGTGTGACGCAAGAACCGGACAATCGGTAACGGCCGCGATCTGAGCCCTCAACCGCTTCAGCGACTCAGTATCGGACAGGTTCGCGCGGCTGATGACGATCAGATCGGCCCGTTTCAAGGAACTTATTTCCTCGCGAAGTATTCCCGATGGCAGCGTTCTCCGATTTCCGAAAGCATTCGTTCCATCGATGACGACGATGTCCAGATCCCGTTTCGCCGCCAGATGCTGAAACGCGTCGTCGAGGACGAAAACCGTCGGCGAATATTTCTCCATGGCCCAACGTGCTGCCCCGACGCGGTCGGCATCCGCGATGACGATCGCTTTTCCCAAAAGCCGTCGGGCAATTTCAAGCGGTTCGTCGCCGCCGGTCACGGCATCGGCAAGAATCGATCGTCCGTCAGACACGAGGACCCGCCTTTTTGGCTCGGAACGCCTATACCCTCTCGAAATGACGCAAACGTTTTCACCGCGGTCGGCAAGAAACCCCGCAAGCCAAATCACGAGCGGTGTTTTCCCGGTCCCTCCGACCGTAATGTTTCCGATGCTGATCGTCGGTGCGCCAAGCGATCCCGAGCGAAGATAGCCGGCACGATAAAGTCGGGCCCGGAGGTCGATTATTCTTCCGTAGAGTGCGCTGAAAGGCAATTTGTTATCGCGTTCGGGCCGGATTCTGCCGCTCCCCGAAATCGATTCCTAGATTAACTGATGTCAGATGAATCCGCGAATTCCTGATGCTAACGTTTGTTTGTCGATTGAATCAGACGATCGAGTTTGTTCTGGGCCTGTCCGCTGTCGATCGCCTGCTCGGCGAGCCTCGCGGAATGAATCGGATCTTTTGCGACGCCGCCGATGACAAGTGCCGCGGCGGCATTGATGACCACCAGCGATCGGGCCTCGTCCCGTCGTTTGCTGCTCAGAACATCACGGATAATGGCTGCGCTCTCGTCAGGTGATGACGTTCGCAACTGATCGATCTTCGCGGAGTGGATCTTGAAATCGGACGGCAGGATCTGAAATTCGCGCAGTTTGTTGCCGGTGACTTCGATAACTGAAGTTGCGCCGGAAAGCGTCAGTTCGTCGAGCCCGTCAGATCCGTTAACGACCCACGAACGCTCAGTACCGAGCAACGCCAGTGCCTGAGCGATCGGCCGGACCAGTTCCGGATGCCAAACGCCGAGCAACCGTTTGCGTGGATTTGCCGGATTGACGAGTACGCCGAGAAGGTTGAGTGAGGTCCGGATCCCCAACGCGCGCCGGATGTCGCCGACGCGATGCAGCATCGGATGAAATTTCGGGCTGAACATAAAGCAGATTCCGGCACCGCTGAGACTTGTCTGGGCGACGTCCGGCTCGCTTGAGACCTTGACGCCGAGTTTGCCGAGCACGTCGGCGCTTCCTGACCTGCTTGTCACGGCGCGGTTTCCGTGCTTTGCGACCGTCATTCCGGCGGCTGCGGCGACGAGTGCGGCGGCGGTCGAGACATTGAACGTTTTTGCCGGGCTTGATCCGGTTCCGGTGATATCGATCAGGTTCTTTTGCTTGCCGGCTATCTTTACCGAGCGCTCATTCATGACGCGCGCCATTCCGGCCAGTTCCGCAAACGTTTCGCCTTTGGCCGCGAGCGCGACCAGACAACCGGCAACCTGTGCCGGATTGGCATTGATTTCAGTTAACGCGCGGAAAAACTCGCTCGATTCATCAAACGACAGGTTCTCACCGCGCGCCAGGCGGTTGAGAAACGGAAATAGCGGCGTATCGGCCTTTGAGTTGGCGGCGCCGAACGGTGCGTCCGCGAGCCAGCCGGATCTCGACATAATGAAAATTCCAACTTCGAAAAGTATAAATCCGGACCGGAATTCCGAGTCCGGTGATGAAGGCCGCAAACTGGTTCGGGGATGGCAAGGGCAGCGTTGCGGGCAAATGCCCTAATACCTACTATCTCAGAGATTTACGAAGTTTTGCAAGAGTTTTTTACCCTCTTTCGTGAGGATCGACTCAGGATGAAACTGTACTCCCTCAACCCGAAATTCGCGATGTCTGAGCCCCATTATCAAGCCGTCAGGCGACGTCGCCGAGATTTCAAGACAATCGGGTAGCGATTCGCGGTCGACCACCAGCGAATGATAGCGGGCGGCTCGAAATCGGTACGTCAGATCGGCGAAAATCGATTTTCCGTCATGGCAAATCTCGACGGGCTTGCCGTGAACCGGCTCCGGAGCGCGAACGACCTTTCCGCCATAGACCTGTCCGATCGCCTGATGACCGAGACAAACGCCAAGGATCGGGACGCCTTCGCCGAGCGATCTGATGATCTCAAGCGAGAGGCCGGCATCGTCGGGCGTTCCGGGCCCGGGCGATATCACGATCTTTTCTGGTTTGATATCGCTGACGATTTCTTCAAGCGTCAGCGCGTCATTTCTACGGACGGTCATCTCGGATCCGAGTTCGCCAAGATACTGAACAAGGTTATAGGTGAAAGAATCGTAATTGTCGATGACCAGCAGCATATCACTCTCCGTCAAACTCTTCGGCCATTTCAACCGCCTTCACCAGAGCCCGGGCTTTGTTGATCGTTTCCTCATATTCCTTTTCGGGTACGGAATCGGCGACGACTCCGGCACCGGCCTGAATCGAGGCGTTGCCGTCTTTGAGACGGATCGTGCGGATC
>JBGASE010000098.1:0-12659 GCA_044229875.1 Pyrinomonadaceae bacterium | reverse complement strand
GGTCGCGCCTCGATGATAAATTCAAGACCTGTCGACGACGCTTGAATTTCTTCGATTTCTGATAAAATCCCAACACTATGAAAAAGTTTGCACTGTTCGCTTTCGTCCTATTTCTCCCGGTATTTATTGCTGCTCAGGATTACTCGGCAAAACTTGCCGAGATTGATGCGTATGCCGAAAAGGCCCGGGCCGACTGGAATGTTCCCGGGGTCGCCGTCGCAATCGTCAAGGATGACAAAGTGATCCTTGCCAAGGGTTACGGCTTGCGCGACATCAACAAGCCGGAAAAGGTCGACGCCGATACGCTTTTTGCGATCGCTTCGAATTCAAAGGCTTTTACGGCGGCGAGCATCGCGATGCTCATCGCCGACAAGAAGATCGGCGGCTGGGACGACAAGGTATCGAAATACTTGCCGGAGTTTCAGATGTACGATCCGTGGGTCACCAGCGAATTGACGATTCGCGATCTGCTTTCGCATCGGAGCGGTCTCGACACTTTCTCGGGCGATCTTCTCTGGTACGACACGACCTATTCGGCCGATGAAATCCTGCGGCGCGTCCGCTATCTCAAACCGACATCGAGCTTCCGGACGAAATACGGCTATCAAAACCTGATGTTTCTCGCCGCCGGCCGGATCGTTGAGAGAGCATCCGGGATGCCGTGGGCGAAGTTTGTCGAGCTGCGTATTCTTGAACCGCTCGGAATGAAAGACACGCGGATGTCGGTTCGCGACGTGAAGGCGAACTATGCTTCGCCGCACAATGAATCGACCGGAAAACTGCGCGCGCTGCCGCTCGGAAAACTCGATGATGCGATCGGACTTGTCGGTCTCAACTCATCCGTCAACGATCTGACGAAGTGGTTCCGGATGCTCCTGGCGAAGGGTAAATTCAACGGCAAGCAGCTGATCCCGGAAAATCTGGTCGGCGACATGCAGACCCAGAGCATGTTCATTCCGACCAATCCGTTCCCCGCAAAGGAAGCGCCGGGACAGATCACGAATGGTTACGGACTGGGGTTCTTTATCGCCGACTATCGCGGCCGTAAAATGCTCAATCACTCAGGCGGACTCGACGGCATGATCTCGCAGACTTGTTTTCTGCCGCAGGAACAGCTTGCGGTAGTCGTCCTGACGAATTCCGAATCTAGCGTCTCGGCATTTATCCGCAACAAGATCCTCGACACGATGCTCGACGGGCCGAAGCGGGACTGGAGCGGAGAAGCACTTGAACGTTCGAAGGCGGCGAAAAAGCGTGAGGCAGAGGCAGACAAGAAAAAGGACGATTCGCGCGTTGCGAACACCAAACCGTCGCTCGCGCTCAAGGACTATGCCGCGACCTACAGTTCCCAAATGTATGGCGACGTCACGATCGAGGAAGAAAACGGAAAGCTTGTAATGCGTCTCAAACCCGCACCGAATTTCGTCGCTGACCTCGAGCACTGGCATTTCGACACATGGCAGATCAAATGGCGGCCGTCGGTCAATTACAATTTCCCGCGCGGTTGGGTGACGTTTACGATTGACGGTGACGGCAAACCGGAGCAGTTGAAGATCGATCAGCCGAACGGCGATTTCTGGTTCTATGAGCTCGAACTCAAGCGCGTGCCGAATCCGAAACCGTAAATGCGGCGAAGATTTCGGTCATGAAGGAAACGATCAATTTGTCCGGCGGTTTGCTTCTATCAGCGGCCGCCGTTTTCTATTTCGTCACCTACCAATCGCGCGTATTTGATTCAGATTTGCCGACGATCCCGCTGATCCTTGGATTTGCGGTATTCATCGCGGCGATCGCCGGCGTTGCGATCGTCCGGCGGGATCGTAAACAAGCCCGCGGATTGACCGAGCAGATCATCGTCTGTTTTCTTGCCTACGTCTTCTTCTTTTACGGTTTGGCAAAGATCTTCGCTTTGCAGTTCGCGATCCCCGGGGAAATTCTGGCTCAGCCGCTCAATGAACTCGACGGTTTCTGGAAAGCCTGGGCGTTTTTCGGGCATTCATACACTTATAATGCGGCGCTTGGCCTGATCGAATTTGGCGCTGCGGTGCTGCTTCTGATCCCGCGAACACGGACGGTCGGCTCTCTGTTGTTCGTCGGCATCATGACCAACATCGTGCTCATCGATCATCTGTTCGGCGTCGTTGTGATGCGAATTCCGGCGCTTGTTTTCCTCGCGATGTCGATCTATCTCGCGCTTCAGAATTCGGTCCGGATCGCACGGTTTGCGCTGGGACTCGATTTTCCCGCTGAAAAGACGAGTTTCGTCCGGGAAGATCGTTACGTGACGATCGCGCTCGGCGCTGTGCTTGCGGTTGCGGTCGTTCGCGATACGATCTTTTTCTGGGCTGCCGCGTCATCAGTTTGACCGATCGAACGCCGCTCTCGACATCGTTTTGCCAAACGTGCGAGAATGCGTGTATCATTAAAAACTTTGATCAGACGATAATTAAACAGGAGATTTTGTAATTGATGTCAGAGAATGCAACGGTTGCGGCCGAAGAAGAAATTGTAGAGGCGCCGGCCGAGAGTACTGAAGACGTTTCATACCACGCGGTTGAAAAGGACGGAAGCGTCACCGCGATCTGGGAGATGCAGGGACAAAAGCACCTTCGCACGATCGATCCGCGTTCGGGTGAAGGCAAACAGATCCTCGCGCTTTTTGAAACGGCTGCCTAGTTTCAAGACTACTTCGCAAACGAAAACTCGAACCCGGTTTTGGTTCCGGCAGCTTTTGCTGGAACGGAGGCTTCCGTTCGGGCTTTTTTTCGCCTTTGTGTTTTGAGCTTCCGAATGGTCCGGCGATGAACTCGTTCGCGTCACGTTCATCCCACGTAAACTACTCTACATAAATCCCGCCGATGGTCTGACGCAAAGCGGATTCGGAATCGGTTAGCCACGCGCTCAATCCAGAATCGCACGACCAATTGCCGCAATCAGAACCTTTTTTGCCGATTCGGCATACGCGATCGATCCAGCTTTATTCACGTGAGCGACCGAGGCGAGTTCGCATAGCCTGACCGAGATCGGACCAAACGGTTTGTATTTGATTTCGTCAAAGACCTGCGGACACTTCTCAATCCGTTCCCGATAAAGATCGTCTTCCGGTCGATTGTCGTTGTCGAGCGACCAGAGCAGGCTGTTCGGCGTTGCATAACAGGTTGCCTCAGTCACCGGAGACGGGACGAAAAAGACGCGTGGACTACGAAGGCGCGCGTTTGCCTTTGCAACGGCGTCGGTCAATTCGCGATTCGATTCTTCAAACCACAGCCGAGACCTGTCGGATGTCGCTTTCCGCACTATCTTCATGAATTGCTTGCTGAATCCGTTCGTCAACAACCACTGAAGCTGGTGCGGAAACTTGACGATCTTCATCAGATATTTGGTGATCTTGTTCATGTCGCTCTTTGTCGAGACGATAGGGAAGTACGCAAAAACCGCGACTACCGCAGCCGGAAACAGGTCGGTCACGTGACTGAGAAGCTGCGACATCTCCTGATGACAATGCGTGTGGACAAGTCGTCGGAACTTGCTCTTCTTCATGAATGGATTAATCGCATTGCCGACGACGAGATCGGTGATTCCGCCGGCGACCATGACGAGCTTTACGCGCGTCGGATCGGCGAACTCGCGATGTGCCGTATCAACCTGAGTTGTAATCGACGGAAACGAAATATCGGCTTCCTGGTAGTAGAATTTGTCGGTCGGTTGACCGACGCGTTTCATCCTTTCGAGCTGTTTTTCATGAAGTCGGATGCGCGCTCCGGAATGAGCTTTGACGACCAGATTTACGCTTCGTGAACCGTTGTATAAGTCGTCACGGAGCCAACGTGCGATCAACGAGTAGAATTTGTCCTCCTCGCGCAATCCCTGACCCCAGATAAACGAGTCGCCGACGACCAGAACCTCGATCGGGTCGAGTTTCTGCGCAGGCGAACTGAACGGGAGAACCGACAACCCGGCGGCGGCAAGACCGATCCGGCTGACGAACGCGCGACGAGAAATCGGATTCATATCAATTCTCCGAGTTCCGATCGGAACGATCCGCGACAGAGCGAAAACGTTTGATCGGACGGGATCTCACGACACACGGATACGACACCAATTCCGGAATCCGTGCAAGACCAGATCCCGATTATATTTTATCGCGTCCGGGCAAATTTGCAGCCTAGCGAGTTCATTGTGAATTGCTTATCTGATATTGAAGCCGAGCTACTTTACCAAGCGTTCATTCAAAAGCGGACGCAGAGTTGTCTTAATGATTTCGGCATACGCACGTGATCCGGCCGGATTCGGATGTCCGACGGCGGCGTAGTCGCAGAACTTCGATCGATATTTGAAGCCAGTTTGTTTGTTCAATTCCTTGAGCGCAGGCGTGCAGACTTGCTGCCGATGATCGAACATCGCGTCTTCAATCCGGCCCTTCTTGAGCATTCGGAAAACAAGCGTGCCGTTTGTACCGTATGTGTTTTCAGTCGTAATCGGTGTCTCGATGTAAACTGCACGAACTGATTTCGAGGCGGTATTGACCGCGTCAATCGATTCCATCAACTTCAACCTTGAGCGCTCGGCCCAGATCGTCGAACGCCGCACCGCTTTTCGCCCAACCTGCCGCAGGAAATGGCGTGTCACGACATTGTTCGCCATCGGCTTCAGGAACCGGGGCGAACCGTACGCTTCGAGCGCGAAATTGAAAATTGCGTGCGTCGGCGTCTTTGACGAAATCATCGGATAATAGCCGATGACGGCGACGAGCGCCTCGGGAAAGAGCTCCGCCGCGCGTCGGAGGATATCGGTCATTGTTACGCCGCAATATTTGTCGATTTCGGCGACAAGCTGATCATTCTTTCCAAATGGATTGAGAATTCCGGCGACCGAAATATCGGTTATGCCGCCGGACACCATGATCAGCTTGACCGAACGCGGATCCGCATATTCTCGAACGGCATTCTCGAGTTGGGCTTCGATGCTCGGGAATCCGACGTTGATCTCGGGGTCGAGCATCACGTTTGGGTCGCGTCCGATGCGCTTGAACGCCGCTTCTTCTTCTTCGTGGAATTTAAGGGTTGCGCCCGAGTGGGCCTTGACCTTCATCCTTACGCCGCCGTCGCCGCCGTATGCCTCAGTGCCGAGCCATTCTCGAGTCAGTTCGTAGAATTTGTCGGCCTCGGGCAGCCCCTGTCCCCAGACGAGAGAATCTCCGACGACCAGAAAATCAAACGGTGCAGTATCCGCAAGAGCACTCTTCGCCGCCAACAACGCAGCCGGAATCGCAGCGATCTGCGAGACGAAAAGTCGACGGGTGATATTCATAGAGTTCCACGCCTCTTTCACGCCTGAAGGCGCAACCCTGATGTTTCACGCCTCTTTCACGCCTGAAGGCGTAACTCCGACGTTTCACGCCTGAAGGCGTAACTCTGACGTTTCACGCCTGAAGGCGCAACTCTGACGTTTCACGCCTGAAGGCGTAACTCTGACTAGCAACTCTAGCGCGGAACTTCGACCGATTTCACGATATCGGCGATGACCGCATCGGTCGTCGCGCCGTCGAGTTCGGCTTCGGCGCGCAGCGCCAGGCGATGGCGCAAAACCGGACCCGAAACGTCACGGATGTCGTCGGGTGTCACGAAATCGCGACCGCGGATCGCGGCCAACGCCTTTGAACAAAGTAGGAGAGCCACGGCCGCACGCGGACTTGCGCCGTAGAGAATCGTCGGATGATTCCGGGTCTTGCGAACTAGTTCGACAATATATTTCTGAACGCCGGGCTCAAGCCGCATTGAACGGATCTCGGCGCGGCAATGCTGAATCGCGGCGCCGTCTTCAAGCGGAACGATCTCGATGTCTTCGAGTCGCCGCGAATTGAAACCCTGATCCCAACGCGAAACGATTTCAAGTTCCGCGTCCGCCGGCGGGTAGTCGATCAATATCTTGAGCAAGAAACGATCGAGCTGTGCTTCGGGCAACGGATACGTACCTTCATATTCAATCGGATTCTCGGTTGCGAGCACGGTAAACAGCGGCGAGAGCTGGAATCGCTCGCCGTCGATCGTCACCTGACGCTCTTCCATCGCCTCAAGCAGCGCGGCCTGAGTTTTCGGCGGCGTCCGGTTGATTTCGTCCGCCAGCAGCAGATCGGTAAAGATCGGACCGTGCCTGAGACTGAACTGCGAAGTCTGCATGTTGAAGACATTCGTCCCGGTAACATCCGACGGCATCAGGTCGGGTGTGAATTGGATGCGCGAAAAATGAGCCCCGATAATGCGGGCGATCGTTTTGATTGTCAGCGTCTTCGCCGTCCCGGGAACGCCTTCGACCAAGGCGTGTCCTTCGGCGAGGATCGCAACCAGGATCTGTTCGATAACATCGTCCTGACCGACAATCACCTTGCCGAGTTCATTCCGAATATGAGCGACGGTTTGCGGAGTATATGCGAGCATAATTTAACAGTTGGTTTCGATGCCGGATCGCGTGTTCTGCACCGCTACAAAAGTCTGAAATCAAGGATTGTTTTGATCGCCAGCGCCAGCACGACGGTGACGAAAATCCTTCTTAACCAAAGGTCGTTGAGTTTGGTAACGGTATGTGCGCCGATGTAAGCGCCGGCGAACATCGTTACCGCCAGGATCAACCCGAGCCGATAATCAACTAAACCTTGCCACATAAAAACGATGGTGGCAATTGCCGATGAAAAAACGTTGATGACCTTGGTGGCGGCCACTGATTCCGAGAATGTCATCCCGAAAAAAGCCACGTAAACGGCGGTCAGCATCGTGACGTAACCACCGCTGTAAAGTCCGCCGTAGATCGCCAGCGCAAAGGTCAGCAGGTACGTCAATGATCTCCCGGCCGAGCCTGCGTCGGTTCGTTCCAGCCCTTTGCGGCGGTTCAGCAACGTGAAGAGCGTGACCGTGATCATCGCTACCGAAACTATCAGTTTGAGGCCGGCCGGTGCGATCAACGCAACCAACCCGGCGCCAATCGCCGATCCGATCAGCGTCAGGATGACAAGCGGAGTCAGCTGTTGACGATCGATAGAACCCGATCGCAAGAACGGGATCGAAGCGCCGATGCTCATGAACGTCAGACCGAACATGTTGGTCGCAACCGCGACTTTCGGGTCGATCCCGAACTGAAACATGACCGGAACCGTGATCAGCGAATTGCTGCCGGTGACGACCCCGACGACCGCCGTCACAAAGAACAGAGCCACTATGATCGCAAGCTCGGTACCGTTCATGATCGACGCCGTTTCTCCTTGCGGCGCAGCAACCCGAGTTCGGTTTCGATCTCACGCAAACGCTTCGTCAACCGGACCATTTCTTTCGGTTTCGTGACATCGCCGTAATTGATGTCTTCACAGCGTTTGAGAACGGAATCGATCTCGTCGAGGTTCTCGGACGGAACGCGTTCAACGATAAGCCGCGCAAGCGCGCCACGTGGCGTTGTATGATTGTCGACCCCGAGAAGCTTTGAAACGCGCCGTTTGAAGTCGCCGTAGATGTTCTCCATTGCGAGATCGTAACCGCTCGTCCGTTGCTGAAGTTCGGCCATCGCCGATACGTATTCGAGTTTTGAAAGCCGGTTCGGTTCGGGCTCCGGAACCGGACGGGCAAAACGCCGGCTCTGCGAAAAGAGCAGCAGCCCGACGATCAGGAAAAGCTGAAGAAAGATACCGATGACCGGCGTGCCGGCAAAGAACTCGAAGAACCGGTTCCGGTTCGATCCGTAACCGTGATGATACTCGTCAAACGCCACCGTGCCGTTCGTGGCAGCGAGCCGGATCGCAAACGCCGCGTTGTCGGCGATCCCGATCCCGGTGTTCGAGACGATGTAAGGATCACTGACATATATTATCCTGCCCGCGCCGTAAGGTGCGTCGACAACGATATTCTTCCGGTCGTTGGCGAAAAGCACAAGCGGCGCGAGCACCAGAATTTCATCATCTTCGGACTCAGCAGTATTCTGATCAGCCGTGGCGCCTGTCGGTACCGGATTCGGGGTCGGAACCTCAAATTCGTCCCCGCCGTGCGGCATCGGCGTTTCGGCTGTAAAGGAATCCGTCGTTTCTGACGGAGCAACCAGCTCGTTGCTTGACCTCCGACGGATTTCGATCGATTTCGAGAAACGCGACGGCTGGATCGCGTTGACGCTGGTCGTGAAAATAGAAGGCGACGCCGGCTTGGCCGCATTCGTGCTGATCGTCATTTCCGACTGATTATAGGCATCGGTAGAAATGAACGGATTTTCGAATCCCCCAAACTTGATCTCATACGAAGTATCGGTCGCGACCAATTCCTTCGCCGGTTCCCGTGAAATCACTACGAGCCGTTTTCCGCCCGAGACCCATCTGAGAAGCTCAGTCGCTTCCTCTTTTGTGAACTCCTCACGCAGGCTGCCGATGACGACAAAAACGTCCGGGGAATTCGGTTGATTCAGATCAGAAATCGGTTCGATCCAACGGACCGGTCGACGACCGGTTTCATTCAGAAGATCGAAATACGCCCGCGTGCCGGTCGCCCCGCCGTTGAATGTCGAGCGGTTCGGTAGCAATTCACTGTCCGGGATCTTCTCTTTTTGGGTGTACGACGCCGCATTCAACGCGATTAACACGGCGATGACGATAAAAAGGCCCAGAAATATGATAAGTCGCTGTCGCACTATTTTGGTTCAACCGCCCGATGATACTGATTCCGAAACTCTTCCCAGTCTTCGTTCCGAACGTCTTCGAAACCGTACCAATGGCGTTCGAAGTTGTTTGTCATGCCGCGCATTTCGCGATGCAATTCGGTATTGCCGTGCACGTCGCGAAGATAGTCGCGATTTGTTTTGTGATGTGCGAGCCCGATCAGTCGCCGATCGCTGAGTTCGCAAAGCAGCGCGATGTAACCGCGCCGGATCGCGCCGCGAAGATCGCCGGCGGTCGCCAAACTCTCGGCGTCGGCGAAAAGCGATCGCGCATCTTCATGGCCCGCGACGCGCTCGCCCAGAATAATCCGGTCCGAACGATCCTCACGCTCGAATTTTCGAAACCTTTCAAGCAGAAACGGGGCGAATTTGTAAATGATGAATCCGACCAGCCCGATGATGACCGCATACAAGACAACCTGAAGGATAACCGAAGTGGTCCGCAATCCTTCGCTCGCGCCGGTCGGCATCTGCGGATCGGGGAATTTCTCCTGAAGCCATCGGTCTATCGCTTCGCGGATACGGTCAAGCCAGCTCTTTTCGGCCTGCTCGGGTCTTTGAAACTCGATCCGCTGCAAAATCTCCTGCAGTTTACGCCGATCTTCGTCCTTGGATCTGTCGGTCGCGGCCGATCGTTCAAGTTCCGCGATCTGATATTCGATCGCGGCAAGCCGTTCATCGATCTCCTCAAGGATCTCAAGCCGTTTGTCGGAATTCTTGTCGATCATCTCAAAACGAGACTTGAACCAGCGCGTATCAAACTCGACGATTGTCCCGCCAAACTCCACTTTTTGCAGATTCGGTGCCGGCTTGACCAGCATTTCGCGAACCTGCTTTTCGGATTCGGCAATTTCACTCAGGGGGCGCCGATCGTCGAGCAGGTCGATGATCAGCTCGTTCATCTCGCCGCGAACTTTTTGAAGCTCCACCTTGAATTCGGCCAGCGTCCCGCCATCCGCGAAAACCGCGGTGAAAAGCAATATCAGTACTGAGGCCAATGTTCTCATTTCAGGTCGAGCGTCGTCAGCGTCGCCGGCTTTTCTGCGACGTATTTCGGGTCGGTGACGACTCCGTCCGCGAGCGCCGGGCTCAGCGGGTTGATGAAATCATCGGGCACGGCCGGAATCTCGCCGAGTTTCCGGGCCGCCATCAGCTCAATGTCATAGCCTTCGTGCCGAACGCGTTCGTCGACATACAACAGGCAAAGTCCGATCATCCAAACGGGAAGCAGAAGAATCATGCTGATCTGCCAGATCATCTGATTGGCGATCTCGTACCACGCCGGAATTGCATCGGGATCGAATGATTTCAGGATCTCGACGCCGTTCACCCAGGCATACCAGACGAGCGGTACATAGAGCAAAGCGAGCGCCGAGTAAATCGCGAGCACCGTGAAAATCACGAGTCCGGCGAGGCGTTTGACGTTGCCGCTGGCAAGCGACGCGCTTCGGCCGACGGCCGAGCCAAGGGTTTGCCCTTCAACAAGCATAACCTGAGGCACGTACGCGAAACGCGATGCGACAAGAAAGAACAACCAGAGAACAACGCCGACGATCGCGATCGACAGCGTGAGCGAAATAATCGTTGAAATAAACGGCGAAAAACTGAACGCGGCGACGGTGATCGCAACGGCGATGAACACGAGGATCAAGGCGAGATAAAAAAGAGCGAAACCGATGATCCCAAGCAGCGTCGTGATCATCGTCGATGCGGCGACCAGGCCGGGAATCCGTCCGCGGACCGTCTTGTACGTCTCGCGGAATGTGATCGGTTCATCAAACAACAGATGCCTGACAAAGACGCGCGCCGCGCCGCCCATGATCGTCATCGCAACAATGATTTCGACCAGCCAGATGAACAGGCTTCCGAGCCATAAAAAGAAGAAGTAGAAGAAGGTTTCGCCGGGATTGTTGACCGTGTCGATCGTAAAAAGCGAACGCGCGGTAACGGTCCAGATCACGGAAATGATCGAGCCGGCAACGATCGGCGGCGCCGCGATCCAGATAAACGTCCAGAAGTTCTTTCGGTAAAGGCGGATCGCCCGGTCGATAAGATCGCCCGCGCCGAGCGGATTAACGGAAAGGTGTGAGTAGTTCGGGCCGTTCATTCAACTTTGGCACAGTATATCGCTTTTCCGACGCGCATTAAAGAAAAAAGTCCGCCGGATTTTATCCCGGCGGACAACAAGTCAATCGGTTTGATTTTAGAACCGATTAGAACTCAAACCGAGCCGCGAACTGAATTTGACGCGGTCCGAACTCGCCCGTGATCTGTCCAAACGTTGTGCTGTTGATGTTGGCAACAGTCGTGTTCTGAACGAGATTTACGTTGTTTAGCAAGTTGAATGCTTCCATTCGAAGCTGAACACGAAGCGATTCACCGAATCGGATGTTCTTGAGAATCGCGGCGTTGATGTTGAAGTAGCTCGGACCATCGAAGATCGTCCGCGCCATGTTGCCGGTTTGACCCGGATTGACGTTGAAAAAGGCCTGACCGCTGAACGGTGTTGAACCGAAACCGCCCGAGGCCTGTCCCTGCGTGTTGATGACCGAAGGATTGATCCAGTAGATTCGTCCGTTGGCTTCAAAAATTCCGATCAATGAGCGAATTTCATCGTTCGAAAGATTCGAGAATGCAGTCTGACGGCCGGATCGACCATTGCGGTTAAATGTTCCGCGCGTGTCGACGATCGTGATCGGCGCACCCGAAGTCCATTGCATGAGACCTGAAATCTCAAAGCCGCCGAAGATCTTGTCCACCAGGCCGCCCTTGTTCAAAAACATCTTTCCTTTTCCGAACGGCAGGTTGTAAATACCGTTGAAGTTGAAAACATGAGTCTGATCAAAGTCGGCGCGTTGGTTGTCCCACTGCTTGTTGTTGTTGTCCAGATACGGCTCAAGAAGCGCCTGCGACGTACCGATGGCATTCGTCAGGTTCTTCGAGAACGTGTAGTTGCCCTGGAAATACAAGCCGTTGGCAAACCGGCGGCGAACTTCGAACTGTACCGAGTTGTAGTTGTACCGACCGTCATTGACGAAATAGTCAATGATTCCGGTTCCCGGGTTCGGCAGGAAGTTGATCCGCGGAACGTTGTTCGGGCTTGCAACCGTCGGCATATTGTTGAAGTTTGCCGTGCTGTTGATGAACGAAACCGCCAGATCGGCCGGGGTTCCGTTGGTCAGGCTGTTGTTGAAGGTTGTCGTCGACAATCCGCCCGTACCGACAATCCGCCCGTACCGACAATCAGCCGTCCCGGAGCACCGACGCCGCCGTTCTGGAAAATCGTCAACGCCTGGCAGCCGGCAGATGCGCAGAACGCATTTCCGGTCAGCAGGAAGTTCGCACGTGCGCGCTCGAAATCGGCGAAGAATCCGTTGTTGAAGATATCAACCTGACCGAGGTCGACACCGCGTCCGAGATTCTTGCTGCTTGTTCCGACATACCGGATTTCAAAAGCCGTGTTGCCGAAGAATTCACGCTGGAAACCAACGTTGTACTGTTCGATTCGCGGCGTTTGAATGTTCGGGTCGATCCCGTAAACGACGCCGAAGAAGTTGCCGATGCCGACATCGTTGTTCTGGATGTAGGATCTCGGCGGGGTTACAAAGGTCGGAAGCGGAACCGTCTGCACGCCCGAACTGAGCCGGCCATTCAAATTAGCAAGAGTTACGCCGGTACGACCCGCGCCGGCATTGTTTGCCGCCGCGTTGTTGATCGAAGTAACGATCGAGTCGTTTCCGTATGCGTGACTGTATCCGCCGCGCAGTACCGACTTGCCCGCTGATCCAAACAGGAACTTGCCGACTCCGCCTTTGAAATCGGGCGACCACGCGACACCGAGATTCGGTGCCAGATTATCCCAATCCGTTTTGTAATAGGCGTTTCGCCGACCGGCATTTCCACCGATGAAATTGTAAGTGCCGGCGGGGTTCATGAGCGATGCGATCGGGTTGTTGATATCCGAAAACACCGGC
>JBGASE010000002.1:0-52779 GCA_044229875.1 Pyrinomonadaceae bacterium | reverse complement strand
TTTACGAACGACATCGGATCGCTGATTTCGGCGATCGAAGCATTTTCGCAACCGGAGGGTGCGACGGCATTGCTCGACGGAATCATCGAAGCCTCGGCGTATCTCGGCGAAGCAAGCGGCCGGCGCGTGATCGTGATTGTTTCTGACGGCGACGACACGATCAGCGATGCGTCATTCGATGCTACGGTGAAGGCGCTGCAGATCGCGAATGTTCAGGTTTTTGTCGTCAAGACGACCGATTTCGAGAACTCGAAACGGACGGGCGAGCGCACCGGAAGCGCGAACCTGCGACAATTGGCCGCCGAGCGGCGGATGCAGGAGATTACGAAACAGACGGGCGGTGCCGTCTGGTCGCCGCTGGATGAAAACGAACTCGACGCGGCGTTCGACCAGATCTCAGCCGAACTGTCGCAGCAATATGTTCTGAGCTATTATCCGGACCCGGAACCGGACAAGCGCGGCGAATTCCGCTCGATTTCAGTCGCGGTCAAGAACCGTCCCGGATCGACGGTTCGGACGCGAAAAGGCTACTATGTTCCAAGGAAGTAGATCAGTGTTCAAGATTCAGGAGAACCAAGATTCAGGCAATTGAAGAATCAAGATTCAATATGCAAGAAGTCTTGATTCTTGAATTCCTTGAATCTTGAATATCTTGAATCTTGATCCTTGAATCTTGATTCTTCAATTGCCTGAATCTAAAAGATGCCGAATCTGGAGTCACATCTTGAACAATTCCTGCAGCATCTGCGCTACGAACGAAACGTCAGCGATCATACGCTGCGGAATTATTCTAGCGATCTCGGGCAGTTTCGCGACCATTTGCTTTCAAAATCGAATGGCGCCGACGTTCCGGTCAATGAGATCGATCATCTGACGATCCGCGAATGGATGGCGTCGCTGCACGGCGACAACAAAAAGAAGACGTCGATTGCGCGGAAGCTTGCTTCGCTCAGAACTTTTTTCCAGTTTCTGATCCGCGAAGGCGTGCAGGAGAACAATCCGGCAAAACTTGTCGCGACGCCGCGAATCGAGCGCAAACTGCCGACTCATCTGTCGATTGAAGATGCAGTCAGATTCATCGAAACACCTGATCTCAACACCGATCTCGGACGCCGTGACCGGGCGATTCTTGAGTTTCTGTATTCAACCGGAATGCGCGTCGGCGAACTGGTCACGCTCAACCTGCGCGATATCGATTTTCGCGAAAAACTCGTGCGCGTCACAGGTAAACGCAAGAAACAAAGGATCTTACCGTTCGGCGATCCGGCGGCGCAGGCGGTCATGTTTTATCTGACGGAAACACGCCTGACGTTTCTAAACAACTGTCCGCCGACTGAGCGCGACGAGCAGGCGGTTTTTCTCAATTACCAGGGAACACGGATCACGACCCGTTCGGTCGGCAGAATGGTCGATAAATACATCAGGCTTTGCGCCGAGATCAACCGCGATATTTCGCCCCATTCGCTGCGGCATTCATTCGCGACGCATCTTCTTGATTCCGGCGCCGATCTGCGCGATATTCAGGAATTGCTCGGACACGCGAGACTTTCGACAACGCAGATCTACACGCAGGTTTCGATGGAGAAGCTGATTGAGGTGTACGACAAAGCGCACCCGAAAGCCTAAACCCGCGCCGCGCCGCGCCGCGCAGCGCAGCGTAGCGTATTCCAAGATTTCAAGATTCCAGGATTCCAGGATTCCAGGATTCCAGGATTCCAGGACAAGAATTCCAAGATTCCAAGATTCCAGGAATTCGATTATTCTTGAAATCCTTGGAATCCTTGAAATCCTTGGAATCACTTGAAATCCTTGGAATCCTTGAAATCCTTGGAATCGCTCTTCATCACTTGAATTATGAAAACGAAGTTCACTCTGTTGCTAATCATTGTCACTGTCTTCGGTTCGCTGGCGCAGGCGCAGGACCGGATGCTTTCGATCGACGATATTTTCGATCCGGAAAAGCGCGTTCCGTTTTCGGGACGCCCGATTCAGATTCGCGGCTGGTCAAAAGACGGCACGTCATATCTCCAATTCGTGAACGGCCAGACGCTTCGGGTCAACCCGGCGAACGGTCAGACGTCGCCGCTCTACGACACGAAACGGCTCGTGTCGGTTCTGACTCAAACGCCCGGGTTTACGCTTGATGAAGCGAACCGGATCGGCCAGGCGCCGCCGCAGTTCAACAAAGACGAAACCGCGATCCTGATCAATCACAACAAGGATCTCTGGGTCTATGACATCGCGGCCGGAACCGTCAAACGGATCACCGAAACGCCCGCCAAGGAAGAGCTCGAACCTGATTTTTCGCCCGACGGCAAGATCGTCAGCTTCGTCCGTGACATGAATCTCTTTATCGTCACGATCGCGACCGCGAAGGAAAATCAACTGACGCGCGACGGCGGCGAGAAGATCCTCAACGGTTATCTCGACTGGATCTACGAAGAAGAAATTTACGGCCGCGGCAACAAACGTGGCTATTGGTGGTCGCCTGATTCAAAGAAGATCGCGTTCCTCCGAACCGACGAATCGCCGGTTCCGAAATTCGTTTTGGTCGATGATACCGAAACCAATCAGCGCGTCGAGAATACCGATTATCCTCAGGCCGGCGACCCGAATCCTCTGGTAACGCTTGGCATTGCCGATGTCACGAAAACGAGCATCATTCCGAACCTCGGCCGATTGCCGAAGGTCGGCACAAAGATTCCGCGCCCGATCATCCGGTTCGGCGATGTCGCCAAGTTTGTCGATCTTTCAAAGTACGAACCGAAGGATTTTCTGATCTCGCGCGTCGCCTGGTCGCCCGATTCGGCGGCCGTCATCTTTCAGGCGCAGAATCGCGAACAGACGTTTCTTGACGTCAACTCGGCGAACGATGCGGGGCAGGTGACGACGCTTCTGACCGAGCGCTCAAAGGCATGGGTTGAAGCGATCGATAATCCCGAGTTTTTAAGCAACGCCACGGCAGTCTGGCAATCGCAGCGAAGCGGCTTCAAACATCTTTACCATTATGATTCGAGCGGAAAGCTGATTCGCCAGATCACGGATGGCCGATGGGAAATCTCGAGCTTTTACGGCGTCGACGAAAAGAACGGATACGCCTATTTTTCGGCGATCGGCGAGAACAACGATTGGATCAACACCCACATTTACCGCGCCAAACTCGACGGTTCCGGAATGACGCGGTTGACGACGACTGCCGGAACTCACCGCGCGATGTTCAATCCGTCGTTTACGCATTTCATCGACGTTTGGAGCGATGTCAACACGCCGCCGCAAACGCGGCTCTACCGGGCTGACGGCACGCTCGAAAAAGTGCTCGATGAAAATCCGGTTCCCGTTCTCGGCGCATACAAACTCGGCAAGCCCGAGTATCTCAAAGTAAAAGCCCGTGACGGTTTCGAGATGGAGGCGATGCGCATCCTTCCGCCTGATTTCGATCCAACCAAGAAATATCCGGTTTTTGCCTACACCTATTCCGGTCCGCACGCGCCGCAGGTCCGAAACCAATGGGGCGGAAGCCGGTTGATGTGGCACCAGATGCTGGCGCAGAAGGGTTGCATCATCTGGATCATGGACAATCGGACGGCGAGCGGAAAGGGTGTCGAATCGACGTGGCCGGTATACAAATCGATGGGGCAGACCGAAACTCAGGATCTCGACGACGGATTTTCGTATCTCAAATCGCTTCCGTATGTCGATGGAGATCGGCTCGGTATGTGGGGCTGGAGCTACGGCGGCTACATGACCAGCTACTTCATGACGCATACGAAGACGCTGAAGATGGGCATTGCCGGCGGACTGGTCGGCGACTGGGCGCTGTATGATTCGATCTACACCGAACGCTACATGCGGACGCCGCAGAACAATCCGGACGGATACGCAAAAGGATCAGTGATCGCCGCCGCCAAGGATCTTCACGGCAAGCTGCTGATCATCCACGGCGCGATCGACGACAACGTCCATCAGCAAAACGCGATCAAGCTCATCTACGAACTCCAAAAGGCCGGAAAGCAGTTTGAATTCATGACCTATCCGACACAGCGTCACGGAGTCGTCAATCCGCGGCAATCACGTCATATGTATCAGATGATGACGGATTTTGTGATCAAGAATCTCTGATCGACCGGAGCGCGGTTGCGCGCAACGGAAGCCGATAACACAAAGGCGCGAGACGAAGCAATACCGCTTCATCTCGCGCCTTTTTCGACGGTGTTTCCAACCAACGCGTCCGTCAACGACCGGATCCGGGCCGCTTTGTCCGGCGGACCGAATTCGACTTACCCGTCCGGTTCGACACGCCAAGGTTCCCGGTCTCAGTGCCCAGCGGCCGGGTTCTCAACATTCCGCCTTTTCCCTCATAAACCTCGGTGATTCCATTTGTTTGGGCGGTCGGAACCGTGCCGGTTCGCGTCCTGGAAATGCTCCCTCTTGACTCGTAGACTTCGGTGATCCCGCTGACCTGGCCGCTCGCAACGTCGCGCGGCGACTGAATCCGTGACGTCCTTCGCCCGCTAACCGCATCGTTCGCCGACCTCCCCTGACCGAACGCGTTTCCCGAAAGACCAAAACCGATGATTGCGATCACGATGATAAATGAACTCTTTGCCAACATTTTTATCTCTCCTCCAAGCTTATGATTCCGTTCGGGATTCATTCCCGCACGCTCACTCAGACGCGCCCGGTAATCGAAAAGTCTGAGGAATTTTCACGTTTTTCTCAAAAAAAATTTCTCTAACTTATTACGCAAAAAGCGTTTACGATGACCGTCAAGACGGACTTCTCAAAACCCGTCTTGGATCAAATAATCCCCGGAACCAGCCGCCGGGGATGGCACGTCCGAAGACTTTCGTGTGTGTTACGCAGGCGCCCGCATTGCAACCCTCCGCCGGATCGCGGCATCAATTTCCTCAGTAGGCGACCATCAATTTTTTGCCGGATCAACCGGCGTCGAACCCGAAATGAATGAAACCCGTCGCGCGACGGTTTCTGCCGTAAGATCATTTCGAACAAATCGGTTGAGAAACTCCGAGGCTTGCGATATGAGACTGCGACTCCTCCTATTTATTGCAATTTTATTTTTGTTCCCGGCATCGGTTTCATCTCAGCGTGTAATCGAAAATGAATCGACTCTGGAATTTGTCGGCGACACCGCGATCGTCGATCTGATGATTGACGCTTCCGCCGCCGAATCAATCCCGATCGAACTCTCGTTACTCAACGAAAACGATACGGTGATGGCGCTCGCGTCGACGCAATTGGAAACAAAGCCCGGAAAGCACAGCTATCGGATCGAACTGAAGCCCGGCCCGGGAAAACCGAATCCGCGGACCGCAATCTGGCAGCGCCTTCGATACGCGGTTGGGAGAACTTCGGGAATCATCGCGGTCTCTGAATTGATCCGAAACGTTTTTGAACTGACCGATCGCTCCGCTCTCAATTAAGGAAAGAAAAAAATGACCTTGAAACCGATTCTGATATCTGCGTTCTGCCTTGTGTTCTCGGCAGCGGTATTCGCGGAATCCAAACCGGCCGTCGACGAATCGGCGATCACCGCGACCACGGCCCAGGGTGTTCTCCGTGTTTCGATGCCGATCGAGAGCAAAAAAGGGGGAACGATGCGACTCACGATGGCGATCGTCGACGAAAAGAACAACGTTGTCGCGTCGACCGATGGATCGCAAAAGGTAACTGCCGGAATCACTGTCATCAAGCGCGAATTCGCGATCAAAAAGAACGTGGATGTCGGTGACCTGATCTGGAACCGGCTGCGCTATTCGGTCGCGGTCAACGGTGAGGAATCGTCGGGTTCAGTTTCGCTCTCGCAAATTCTCCCGGAACTCTTTGGGCTCACCCTGATGAACTTGGATGATGTTCGGGCTGGCGCCAAAGTTCCGATCCGTATCCGGGCGAAGAATCCGGTAACGGACAGGCCGATTGCCGGCGTGAGGACCGAGGCCGAGCTCGAAATCGATGTTTTGGATGAGAACAACGACGACGATGATGACGAATTGACGATTAAGGGCGAGAGCGTAACGGACGACGAGGGTTACGCGACGATCGATTTCCTGATACCGGCGAACGTTAAATTCGAGGACGAGTTGAGCGTTGATCTGACGGTTACCGGCGAAAAGAACGGCGTAACCGACTTGGCCAACGACGGAATCTACTCACGACCCGGCATGGCCCGCGCATACATCACTCTCGATAAACCGATTTATCAACCGGGTCAAATGCTTCGGGCTCGCGCCCTTGTCCTGATCAAGAACCGTGAACTCGGCTCGAACGTTCCCGTTGCCGGCCGCGAGATCGAAATCTCGATCGAGGACGAAGATTCGACCGTTGTTTTCAAACAAAAGGCAACGACAACGGAATTCGGTATTGCCGCGATCGAATGGGCGATCCCGCCAAATGCAAAGCTTGGTACGTTTTCGATCAGAGTGGAATCGGATGCCGATGATCTGAGATTCTTCGATCGGCAACCGTTCCGCGTTACACGCTACGACCTGCCGAATTTCATCGTTCTGACAAAGGCTGACCGCGACTTTTATCTCCCGGATCAGCGAGAGGCCGAGGTGACGGTCGACGCGAACTATCTTTTCGGAAAACCGGTCGCGACCGGAACCGTCAAGGTTGTTCGCGAAAGCGATCGTCGCTGGAACTTTAGAGATCAAAAGTGGGATGTCGAAGAGGAGGCGGCCTACACCGGCAATACTGACGCGGATGGAAAGTACAGGGCGAAAATCGATCTCGGCAAGGCCCTTGACGAGTTGAAAGATGCAGAATCCGAGAAGTTCAGGGATCTCGGGTTTACGGCCTACTTCACTGACCCGACGACGAATCGTACGGAGGAGCGGCGGTTCGATCTGCGCATTACAAAAGAGCCGATTCACGTCTATTTGCGATCCGAAAATCAAAACGATGAGCATCCGAATCTCCCGGCTGTCGTGTTCGTTTCAACAATGAGCGCCGACGGCAAGCCGATCTCTTGCGATGTTGAAGTCAACGGCCGATACGAGGACGAAAACTCAGAAAAGCTGCTGACCAAATCGAAGACCGACTCAAACGGCAATGCGAAAATGGTATTCGCGATTCCGCGCCCGGCTGACGGAGAATACGACAGCGATCTGGAATTGAAGTTTCAGGCGCGCGATGGCGACCGTACGGGAATTGCGGAACGCGACCTTGAGATCGACGACAGTGAAAAGCAGATTCGCGTTTCCACCGATAAATCGCTTTACAAACCGGGCGAGCCCGTCCGCATCGCTATCGAATCGTCCGAGCCTTCGGCAACGGTCTTCTTGGATGTGGTGAGAGACTCGTCCGCGGTCGTCACGAAGCGACTTAGAACAATCAACGGCCGAGCTTTGCTCATTGTCCCGTACCGACCGCAGTTCCGTGGATTCATACGAGTTACGGCATATACGGAGGACGACGGAGAGGCGGTTTCAGATGTTCGTCGGATCGTTTTTCCCGATCCGCGGAAACTCACGGTGGACGCGAAAACGGAAAAGGCCGAATATCGCCCGAACGACCAAGCCCGGCTGGACCTCGGCGTTCGCGGACCGGATAATGCGCCGGTTGAATCGGCGATCGGTTTGGTCATCGTCGATCGGGCGGTTGAAGAACGGGCCCGGACGGACTCAAATTTCCGAGTCACGCCTGATGCGTTCAGGGGGCTTCGCGAACTAGTTTCGAATCTGTCGGAAGTCGCCGCCGGAAAGGTCACGCCGGAGATCGAACTCGAGGCCGAAATGACCCTCTCTGGCTATCCGAGCGATATCGAAGCTACCGAAAGCTATATCGGGACTCCGGCGAGCAAGTTCGAGGCGTTTTTCCGGTCGCAGTTCGAGCCGTTTGGCAACGCGCTTCGCGACAGATTCACCCGGACATCCAGGTATCCGACCGACGACGCCTCATTGAAGCGAATCCTCGCTTGGTCGGGCATCGATTTCAGCAATCTTCGCGATCCATGGGGAATGCCGTACGCCGCGGCGTTCGCGACATTTCGAAGTGAAGACATGGTCGTGATCAAATCGTCCGGACCCAACAAAAAGGCAGGCGACGATGACGACTTTTCAGTCCGCACTGAGAATTTTGCGTATTTCACGCAGTTCGGTCAGAGAATCGACGCCGCAATCGCCGCTTACCACGAGCGCACCGGCAATCTGATCACGGACGAAACGACGTTTCGTAGCGTTCTCGCGGAAAATGGCATCGACTTTGATGCGATTCGTGACAAATGGAATCGTCCTTATCGGCTGACGTTCGGAGCGCAGTACGTCAATTCGACGATTGAAATCACTTCCGGTGGGGCTACCGACGCCGCGTCGGATGACTTCTCTGTTTGGGTCGTCCAAACCCGATATTTTGCCGCCGACGAAAAGCGGATCAATGAACTGCTTTCAAAGAATCTGGCCGTCAACTCGAAGTACCCTGCGAACGAAGCTGAGTTCAAACAAGTTCTGGCAACGTCCGGAATCGACTTTGACGCGCTACGCGATGGCTGGGGCCGTCCATACTACATTGAGTTCCGGTCCGAAGAACGGTTTACCGACAAAATGGTCATCGAAACAACTTCCGCAACCGGGGCGTTGCCGACCGAAATCATTAAGATCACGCCGGTCACCCAGACGATCGCGTGGTTCGATATCCGGAGCCTCGGCGAAGACAACGTCAAAAACTACAACGACGTTTACGTTTCGAGGTTTTCGGGCATCGTCGCCGAGAAAACAATCGATTCCGCAAAGCCGAGGCTGGTCATTCCCCGCGCGCTCCTCGTCAACGGAAACAGCGCAATTTACGGCGTGGTGTCCGATCTCGCAAAGTCAGGCATCGCAAACGTTGAAGTAACGGCGATAAATGCGGCCGACCAAAAGGAACACTCGACAAGCTCGGCTGCCGACGGATCGTATCTTCTGACCGGAATTCCCCCGGGTCTCTACTCGATCAGGTTCAGAGTAACTGGGTTCAAAACCACGGTAATCAATTACGCGCGGCTGCGCGGCGAACAGCTTCTTGAAGCGAATTCTTCGCTCGGGGTTGGGTCTGTGGATGAGATTGTCACGGTTTCATCGATCACGATCGACGCAACCGGCACGACGGTTCCGAGATCGATCTCCGGTGGAGTCATCGAAACATTGCCAATTGGAACCCGGTTCAGCTCGTTTCTCAGGATCGCCCCGAACGTCAGGCCGGAAGCTTTGGCCGGCGGTTTTCAAATCAATGGTTCGTCGGGATCCGAAAGTGTCTTCGTGCTTGACGGCCAGGAAATCACGAATTTTCGAACAGGGGCCGTAAATGGTGTGTTCGAACTGGTCAATGAAGTCGAAAAGCCGCGCGTGCCTGAAAACAACGACCGCGAATCAATCAATGTGTCCCAAAAGACCCCGAGACTTCGCGATTATTTTCCCGAGACCCTGCTTTTCATTCCGCAAATCGTGACATCGAAAGACGGAAAGGCGGCGATCACTTATCAGCTCGCCGACAACATCACGACCTGGAAGATCTACGCCGTCGCGTCCGACAAACAGGGGCGTGTCGGATTCGCCGAATCCGACGTCAAGGCGTTTCAGCCGTTCTTTGCGGATCTCGATCCGCCGAAGTTTCTGACCGTCGGCGATGAGATCCAGCTACCGGTTCAGGTCCGCAATTACACGCCTGAATCACAAAAGGTCGAAGTCAGGATGGACCGCTCCGATTGGTTCACATTTCTGGAACCGAACTCCGATCCTCAGGGTTGGAAAACAACCTTCGACGGAAGACGGCAGTTGGTCGAGGTCGCGACTAACTCCTCATCGAACGCGATTTTTGGATTCCGATCTGACCGGGCCGTCAGCGACGGCCGGCAACGCGTAACGGCACTCTCAAGCAGTGAATCCGACGCGATCGAGAAAGTCGTCACGGTCAGGCCCGACGGCGAAGAGATCAATCGCAACGAGACGCGCGTCTTCGGCGGTTCGACGGAATTTCAGATCGACTTTCCGTCCAATGCCCTTCCCGGTTCCGCCTCGGCCGAGTTGATCATCTATCCGAATCTGCTGTCGAACATCGAGGAATCGATCGAAGGTCTGTTGCGAAGGCCCTATGGATGTGCCGAACAGACCATCTCGTCGACGTATCCGAATCTGATGATCGCAAAAGTCCTCGAAGCGTCGCCTGCAGGAGATCGTAAACTCCTTCGCGCGCGAGCGATGCGGAATCTTCAGCGTGGCTACGATCGGCTGATCGGCTACCAGTCCTCCGACGGAGGATTCAGCTATTGGGGCGGCAAAAGTGAAACGGACATCTCTTTGACGGCCTATGCGATACGCTTCATGACGGACGCGAAAGGCTCAATTGCCGTCGATGAGTCGATCATCGAGCGCGCTCGCCGGATGCTGCTCGGAGCACAACGGGAAGACGGCAGTTGGGGCACGCGCTACGGGTGGGAAACGGCAGATGATATTCCTCGGACACGAAAAATCACCGCGTACGTCGCTCGTGTCCTCGCAATGCAGGCACGTGATCGCGATCCGAAAACGAAGATCGGCCCTGAAACTGAAGAGTCATTGAAAAACGCGCTCGCGTACCTGAAAAGCACAAACGGGTTGATTGATGAACCGTATGTTCTCGCGAATTATGGTCTCGCGGCGCTCGATTCGGGCGACACCGCAACCGTCCGACTAATCGCCGCGAAGCTATATTCGCTGGCGATTGCGGAAGGTCCCGACAAGATGTATTGGAATCTCGAAACCAACACGCCGTTCTACGGTTGGGGAACGCCGGGACGAATTGAAACCACGGCCATCGTCGTGCAGTTCCTGGCAAGAGCGCGTTCCACCGGCGCGACCCAATCAGACTCCGCATTGGCGAACTCCAGCTCCGTTCCGGAAGCGAAAGGGCTTCTCTTCTTGCTCAGCAACAAGGATCGTTACGGCGTTTGGTTTTCAACCCAGGCGACCGTGAACGTCCTCGATGCGCTTCTTGCGTCGCTGACAACGTCGGCGGCTCAGCGAGTGATCGTAACGGCCGGAAACCGACAACTCAAAACAATTCAGATCAAAGCCGATGAGATCGCGCCGGTTACGGTCGATCTCGACGAATCAATCGCCGCCGGAACGAAGGTCTCCCTGACATCGGATTCAGGAACGACCCTAATGGCCCGCGTGGCCCGGACACATTACATCGCATGGAAAGATTCGTTGAGTGCGAATTCAAATGCCACTACTTCTCGGCTTATCCAATTAGACTACGCGTGCGACAAGACGGCCGGAAAGATCATGGAAACGGTGACCTGCTCGGTCAGTGCGGAGCGCGTCGGTTTCAAAGGGTACGGTATGCTGCTTGCCGAGATCGGGATTCCGCCGGGAGCCGACGTCTCGCGCGAATCGCTCGAGAAAGCAATGAAAGACAACGGGGGCATTGGCAAGTACGAGGTTCAGCCCGATCGGATCGTCTTCTATCTGTGGGCAATCCCCGGCGGGACAAAGTTCAGCTTTTCGTTCAAACCGCGCTACGGCATCAACGCCCAAACACCGCCGTCGGTGTTGTACGACTACTACAACGAAGAAGCGAAAGCGGTCGTCGCGCCGCTCAAGTTCAGGTTTGAGTGAAATAACAGCGCGTTTGCGGCAGATGATTTGGAATTGCTCTCGTTTGAACACTTAGACGTTGATTTGAATCCTTAAACTTTGCCCGAACGGATGAAATGATTTTGGACAAAAACAATCGTCACGATCGGCGGCTGCGCGGTGTTTTTGTATGAAGCGGCGGTCGGGTGGTTTGTCCGGTATTCGAGGGGCTGATATGAGAGGTAAAATTGCGGTCGGCGCCGTCGTGGCGCTTCTGGTTATGCTCGCGACGTCGATCGGGTTCGGACAAACGGATCCGTCCGTCGTTATCCGTAATTTTGTCGATCGTGTCGGAGGAACCGACCGCATCGCGAAGATCCGCGCAATTTATTCGTTCGCCGAATGCCGTGGGCCCGGCGGAAGTTACCAGACCGAGATCCATTCGGCGACAAACGGCCGGACGATCTTCAGGCAGATCAGACCGAACAAGCCGGATTACGTCGGTTACGCGAACGATTCGACGTTTTGGACAAAGCGCGACGGGTTTGAGGCAGCCGGCGCGAACGAGGCGTTCGTCTGGCGATCGCATGAATTTCAGTGGATCGCGACACACTTGACCGAGCGCTTTCGCGATCCGAAATTGGTTGGCAGCGAAGCCTTCGCGGGTCGGAATGCGGTCAAACTTGCGGCAACGGACGATCTTGGCCGATCGGCTCATCTCTTTTTCGCCGTGGATTCGAAACTGCTTCTCGGGTTTACGATCCTCGACCCGTTCAGTAAAGATCCGAAGTCGATCCGGATCACGTTTGATGAGTGGAAAAAGGTCGACGGTCTGTTGCTGCCTTCAAAGGTTACGGCGACCGACGCGCAGGGCGATTTTGTGTTGAACTTCAACACGATCAAAGTTAACCGGCTCGACGAGCGTGTTTTTGAAATTCCGGCAAGTTTGACGGCGATCAATGAGATCCTCGAAATTAACCGACTCCAGCGACGCGCGCATTTTGAACGAAACGCCGAACTCCTGGTGTCGATTTTCGATGACGACTTTGTCGAGATTTCAAACGGCAAGATGGCACGCGTCACGAAGGAATCTGCCGTCAGTCGGTTTCAACCGTATTTTGACAATTCTGAATTCATCGAATGGGACGATATCGAGCCGCCGATCGTGCGGGTTTCGGACGATGGATCGATGGCGTATCTTCTGGTAAAAAAGCGAGTTCGGCTGAAAACGAAAAGCGGAAACGAGGAAACGTCGGTGTTCGCCTGGACTTCGACGTTTCGCAAAAAGAATGGCAAATGGCTGATGACCAGCATCGCCTCGACGGAGGCGCCGGAAAAGTGAACGGTTTGTTCAAAATTCAAGATTCAACATATTCAACATTCAAGATTGATCGAAATTCTTAAATGTTAAGTCTTGAATTTGGGAATCTTGAAGCAGGCTTCAGGTTGCTTTTGCGCCTTCGCGTCATTGCGGGAAAACAAGCCGGGTGTTCCCACAAAGACGCCAAGGCGCAAAGCAAACCATCGATCGGAATTGTGAGAATCGCGTCGCAGGAAACGTTGAGCCGGCAATTCGACGATTGAAGTGAGATCGCCTTTTGTGACGGGATTAATTGAAGACTTAAGATATTCACGATTCCATGATTTGGAATTCGCTTATTGTGACAAGTTCTATGAAACAAGTACTTACATTGACGATTCTCAGCGTCGTGCTGATATTCACCTCCGGTGCCGCGTTCGGACAAAGCGTGGAAGAAATGAACCAAGGCCGCACGGCCGAAAGACAGGCGATCGCAGACTATCGTGCAAAGAACTTTGCCGGCTTTCTTGAGAATATGAAGAAGGCCTCGGACCTTCGGCCGAACCACTCGAGGTTGATCTACAATCTGGCGATCGCTTACGTCCTCAACGATCGTCCGAAAGAAGCGCTTTCATTGCTGGATCAACTGGCGGAGATGGGTTTGACCTTCCGGATCGGCAACGACGATGACTTCAAACCGCTCTTTGCCGATGCAAAGTTTGAGGAGATCCGCAAACGGATGGAACTCAACCGGCAACCGATCAACGCCAGTCAAAAGGCGTTCTCGATCGATCAAAAGGATCTCATCGCCGAGGGTGTCGCGTATAACCCGAAGACACGAACGTTTTATCTGAGCAGCATTCACAAGCGAAAGATCGTTGCCGTTTCCGCCGATGGGAAGACGCGCGATTTCTCGGCCGAAACCGATGGACTTTGGAGCGTTTCAGGAATGCGGATCGACGTCAAGAGGCAGATCCTTTGGGCGTGCAGTTCGGTTTTTCCGCAGATGAAGGGCTTTGCGAAAGAGGATGACGGCAGGGCAGGGATTTTCAAGTACGATCTCAAATCCGGCAAATTGCTGAAGAAATATCTGCTTTCGAACGAAGCGGAAAAACATGCGCTCGGCGATCTTGTGCTGACAGACAACGGCGACGTTTTTGCAACCGACAGCGTCTCGCCGAACATCTACTTTCTTGATCAGAAGAGTGACAAGCTCGAACTTTTCGTCAAAAGCGATCTTTTCAGCTCGCTTCAGGGACCGGCATTGACGCCGGACGGGAAGCATCTTTTTGTTGCGGATTACGGCAAAGGGATCTTCAGGATCGAGACGGCGACAAAGAAGATCACCCAACTCAAACCCGCCGCCAAGGTGACGCTTCTCGGGCTTGACGGACTTTACTATCACGACGGAAAGCTGATCGGTATCCAGAACGGAATCAATCCGCAACGCGTCGCGAGCTTTTCATTGAATCCGCAAGCTACTGAAATTACAGGATTTACTGCCCTTGAAACAAATCATCCCGACTTCAATGAGCCGACGTTGGGAACGATCATCGGCGATGAATTGTTTTTTGTCGCGAACAGCCAGTGGGAACTGGTCAGCGAAAAAGCCGAGCTCCAGACCGAAAAGCTGAGGAATCCGGTAGTCCTGAAACTGAAACTTTGATCGGAGCGATCTATGAAAGTGCATTCCCGAATCCATACCGTGCGAGCCGCGTTTGCGATCCTGTTTCTGGCTGCGTTTACGAATGCGCTTGGCCAGACAAACGATGCGGCAATCGCCCGCAACCGCGAAGCAATCCGGTCGATAATTGCCAAAGAATCGGTTCCGGCCATTTCGGTTTCGGTCGTCAAGAACGGAACCGTGGTTTGGACTGAAGCGTTTGGCCGCGCGAATATCGAAGCGAACTCGGCCGCGACGCCCGACACGAAATTCGGAATCGGGAGTATCAGCAAATCTCTGACGATGGTTTTGGCGGTCAAACTTGCCGAGGAAGGATTGCTCGATCTTGACGCGCCTATCGAGAAATATCTGCCCGATTTTCCGCACAGGAATCAGGGCGTTACGATCCGCTTGATCGGGCAGCATCTGAGCGGATATGCCGACGATTTTGACAACGACAACTTTTACAACACGAAGCGTTATGAATCTACGGATGAGGCGCTGAAAGCGTTCTATCCCGAAAAGCTCGCCGCCAAACCGGGCGAACGGACGATCTACGGGACGACCACGTTTACGCTTGTCGCCGGCGCGATCGAAAAAGCGACGAAGCGCGACTTTGTCACCGCGATCAACGATTTTGTTCTTAAACCGTTGCAACTGAAGAACATCGTCCCGAATGACAAACGGCGGATAATCCCCAATCGGACCGCATTTTATATCCGCGACCCGAGCGGAAATACCGTCAATGGCGAGTACACGGATCCGAGTTTCAAGATTGCCGGCGCGGGCTATTTGTCGACCGCCGAAGAGCTTGCGAAGTTCGGTTCGGCGTTGACCGACGCCGGTTTCCTGAAGCGGAAATCGTTGGATGAATTGTTTCAGCGGAGCAAAACGTCGGGCGGTCAGCAGACGCCGTTCGCGCTCGGATTCAGAGTTGTAAAAGCGGCGGATGGCAAAGAGATGATTCATCAACCGGGCGGCGGCGTGGGCATTTCGTCGGTTCTCTACATCGATCGGCAACGCAAGGTCTCGGTCGCGATCCTGACCAACCAAACCGGCGCACCGATCGGCAATCTCAATTTCCTCCGCGCGATCGCCGATTCATTCTGAACGCACGTCAGAGTTACGCGTTTACGCGGGTCAGAGTTACGCGTTTACGCGGGTCAGAGTTACGCGTTTACGCGTGAGGAACTCCAAACGAAAACCGCAATCCAAAATCCAAAATCGAAAATCCAAAATCGACGGGCCGCCTGAAGGCGGAACTCCAAACGGCGTTATTCCACTGCGCCGGCGTCGTCGAGGACGATGTCCGGATTTTCGGCGACAAACTGATCGCGCGGTTTTGAATCGATCTCGCCGCGCAGGACGCGGGTTCCGACATTTTGTTTGAAGTTGCCGTTGTCGTCATAAAGGCGGCGATATTGGGCCGTATTGCGAATGATTCCCTGCACGTAACCCTTGGTTTCCTTGAACGGGATCGCCTCGACGAATTCATCGATCTCGGCCGGGAGCGTCGCGGTCCATTGCGGAACACGGCCGGGGCCGGCGTTGTATGCGACGGCGACGAACTCGACGCGTCCGAATTTGTCGTACTGATCGCGGATGTAAGCTGTTCCGAGCTCAATGTTGAGCGTCGGCTGGAACAGCATTTCGACCGTCACGACGCCGACTTCGGGATTGTACTTCTTCGCCATCGAACGGGCAGTCGGCAACAAAAGCTGCATCAGCCCGTAAGCGTTTGCCGATGACTTGGCACGCGGATCGAAGATCGTCTCCTGCCGAATGAACCCGGCGACCTGATATGGGTCGAGCCGCCGCTGGCCGGCCCAGAATTTGATATCGTTCCAGTTTGTCAGCGGATAAAAGATGTCCCATTCTTCCCTACCCATTTCTTCCGGAAACATCTGCGCATAATCAGGATAGCTTTTTGCAAGCGCGAGCAGTGCCCCGGCCTGATCGCCCTTCAATCGATGATAACGGGCAAGCGCGAGATTGATCTTGGGCGAATTCGGAGCGGTTTTTCGGGCTTCCTTGATCTCATCGGTCGCCCATTCGAAAAGTCCGACAACGCTCAGATCATCCGATTTCCCGGCGCGTTCGAGTTCTCGATCTCCGGCAGTTTCGGCGGCGACGGTTACCGTTTTCAGGTTTGCGACGGCTTTCGGGACAAGCGATCCGGCGGGGAAAACAGCCGGCGTTTTGCATTTGCCCTGCGAGCGCATCGCGGCAACGCGCTGGATCGAAAGATGTCCGTACCAATTGGCCCCGTACCGATAGATAACGGCATCGTAAAGTGCACAAGCGGCATCGGTCCGGCTGGCCAATTCCGAATCGCGAGCGGACCAGTATCCGGCCTTACCGCGATTGGTCGAATCCTTGTCGACATAGCGCGCAAGATGCTCGATCAGCATTTCGGACGAAAGCTGAAAGTTCTTCGATTCATGCTGGAGCCACGCCAGTTCGAATTGCGCCTTTGCAACATCGACGGCATTCGGATAAGCGCTGACCGCCGTCCGGAGAAAATAGCTTTCGTCGAGTTTGTTTCGGGCATCGCGCGCGGCCATCCCGAGATCGATAAACGTCTTCGGCGTCATCTTGCCGGCCGGATATTTAGCCCGCATCTCATCCGCCGTCGATTTCGCATTTACCCAAATCTTGTTGCGCGCGTAGCCCATCGCCAATTGGTAATACGCTTCTTCCTTTTCTTTCGCGTTTGCCGGAATCGCCGCAAATACGAGTTGGGCTTCGGGCATCTTTTTGACGTTCGCAAGCGTGATCAATCGTTTGAGCATTACATCGGACGTCATCGCCGTCGAAAAATTCGCCTGGATTTCGGTGTAAGCCTTGTCGGCATCGGCAAACTTCGACGCCGCGAACAATCCGTTGGCGCGCGCCAGCGCTTCTTCGGCGTTTGCTGGCGCGAGCATCTGGCCAGACGCGATCAATTTTGCCTCGGCTTCCTTTGCCTCAGGTGTTCCGGCGCCATAAAAATACACACGCCGATAAAAAGTAATCGCACCGGCAGCGTCGCCGTTGGCGTCATATGCTTTCGCCGTCGCGAGCAGCGAATCTGCGAACCGCTTGTCATTCAACTCCGCAAGCATCGAAGGAACCTGTGCCGCCTGTCCGGAAGCGATCGCTGAACTCGACCAGAGAATCTTCGATTCGCGGACCCGAAGGGATGTCCGATGTTCCCTGATCAGCGTGCCAAAGACGGTCATCGCGTCTGAATGTCGGCCGGCGCCCTGAAGCGCGCGTCCACGAAGCCAAAGGGCATAGTCCGCAAGCATTGTCCGCTCTTTGAAGATGTTCGAATTGAGTATCGCCGCTGCGCCTTCAAAGTCTTTGTTCTCAAACTTTATCCTCGCGCGAAGGAGTTTTGCCAAAGCGCCCGCGCGGACCTTTGAAAAGCGGTTCTCGATATCAAGAACCAATCCTTCGGGCGGCAGTTTGTCGTTGCGCGTGAGGTCACGAAGTACCTTGAGCGCATCGGCCTCGTTCATGTCGGCCCCGAACCACGAGCAACTCGCCGACATCGGCACGAAACAAATAATTGCGGTCAAAACCAACAGTGATGTTACGGTCATTTGGGAAATCGACTTGAAAAAACGATTCGGCATGATTACAACTCTCCGGAATTTTTCGATGCTCAATGATGTCGGGGATTTGTCCGCGGACGATCCGGAACAAAGTCGTTTGATTCGGTCCGGTTTCGGTATATGATAGCAAAAATCGAAGATTTCCGGACTTTTTGAGGTTTTAAATGAAAAAGTTGTTTGCGATGTCGGCCGTAATCCTCGCGCTGACTGCAATTGGCCGGGCGCAAGAGCCCGACGTCGTCAAGATTTCGACAAATCTGATCCAGCTCGACGTGACCGTGACCGATCAGAAGGGAAAGCCGATACGCGATCTTCGGGCGGATGAGTTTGAGATCTTTGAGAACGGTCAGAAGCAATCGATCTCCAACTTCTCGTTCGTGTCGAAAGAGCGCGAGAAGGAAATCGCACCGAAGCCCATCGACAATGTAGCGGTTCCGGTTCCGCCTGTTGAACTTCGTCCTGACAGCGTCCGTCGGACGATCGCGATCGTCGTCGACGATCTCAGCCTGTCATTTGAAAGCGCGTACCAGGTCCGCCGGGCGCTCAAGAACTATGTCGATAATCAGATGCGTGACGGCGATCTGGTGGCGATCATCAGGACCAGCGCCGGCGTCGGCGCGCTCCAGCAGTTCACGTCGAATCGGGAACAGCTTTATGCAGCGATTGAAAAAGTGAAGTGGTTCCCGCTCGGAAGAGGGAATATCGGAGCCTTTGCGCCGATCGAGCCGACGCCGCTCGAACTGGCGCGGGCATCGGGTGATTCGACGATTACTGATGAGGATCTCGAAGAGGAGAGAAACTTCCTCAACGGCGTCGATGACTTCCGCGATTCGACGTTTGCCGTCGGCACGCTTGGGGCCCTGCGGTTTCTGATCAGGGGAATGTCTGAACTTCCGGGCCGCAAGTCGGTGATTCTTTTTTCAGACGGCATCCGATTGTTTCCGCGCGATACCGACGGTGGTTCCGACGGCGGCGCCGTCTTCGATTTCATGCGTGAATTGGTCGATCAGGCAAACCGCGCATCAATCGTCTTTTACACCATCGACGCACGAGGTTTGGTGACAACGAGCATCACCGCGCAGGACCGAATCGTTTCGCCGTCGCCGCAGGCGCTTTCTCAGGTCATTTCATCGCGAAGCCGTGAACTTCTGGATACTCAGGAGGGACTTTCGTTCCTCGCCAAAGAAACGGGCGGGCTAGCGGTTATAAACAACAACAGCTTAAGTGAAGGCGTCGGGCGCGTACTCGACGATCAAAGCTACTATCTGATCGGCTATGTACCCGATGACGACACATTCGACAAGGAAAAACGCAAATTCAACAAACTCGAGATTCGCGTCACGCGGCCCGGCGCGAAAGTCCGCTACCGAAGCGGATTCATCAACGTCGCGACTGACGAGAAGCCGAAAATACCGACGACCATGACGCCGGTTCAGGCGATCCAGAGCGCATTAACGTCGCCGTTTACTCTTAACGCATTGTCGCTGCGTCTCAACACACTCTTCGGTTATGACGAAAAACAGGGCACATACGTCAGGTCGCTGGTCCATGTCAACGGCAAGGATCTGACCTTCACCGATGAGCCGGACGGAGTGAAAAAGGCTGTATTCGATCTGCTTGCCGTCAGCTTCGGAGATGACGGATCGCCGGTCGATCAGATCGCGAAAACGTACACGATCCGCGTCAACCAGCGGATTTACGAGAAGATCAGGAATGAAGGATTCGTTTACCACTTTACGTTTCCGGTGAAAAAGCCCGGCGCGTACCAATATCGGGTCGCAATCCGCGATTCGCAGTCGGACAAACTCGGATCGGCGTCGCAGTTCATCCAGGTTCCGAATCTCAAAAAGAACCGGGTCACGGTGTCGGGCATCGTGCTTGAGAATTTCACGCCGCAGCAATGGAACAATTCATTTGCCGAGGTCCCCGATCCGAAGATCGAAACAACTGACCCGATGGAAGATACGTCAACGCGTACGTTCAAGCGCGGCAGCATTCTGCGTTACGGTTTCGAGGTTTACAACGCAAAGCTTGATCCGTCAAACAAGCCGAATATCTCGACGCAGATCCGTGTTTTCCGTGAGCGGCAACCGGTGCTCGAAGGTAAAAGGATCCCGCTTGACCACAGCGGTCAAACCGATTTTCGAAAACTGAAGTCCGTCGGCGCATTCAGCCTCGCGACCAAGATGGAACCGGGTGATTACGTGCTTCAGATCATCGTTTTCGATAATCTGGCGAAAGAAAAATCGCGGATCGCGACGCGCTATATTCAATTTGAAGTCGTCGATTGAACGCAAGTGGTTCGATCGGAACGACGGCTCAATTGAAGAATTGTCGCGAGAATTCTCTTTGCAGGTCCGGTGGACATATTTCGCAAAGCGCGGTCCGTGTTGAAAATAGAAAAGCCGCCGGTTCAGACCGACGGCTTTCCGTTTGGTTATCTTTTATCGGGTCAAACGCCCGCGCCCGGATATGTGGCGCCGAGTTTGGTCTCATCTCCCTCTGCGAGGTTGCTGACAAGTTCGTAATGAAAGTAATCGAACTTTGCGGCAACCGGCGGTTGAACGCGTTTGTCGTACATCTCACGCGACCGGTCTATCGCCTCGCGAAGTTTGTCGTAAAGATCGCTTGAATCGCGTCCTTCCTTAACCTTCTGCTCGTTGTAAAGTTTGATTTCCGAAACCAGCAAACGCGCAAACCTCCGAGCATCGTTGTGAAGCCGGCGTTCATCTTCCGATACTTCGATCGGCAGATCAACGTTTCGTTCACTGAGGCGCGGACGGACCGGCATCGGTGCGACGACGGCTTCGACTTCGGCAGCCTCAACAGGTTCGTAACTCTCAACCTCAAATGACGGCGTAACTGACTCAAAAACCGGAGCTTCAAACGACGGGGCCGTTTGCTCGAACTCGACATTCGACGCAGTCGATGCAGCCTCGAACTCGTATTCGGGAACCGACATCGTGGTTGAGAAATCGGCCGCCTCTTCATCCGAAGGTTTCTCGAACGATTCATATTCTACGCTCGAGTACTCGTCGCTGACCTCTTCTGAGGCATTCCATGTGGATGTCGTTTCGAATTCGGCGACGGGTTCTTCGTAGGTCGGCGCATAATCAAACGATGGGCTCGTTTCAAACTCGGGCGCCTCATCGACAGTTTCATCGGTTGCTGAAAAGCTGAAGGAATCGGTTGTTTCGACCGGTTCGCTAATCGAATACGCATCGTCGTCATCCGCGACGGATTCATTTGCCGTCGGTGCAAGTGCTTCTTCGGAATACGTGTACGACGATTCGAACGTTTCTGCCGTAGGGGCATCAAACTGCGGTTCGGATCCGAACGACGATTCGAGGCCAACTGCCGCGTCTGTAAACGAGGCCGGCGCCGGGAACGAACCCTGCGTTTGGTAATCAGATCCAAGATCAGTGGACGTCGTCTCCGTCTCTTGTGGAGTTCTCGCGCTTCGCGCCGATGCCGAGATCTCAACCGTCAGACCAGCGACCTGAACCAGCGACTCTAGCGCTTCGATATTCAGGCTTGAGCCTTCGGTTCCATAGTCGGCATAAAGAACCGCGACAGCGCGCTCACGGACGACCAAGGGGATCGCATACATTCGATCCGGCTGACCGAAGCTCAGACGGCTCAGAAACACGGAATTATCGGTGTGCGAACTGAACGTGCCCTCGACGGTATCGAGCTGCTGAATCGCCATGCCGAGCAAAGTGTCGCTTGCGGTCGGGAAAAACACTTCGCGGACCGCTTTGTCATCCGAACTGGTTTCCTTCCCGAACACGCGCCATCCGACGAGATGCTCGTTCTTAATGATGAAAAACGCGCCGCGCGGCGTGAAATTCGTCGCATGCGAAACCAGCGCCCTGAGAATCGCAGATTGCGTGTTCTTGCTGCTGATATCGCGAATTGCGTCTCTTATTTCGCCGACAAGGTGAGACGTGTCGACTGCCACGGCCTGCTCTTTCTGAAGTTCTTCAGCTTCCGCAATCGCGGTGGCTGTGATTCGCGCTCCCTCGTCACGCGCGAGCCGGAGGTGCTCGACAACGGATTCCGTGAATGCTTCATCGAGGTTTTTGTCCGAAGCGAAGCGATCGTTGAAAGAACGAAAAGCATCGTCCATTTGCGACTTGTGCTTTTCAAATTCCGATTCGACCATCTTCTGGAAATCTGAGACTTCTTGTCGCATATCCGCGACGACGGTTTTGAGATAACTCTCGAATTCGGTCCTTAAACTTTGTTCGAGTTCTTCACTATTCACAATATTTCTCCTCCGTTATTGAAAACACAGTACTTTTTTAGGACGGATCAAAAGACTGACGGCTGGTGCAGATTTGACGTTTCGGTGACGAGACGCGGCAGCTTAGTTCAAGCCGCCCTTAAATTATGAACAATTTGGTTAAACGATGTCAAGAAAATGTTTTGCGCCTCAGCAGACATGTCAGACGTCAGATGTCAGACGTCAGATGTCAGACATCAGAGGTCAGACGGCAGAGGTCAGATGTCAGACGTCGGACCGTAGATTCCAAGAATTCCAGATTCCAGGTTGTCGTGACGGAATCAACTGGCGTCTGTCGTCTGACGTCTGAATTCTGGAATGATTGGAATATGGAATACCTGAGATTGGTCGGACGTCCGGCGGCCGAAACTGAATCACTGGAATCTCTGGAATACGTCTGGAATCGCTGGAATCTTTGGAATCCTTCTGGAATCTGCCGTCTGGAATCTGCCGTCTGACGTCTGCCGTCCGACCTTCAAACCGCAACGACTTCGATACCCGGGTCAATCTCTTCCTTGATCATGTTTTCGATGGCCATCAGCGTTCCGGTGAGCGAACTCGGGCAACTTCCGCAGGCGCCTTCGTAACGGATCTTGAGCGTCTTATCTTCGAATCCGACGATCTCAAGCCAGCCGCCGTCGCTGGCCAGATATGGACGGATTCGTTCGTCGAGGATTGCCTCGATTTCACGGATCTTTGGATCATCGCTGAGAGCTGCACCGATCGCACCGCCGATATCCTTGGCCGCCGCGCCGTTCGTGCCGGCGACCGACTCCGTCGCTCTGATCGGTACGGCGAGCGCCGGAAGAATCTCATCCCAATCCGCCTCATCCGTCTTTTCGACAGTGATCATCTTGTCCATGTAGAACACGGAAACCACCTCGCCGACATCGAAGATCGACTTCGCCAGTGCGTTGTCGACGGCTTCCTCGACCGACTTGAACGAATGCGACGTGCCGTGCGATACCGGCTCTTTCAAAATGAACTTGACGGCGTTCGGGTTCGGCGTTTCCTGTATGTCTGCGATCTTTGGCATTGTGTTCGTCAATTTTGCGGCAAATAAAAGTTTCGGTAATCTTTACATTTTTGTCAACATTAGACCAAGGATTCACCGGATCATTTTGGATTCCGGAAGCCAGTCCGGAAGTCGTGGCGACTTCCTGACCAGCGAACCGGGTTTTCGTTCCGGACGGAACGGAACTATAATCGTCTCAAATCTAACGAAAGGAGACTTTTTATGAAGCGCATTTCCGCGGTCACCGTCATGTTGCTAGCTCTGACGGTGTTCGGTGCCGGTCAGAGTTACACGATCCAGCAATATCTCAACATTCGCTCAGCGTCGTCCCCGACGATTTCCCCCGACGGCAAGCGGCTTTTTTATCTGACCAACGTCTCCGGAACTTCGCAGGTCTGGATGATGGATCTGCCCGGCGGCTCGCCGAAACAGGTGACGAACTATGAGGATAACGTTGGATTCGTCAGATTCTCACCAACCGGCAATCTGGTCGCGTTCGGAAAGGCCCGCGGCGGCGATGAAAATACCCAGCTCTTCGTCATGGATTCAAATGGCGAGAATATCCGGGAACTGACAAGCGCGCCGAGGATTCGACATAATTTCGGCGGTTGGTCCGATGACGGATCAATGATCTATTTTGCTTCGAACCGCCGAAATCCCCAGTTTTTTGATATTTGGTCGATGACTGTCGGCGACGGCAAGGATCAGCTGATCTATCAGTTCGACGGCTCAAACTCATTTGCCGGAGCCTCGGCTGACGGGCGTCGGATCATCGTTTCTAGATCCGGAACCGAACTCAGTCTCGACAACAATCTTTATCTCTTCGATCTTCAAACGAAATCCGAAACATTGCTCACGCCGCATACGGACGCGAGTCAGTTCGGTGACGTCGAAATTCTTCCCGACGGCGATTCGATCATTTTCACCTCCAACAAGGACCGCGAATTCTCGGCGATGACGCAAATGGACAACCTTTGGCCGCGCGGGCGGCCGACTCCGTTCACTATCCGCCCCGAAGAGAATTGGGATGTCGAAGGCATTACGTTTCCGCGAAATGGGTCACGATTCGCCTACACGATCAATCGCGATGGTTTTTCCGAACTTCGGCTGCGCCGTTTTGAAGTGAACGGAAAGCCGTTGATCACAAATATTCTGTCTGACGAATCGACCGTGAAACTTCCGGCTCAGGGAATTGTCGGCGGGATGAATTTTTCGGCAAACGGTTCAAAGCTCGTTTTCACGTTCAATTCTTCGAAAAACAATTCGGATATCTGGCTCTACGATCTTGAGACCCAGAGTCTTTCGCAGATCACGAAGAGCGACCGCGCCGGGATCGATGCCGAAACGTTCGTCGCGCCCGAACTGATCAAATTCAAGTCTTTCGATGGCCGCGAAATCCCGGCGTGGTACTATCGGCCGCGGACGAATCTGATCAAATCGAATATTCCGGTCGCGAACAAGGTCGAGACGATCATTCAGGATACGGTGCGGAAGATCAACGACAAGGTCGGTAAGATCGGCGACAAAACCTCGATTCTTGCAGGCGGACTTCCCGTAATTGTCAGCGTTCACGGAGGACCCGAGGGCCAGGAGCGGCCCGCTTTCAATCCGCTTTATCAATATTATCTGTCGCGCGGCTATGCGATTCTCGCAACCAATGTTCGCGGTTCGACCGGTTACGGCAAGACTTTCACGCATCTTGACGATGTCAGAAAGCGCGAAGACTCAGTCAAGGATCTGGCATTCAGCGTCGACTGGCTGAGAAAATCGGGCGGCGCCGATCCGAAACGAATCGCGGTCATGGGCGGAAGTTACGGCGGTTACATGACGATGGCGGCGGTGACGCTTTATCCGGAACTTTGGGCTGCGGCGGTCAACACGGTCGGGATCGTGAACTGGGAAACGTTTCTCAAAAACACGTCGGGTTATCGTCGCCGGCAGCGAGAGGTTGAGTACGGAATGCTCGATCGGGACCTTGAATTTCTGCGATCGATTTCGCCGATCGCGAAGATCGACCGCATCAAGGCTCCGCTGTTCGTGATCCATGGGAAAAACGATCCGCGCGTTCCCTACACCGAAGCCGAGCAGGTCGTCAAAGCGCTCCGCGACCGAAACGCGCCAGTCGAATACAAATTGTTCGACGACGAAGGCCACGGAATTTCAAAACTCAAAAACCGTCTCGAGCTTTACCCGCTGGTCGCAGACTTTCTTGACCGGCATTTGTGATCAAGATTCAATAAGGGTTGAAGATTCGAGATTCAAGAAGCCCGTCAGAATATTCAAATTCATCAGTCACTTTGCGCCTCGGCGCCTTTGCGGGAACATCCGGATTGTCTTCCCGCAAAGACGCCAAGGCGCAAAGCAATCCAAGATTCTAAGACCCTTGAATCTTGAATATCCGGGAAGGTTTCGAATCCGGAATTTCTGAGATCTGAGATTTGAGATCAGAAGAGCCGGCAATAACAAGTCACTTTGCGCCTCGGCGCCCTTGCGGGAACACCCGGTTTGTCTTCCCGCAAAGACGCCAAGGCGCAAAGCAATCCAAGATTCTAAGGTTCGTGAGTCGAGAGTCAAGATTCAAGGTTCAAGAACTTTGACTCTTGACTCTTGATTCTTGAATCCTGAGTCTTGAGCTTTGAATCTTAAACGTTGAATCTTGAATCTCGAGCCTTGAATCTTGAACCCTGAATCCTGAAACATTGTTTTCCTCCCAAGTCGCCATTTTCCTGTGATATCATGCTTACCCGACTTTTCGTCGTGAACTGATATGACCGAGAAATTGAGGAAAAGAGTCGTCGCTTTCGCGCCGCGGTTGCTGAATTACTTCAAGATGGAGCACGATCAGGCATTCTCGCGCGAGCAGATGGAACTGGCATTGATCGCGATGTTCGAAGGCCACGTTGAGGATTTTGTCGAGGATCTTGAACAAACACTGTTTGATCCGCGTTCGGCCGCGCACCAGAATCTTCGTGATTCGCTGGTATCGCGAAATGAAAACAGCGCGACGATCTTTACCGGTCATCGCGAATTCTCGCTTGAGAAATTCTCGGCCGTTCTGTTGTACTTCGTGGTCCACGCCGGTGTCCGCATGATGACGCGGACAAAGCTCAACAAGCTCGCATTTTACTCAGATTTTTATCATCACAAGGCGACCGGCAGATCGATCACCGGCACCGCCTACCGGCATTTGCCGTACGGCCCCGTGGTTGACGGCTATGAGGACATTCTCTCGTATCTGGACAAGCATGACGTGATTGTCATTGACTCGGTTCAGACCAGGCACGGAACACGCGACGTGATCCGGGCCGGCGGCGAATTTCCGATCGAATTGACGGAGCTTGAACGCGAGACTCTCGCAAGCGTTGCGGCGAAATTCGGATCGATGACAGCCGAAGAGATCTCCGAAGCAAGTCACTATGAGCGGGCCTGGAAAGACACGCGGACCGGCGAGGTCATCGCTTACGGATATTCAATGTTTCTCCCCGAACTCAACGACAGATAATGGCGCGCAATCTTGTTTTCAAAATCGGTGATGTCGAACTGGCGGCGGGGATCACGAAAATTGACCGTTCGAAGCTCTACGGATCGGTCACGATCGAGGCGGTTGATGAACACGGTTCGCCCGCGGAGATGATGTCGCTTGCTTCCGACGGACAGACGCTCTTTGGGATCGGCGGTACCGCCTTCGCTACGCTGACTGAGGACAATGATCCGATCGACAAAAGTTTGCTCAAGCCGTATTCGATTGAAGGCGAACCTCTCGAGAGCGTTCCCTCGTCGTTCGACGCTCCGATCGATGTCGTTGAACGAACGTCCATCGAGGACTATCTCTCGCATCTCGTCAAATCGGTTTATCTTCTCGAAGGTGAGCACGCTGCCGCGATCGGTGACAGACTTGCGGACGGCGCGATCTACAAATTCCCGTTCAGTTATCGCGGCGGCGTTCTTCCCGACATCGCGTTTCTGATGAACAATGCCGACAATGAGCCGTTCATGATCCTGGCAACGCCGGCAAACGTCAATTTCGTCGGGTTTCAGGATGCGGCGGCGGCCGTCGAAGATCCGGACGAACAGATCGATGACGATCTGGATTTTGAAATGATGTGAATTGATCCCGCTTCGGACTAGTTTTTGGACTTTGAAGCGTTGGTTTCGTACATGACTCCGCCTGAGTCTTCGCACTTCAGGTAAACATCGCCGTCGCGCTCGAAGATTGAAAACGTGTAATCCGCCGCCGACTCTGATTCCGGCGAGAGTATGAACGTATCGCCGTTGGCCGGCATCAGGCGCGCAATCACTGCAGGCGCCAGAAAACCCATCGCATGAAAGGTCCGCTCATCGGGCTGACGGTCTGTCCGGATTTCGACTCCGGCAAGGATCGAAAGCAGCGTTTGGCTATAGCCCGAAACATGTCCGGAATTTCGGCGGAGAAACCGCACGACGACCTTGCCTTCGGCGTCGGAAATTATTGTCAGGGCGGTATTTGCCATTTTTTGATTTCTCGATTGAGGAGTTCCTTTCCAAATATTAGCGTTGGCGCGCAAGCAACATCAAACGGAGGCCAGTGAATTCATGCTGCTGAACAACAAAACTTTGGAGGCGATAGTTGAGGGGCGAATCTCGGTTGTGTTTCGTGTCTGGAAGCGGCCGACCGTAAAGACTGGCGGTACACTGAAAACGCGCAAAGGCGTTCTTTCGATCATCAATGTCGAGCAGATCGATCGGTCAGATGTAACCGACGAGGATATTCGAAACGCCGGTCTGAATTCGCGTGACGAGCTGTGCGAAGTGGATCGCGAGGGCGATTTTTATCGCATCACGGTCAGCTTCGCCGGCGAGGATCCCCGCCTTGCGATGCGAGAAAACCTCGACGCGGTCGAACTCGCGAAGATTCGTGAGAAGCTAATGAAAATGGGGAGCTGGACATTTGAATACCTGACCGAGATCGGACGCCGTCCCAACATCCACGCGCAGATCCTGGCCGATCATTTCGGCCTCGAAAAACTGAAGTTCAAGGCCCGCGTCCGTCAACTGAAAGCACTCGGCCTAACGGAATCTCTTCGCCCCGGCTACAAACTCTCGCCGCGAGGAGAAGGGCTGTTAAAGGGAAAAGGTGGAAAAGTGGAAAAGTGAAAAGGTGGAAGAGTGAAAAAGGTGGAAAAGGAAATCGTTAGTCCATTCCATTATTTCCACTTTTCCACCTTTTCACCTTTTCACTCTTTCACCACTTCGACGACAAAGATCGCGTTTCGGTTCGGATCAAAGAAGCCGAATTCGTGCGTTCCCCATGGGGTGTCGCGGCGGAGTTTGTTTGGGGTGAAGGCGCCGCGGGTGACGAATTCTTCGAACGCGGGCTCAATGTCGTCAACGACGATTCTGATCACCGATCCGCCGAGAAGCGGATCGTCATCGGTGTCGGCGTGCCATTGAAGATGAAGCCAAAAGCCGTCGCGACGGAGGACCGCATACATCGGATCCGACCAAACAACTTCGAACCCGACGTGCCGTTCATACCATGGCGCATCACGCGCAATATCCTGCGATGGCAGCACCGAAACGATTTGATTTATCTTCGTCACGTCAGTTCTTGCCGAAACCAACCGCCTGACCGATCTTTGATCCGAACAGCGAAAGCGGAATCGGCAGAACCAGCGCGATGATCGAAAACCAGATCGGCGAAGGGATCATAAAGACGTTGATCGCCGCCATGATCAGCGCGAGCACGCCGTAGACCAAAGCGGTCGTTTTCTTCGCGGTTGAGATGATGCCTTGACCAAGCCGCCGACGATCGACCCGGCGGATTGCGCCAAAAGCACAAAAAGAAACGCTCCTGCCGGCGCAGTCAGGTAGTAGCTTTTCAACACTTCAAAATCCGTGCTGTTCGGAACCGGGTACGACATATGCCCTATCTTTTCAACCGCGAAGACGCACAGGCCGCCGATGAAAAACGCAACGATTACTGAAAGGATGTTTCGAATCATCAATTTCCTCCGTTTGTTTCGAGAATTGACTTAAGATTTGCCAATCCCGTTTCGAAGTCTTTGCCGACTTCCTTGTCCATGTCCATCACCAACAGCATCAGATTCAACGGACGCGGCATCGAACCCGTAAAGCCCCATCTTACTTTCGTCTGACCCGCACCGGCATCGTCGAAGATCATGAATGCTTGGCTGGTCGATTCAAACGGCTTCTTGAAGCGCAGCTCACTGTCGATCCGTTTGCCGGTTTCAATCTTCTTGATCTCCTGTTCGCCCACTCCGACGTTCTCGTTCGAGCTTTCCCACGCCGAGACAAAGCCGACCTCGCCATCGGTCCCTTTGACGCTGAGCTTGATGTTCGGGTCCTGTTTTACCCAAGGTCCCCAGACGTTTTGGTTTTTGATGAACCTCGCGTATTCAAACACCTCGGCCCGAGGTTTCGCAATCGTCACCTCGCGTTCGACCTTGAAATCGGTCGGCGTCAGGAAAACCGCCGCGACGAGCGCCCCGATCAATACGATAACGATCAGACAGAGAACTCCGATGATCTTCTTCATAGTTTTGCTCCAGTTCGGTTATTTGTAATTGCGATAAAGCTCCGCGATCGACGCCGGTTCGGCCGGCTCTTCCTTGAGCGGTTTGCCGTCGGCCATCCGCCAACGATGGATCCACGACAATCCTTTGTTCGCCTGCACGTCCCTGCGTCGGTAAAGCTCGTCTGCAAGGGCGGTTTCAAGCGAAACAAACCTGTATTTTCTGTTCTTCATCATCAATGCAAGCTGATCGAAATAGTCGGCATTGAGTGCGTTGACATGAAGCAGCAACGTCTGGGGAAATTCTCGACCGAAGGATTCGCGTGACAGATCTTCAAAAAACGCGAAGGTCGTCGCCATATAGTCGACGTATTCCTTCCCGATCCGCTTCATCATTTCGGCATCGCCCTTCGACTTCGCCCGCGCATAGACGGCCGCGAAGATCCATTCCTGATTATCGATCGTCACCGGTGCGACGGTGTAGCCGCGCGATTCGAGAAACCTGGCGAGGCGCGCCCGATATTCCTCGGTCGGACCGGTCCGAAGCTGCGTGTGCCTGAAATACCTCAGACTCTTGCCTCGTTCAGCAAGCAGCATCCGCGTCACGGTTTCGCCGCGGACGACTTCCTCTTCATACTTTTCAACCGGGTTCTGATCGATCGCGATGTGCGAAAACGTATGATTTCCAAGCTCAAGCCCGGCATCAATCCAAAGCCGAAGCGATTCGATTCTCCCATCGGTTTGGCCACGCGCGTAAAGTCTTGCTTCATTCACAAACCCGATCGCCGGAACGCCGTTTCGGCGGATCGATTCGATCAGCTTTCGGTTAACCTGATCGATCTCGAACGTCATCGCGGCGGGCGACGCGTATGGTCCTCCCGAGATCGGTAGATCGTCGAACGTGACCGCCACCGAACGCGACTGCGCAAACGCCGCGATCGAAAACAGGAGAATGAGCAGGATCGTTCGGATCATTGGGTAATCGATTTCTTCTGCAGGCTGTCATGGATCGGCATCAGCGCCAAAAGCGCCGCCGATCCGTACCAAAGCCTCAGTTCAACGTCAAAAACGCCGGCAGTAACGGCCGGATCGGTCTCGACCAGCATTTTCGCTTCTTCCTTGGTCCGGACGTCGAACACGTAGATTCCGCGGATCGCGTCATTTTCGGCGAACGGGCCCGCGAGAACGAGTTTCCCCGACGCCGCGAGTCGACCAATATTCTCAAGATGTTGATTGACGAGCTTGGTTCGCTCTTCGGGCTCAAACTTCTTCGAACCCGATTTGAGGAACGCAAAGACGTACATTTTCATGCCGCGTTCATCGGCCCCGACCTTCTTCGCGAGTTTTGCATTGTAACCGTTCTGCCCGGGCTGCTCGTAATAATAGACTCTCGCGATCAGTCCGTTTTCAGTTTCATAAACGGCAAAACTGTCGTTGAACTCGCGGCCCTTTCCGGTTTCCCACGACGCGGTTTCGGTCAATGTCACGCGGTTTCCGGCGGCCAGGACTTTTGAAATCTTCGATCTGCACGTCGGACACGACTTGAAGTATCCGATCATGAACGCGCGCAGCGATTCCTGATCCGAAGTTTCAGTCGTGATCGTCGCGCCCGAAACGCTGTACCATTTCACATCCCTGGCGGTCAGCGCCATCATCTTTTCGACATTCTGTTCATTGAACGCCGCGATGAACTTACGAACGGTCGAGTCAGGTTTAGCGGAAGCCTGGCCAAAGGCAGCCTGCGCGCAGACAAGCATCATGCATGCGAGAAAAATTCGTCTCATAATCAATTCTATTTGTAGCGGTCGTTCAAGCCGATTCCGGAGCGGATCATCGGCACTATCTTCTCAATTCTCCGAAGCTTTGTGTCGGCCATCTTGGCCGTCTCGACATACTCGCAAAAATCACGTTGCTTCGTCAGCCCGAGCGCGTTAAACTTCGCCCGCAGTTCAGCATCTCCGGCGAATACCTCATCAAGCTCCGGCGGAACGATCAACGGCTTGCTGACCGGCTTGATCGATCTTCCGGCGCGCTGATTCGCAATCGCTTCGGCAACATAATCAAGAATCAGTTGCCGATCGATTTCGGCCGCGGACGCGAACCGCAGCTGCCGTTGCGCTTCGGTCACGCCTTCCTGCGCATTGATCAGACGCCGTGCCTTGTCCGTCAGCAACGCGCCCTGAAAAAACCAGAGTCCGAAATAACTTTTGAAACCGCCGAGCCCGACCAGATTCTTCCCGTCGAGCGTGTAAACCGGGCCGCCCCATTTGATGGTCTCGGTTAATCCGGTCGAAAGTATGATCTCCCTCAGAGTACGTTGCTCATCGACCCACTCGGTCTGGCTCGCAAAATATTCGTCAATCGTTTTTGAACTTCTCATTGCCAACCTCGCTAGGACTTTGCCATCAGCGCCAACCGGTTCCCCTCGGTATCGATAAAGAACGACATGCACCCGATCTCATCGCTGATCATCGTTTTCGGAATCAGCACCTTGCCGCCGGCAGGTTCGATCCGATCGATGACCGCCTGGATATCAGGATCGGCGTTGAGGTAAATCGTCACGCCCTGTTCAGAAGGGACATAGGTTTCATGCTGCATGATGCCGCCGCTGACATAGCCCGAACCCGCATCGGACGGAAACATAAAAAGCATCGGCAACGGCGTCGGCTGCATCTCGATCGCAAAGATCGTCTCATAGAACCGCTTCGCGCGCTGAATGTCGATCGCCGGAATCTCAAACCAGCGAATCGCGTTTGAATTCTTATCCATCGCTTTTCTCCGCGCTTTCGGGCAAGAAGTCTCCGATCGCGTTCCACTCCATTCCGTACCCCCAACCGGCGCCGTGGTCAGAGATCATCCGTTTCTGCGACTGTTCGGAGATCATGAAATCGCCAAATTGCAACAGTCCAAGGACTTCACCGGGCCGCAAATGCTCGCTCGCCCAGGTTAACGGCGAATCGCCGCGTGCATCCCGAATCGTCGGATCGGCACCGTTCTCGATCAGATAACGGATCGTCTCGGCATCGGAATACGCCGCCGCCCGATGAAGCGGCGTTTCGCCTTTCGTTCTGACGTCGCGCATGAACGCGCCGGTCTCGGCGTCGGGACGCGTCCGGGCATTGACATCGGCGCCATTATCGACCAAAAGCCGGATCGTCCAAAGATAAAAGGGCCGACCGGCTTTGGCGAGCGCCGCGTGGAGCGCGGTCTCACCCGTTTCCGGATCGGCGAATTTCGGATCGGCACCGTTTGCGATCAAAAAGTCGACTGATTTCCAGTGTCCCATGAAAGCGGCGTTGCCGAGTTCGCGGTCAAGATCGATCGATTCAAGCGTTCCGCCGGATTCAAGTATAAGCCGCAACGCCGTGACGTCATTGTAATAAACCAGCCACTGAAGCGGTTTGACGGCGCCCGAGCAAAGCAGCTCAGGCCAGTTCGGGAGCCGCAGCAGATCGACGATGCGATCCGTACGGCCCCGACTGATCAGTTCAAGAATCCGGTCAGCAATCATGACGACGGCATTGCAAACTGGATGATCGAAAACGTCGCGCCTGCCGGATCGCTGCAGACGGCGATCCGCCCGACGTTCGGGGCGTCGAACGCCGGAATGCAGATGTTGCCGCCGTTTGCCTTGATCGATTCGACCGTTGCGTCGCAATTGTCAACTGCGATGTATGTCATCCAATGCGACGGCATGCTTGCCCAATCCGGACCCCATGATTCGTCGATGCGAAGCATTCCGCCGATCGCTTTTTCGCCGACATGGATCTCGTCATACGGAACCGGCGAAAGTTTGCTCGGCTGAAGATTCCAGCCGAACAGTTCCTGATAAAAAGGTTTTGCCGCATCAACATGTTGGGTCGTAAGTTCGTACCAGCAGACAGACCCATTTGCGGGAATTTCAAAATCGGCCATTATGCGCCACCTCCCAAGGTAATGATTGCGAACGCGGCTCCGGCCGGATCACGGATGACGGCCATTCGGCCGACATTAGGAATATCTATCGGACCGGTCATCACCGTTCCGCCGATCTCGGCCGCGCGTGCTGCCGTTGCGTCACAGTCATCGACCGTGATGTAGTTCATGAAATGCGGCGGTGGCGGCGGGGCATCTCCGCACGGCACGTCGGCGACCTGATACATTCCGCCCATCGGATATCCGCCGTCGGCTCCGCTGTACTCTTCATAACGCATTCCTTCGCCGGTAGAGTTGTTCTCTTTGAATTTCCAACCGAAAACGTTGCGGTAGAAATTCATCGCCGTACCAAGATCGCCCGTGGCGACCTCGGTCCAGCAAAATTCACCATGTTTGGGCATTCCCGAACCTGCTTCATCCATTTGCCTTTTTCTCCTTTTTCGATGATTTTGCGCGGGGATTGAATTCGAGCGCGAGCCCGATCCACTCACCCAACCTGAAGTCGTTCTCAATCGCACACGAATCGACAAACGCATAGCCGCGCATCGGCCGATTCGTGAAATCCATCTCGCGTGCGCCTTCACGCGCAAGAATTTCTTCGTCCCGCGCTGGATCAAATCTGACCATCAGATCCTGTTTGACGATCCCGAGACACATTTTGCCATCGACCAGAAAGCACACGCCGCCAAACATCTTCTTTCGTTCAAACTCAACGCCGCGAGCTTCAAGCTGAACCGCGATACGATTTTCAAGCGCGATATCGAACATAACGGTGACAATTCTTACGACCGGACCGGTATTTGGTTTCAGTCTTCTTTGGTCGGGGCCGGGCGTCGCCCGAACTTGAGTGTAAACCCCTTTCCGCCGGCGCCGGTGACTTCTGCGACCAGCGCGTCGGCACCCGATCTCCGATAGACGATCTTCTTCGGAAAATCGTGATCGGGATTCTCAAATACGACCGAATCGTCCGTCACCGAACTCAACTTGAAACGAACCGCGGCGCCGTTGTTCTGATTTGGAACCGTCGCCAGATAATAAACTGCGCCGTCGATGACCTTCACTTCGAGCGTCTCGGTAACTGACTCGACATTGTCCCGAATTCTGAATCCCTTGCCGACAAACGAACCGCCGTCGGTGCGCCACGATTCATAAACTTCCTTGCCGTCGAGCTTCCATTCACCGGCGAGGATCTTTGTCGACTTCTCAAAATCCTGCTCGACGGACTGCGCGGACACACCTGCCGCAAACATAAACACCATTACAATAATCAGCGTTAACTTCATATGATCTTTTCTCTAACCTCCGTATGAAAAGTTACAGCAACGCCATCTGCGACTATTGTAAAAAATCGACAACCGGACTCTCCGGACCGGAAAAATACTCCGCCATCTGATTTGATTCGCGATAAAATTCGCTCGGGCAAACACCGGTCAGCGCCCGGAAATCGCGGATAAAATGCGCCTGATCGAAAAAACCCCCGGCAACTGCGAGATCGGCCCACGCCGGTTCGCCGCCGATCGATTTCAACACCGTTTGAATCCTGACGATCCTTGCAAACGCTTTCGGACTGATGCCCAGAACGCGACCGAACGCACGCTCAAGAGACCGTTGGTTCGCGTTGACGAACTTCGAAACGTCTCCGATCCGCAATCCGCCGTTCGAACGCTCAATCGCATCGGCTGCCGCCGCGACGACCGCAAACTGAGCGGATTCGGCACGCATCCTCATCCGGCGGCGAAGCCATGATTCAAAAACCATTCGTCGGCTTTCAAAATCAACTGCCAGAAAAATCCGCTCTTCAAGCTCGCGGGTCGCGCCGCCGAACACGTCCGCGACCGATTCGATCCGGTCCGATATCGTACTTGCGGCATCGTCGAACACGCCTGCAAGTCCATACGGCTGAAAACGGACCCCGAATAGTCTGACGCGACCCGTCGGCCGGATCGTAACGGCACGCGACATTTGGCCGACAATGATCGATAGCGGTTGTTTTCGCCGACCGGTTTCCGCGAACTGTTCAAACGGATCGGCAAGATTGAAGACGATCTCGGGACATCCGTCAGGGACGACACGCTCGATCCCGGCGTCGACGCCGTCATGTTCAAGTTGCCAGAAGCAACGGACGAAGCGCCCGAACTCTGCGGCCGGATATAGTTCCCGGTAATCCATCATTTACTTCGGCCGATCCTTCGCCGGTAATTTCGAGACGATCAGATCGTAACTCTGCCGGATATGGCGTTTCCAGTCCTCATCGGAAAGACGGTCGAAACTGTCGATCACCACCCATTTGTAACGGCCGACGTACGGCGCCGGTCCGAATCCTTCGATCTCGCACAACCGGACGAATTCGTCGTCCGGCACTTTCAGAGTGACACCGCAGTCAGGTTCGAATCCGGTCACGCAAAACATCTTGGCACCAACCGAAAAACAGAGATCTTTTCCCCATTTCACGTCTTCGGTTGCTCCCGGCAGCGAGAGGCAGAAGTCGCGCAAATCCTGAACATTCATCGCTATTCTCCATGAACTGTTGCGTGTTGCGTCGCGCCCGCATTTCGCCAATCCGCCAATTGCTCCTTATCTTATGTCGGGATTCACCATTCTTATACCAATTTGTTTCTCCGTCAAGCTGAATCCTCTTGCGGAATTCACGATTTTCGCTTAGTTTGCTACAAACGGAGGTCTTTTCATGAAAACCATTTTTAATGAATCCGACTACCAGGAACTGCTGGGTCGGCTCGATTCATTCAATCAATCGTCCGAGCGCCAATGGGGCAAGATGACGCCGTCGCAGATGATGGAGCATACGGCCCGGGCACTTGAAATGGCGGCCGGAATCCGTAGATCAGAGCAGCGGCTGATCGGAAAACTGCTCGGATGGATTTTCAGGAAAGACTTTCTGAGTGAAAGGCCCTTTCCGAAAAGCGCTCCGACCGGACCCGATTTCATCATCACCGACGATCCCGAGTTTGACGCGACAAAGGCTCGGTTGCGGCAGTTGATCGTCGATTTTCACGCGCTCGGCGCGGAAAGCGTCGACGGCAATATCCATGGATTTTTCGGTCCGCTGACGGGCGACGAATGGGGCATCTCGCAATACAAGCACGTCGATCATCATCTGCGTCAATTCAATTCCTGAACGGACGGAACGGGTGAATCAAAGATCAGACCCGGGCGTCACTCATTTTCGACTTGCTCGACGCGGCGCCTGAGAAACCGGAACATGGCATCGTTTCCGCTCAATTCCTGCGCTCTTCTGAACGAAACCGCGGCACCGTTCGAATCGCCGATTCCGGCGAGCATTTCGCCGCGTGCAATGTGAAAGAACGGATATTTGGCGAGCGATGTTTCGAGATCGTCGATCTCGGACAGAACCGCTTCGGGACCGATCGACTTGGATGCCGCGATCGCGCGATTGAGAGCGACGATCGGCGACCAACGAATTGTGAGCAGGCGATCATAGCATTCGACGAGCCGGGACCAATCGGTCTTTGCCGGATCAAACGAAAGCGCGTGAATCGACGCGATCTCGGCCTCGACATGAAACTCTGAGACCTCATCTCCGGCAGCCGAGAGCTTCAGATGTTCGAGACCGCGCGCAATCATCCGGCGATCCCACTTTTGCCGGTCTTGCTCAGATAATCGAAGAATGTCGCCGTGTTCATCAAAGCGCGCTTCGAGCCGCGCCGCCTGAAAAAAGAACATCGCGAGCAGAGCGTCGACCTTCGGATGCCGCGTTGACGGATGTCGCGAAAGAATTCCGGCAAGCCTGATCGCTTCGAAGCAAAAATCGTTGCGAACCGGCAACAAGCCGTTCGAAGTGTTGTAACCCTCATTGAACATCAGGTAGAGAACTTTCAGAACCTGTCCAAGCCGTGACGGTATGCGGTCAGGCCCCGGAATCTCCAGATCCGTGTCGGACAATTTCGACTTCGCCCGCGTCAGCATTTTCGCAATCGCGTCGTCCGAAGCGAGAAACGCGGCGGCGATCTCACGAACGCTGAAACCGCCGATCGTGCGGAGCGTGAGCGCAACCTGCGAATCGGGCGACAGCCGCGGATTGCAGCACGCAAACATCATCCGCAGAACATCTTCGTCAAACTCGGACGCAAACCCTGATTTGAATTCGGTTTCGGCAACAGTCTCGATACCTTCAATCGGTTCGGAGCGCCGGTCGCGGCGAATGGCATCGATCAGACAATTGCGCGCTACGGTGATGAGCCACGCCTCCGGGCTCTTCGGAATTCCGGCAAACGGCCAGTTCCTGAGCGCTCTGACCATCGCCTCCTGGATCGCATCTTCAATGAGGTCGAACTTTTCGAAGCCGAATGAGCGCGCCAAAACGGCCGTCATCCGCCCCGCTTGATGGCGAAACAGATGATCGACCGATTCAACGGCACCGGAATTATTCGGTGGGCTCAACTTCGCGAAGCTCAATTCGGCCTCCGTATGTCAGGTGCGGACAGGTTCCCGCGATCTCGGTTGCTTCGGTATAATCGTCGGCGAGAATCGTGAAATAGCCGCCGATCACCTCTTTCGCTTCGGCAAACGGACCGTCGGTGACGCGCAGCCCGCCGTCGTTCATGGTCAGCATCTTGCCGCCCTCATCGCGAAGCTTGCTGCCGCCGACCATTTTCCCCATTTCGCCGACGCGGTTGCTCCAGGCAACATATTCACCTATCACTTTCTCGATGTCTTCGGCCGAAAGGTCGGCAAAACCGGTTGTGCTCTCATGGAGCAAAAGCATGTATTCAGGCATTGTTAATCTCCTTGTTGATTTGTTATTGATCGCCGTTTTTTGCGGCGTTTCGATTACTAGACGAATCAGCGATCGGAAAAAGGACATCGGAACTGAATTTTTTTGAGGCAAGCGACGGACGTAGAAATATCGCTATTCGAAACGTCGCCACTCCGTTTCGTAGTAGCGGACCAACGCCTGGTTGTCGAGCCGGTTGATTTCGATCTCTTCATCGGGCCGGCCCATATCGCCTGGAAATTCAAACATCGACGCAAACGTGGTTCCGTTGAGAAATCTCATCTCGATGTTCGCGACCGGCGACGCCGGAGTTTCGAACGGCGTGAGCTTGGCAAGCGCATAGCCCCAGATCCCGAAACTCGGAACCGCGGTGTTGTACGGACGAACGCTGAAACCCGACGATTCGAGCGTTTTGACGATGCACCAATACGACTTGCGGGCCATCAACGGCGATGTCGTCTGGATCACGACCGATGAGTCGGGCAGCAGCTTCGCCTTCAGCAGTTGGTAAAAGCGGGTCGTATAAAGTTTCCCGAGCGCGAAATTGTTCGGATCCGGAAAATCGACGATCGCGACATCGAACGGCGCGATCTCGCGGTTGTCGAGCCAGACGAACGCATCCTGATTGATGATCGTCACCCGCGGATCTTCAAGCGCATGGCGGTTCAGCTCGCCAAGCGCGGGCACGGCGCGAGAGACCTGAGTCATCGCCGGATCAAGATCGACTAGTGTGACGCTTTCTATCGTCGGGTATTTCAGAATCTCACGGACGGCGAGACCGTCTCCGCCGCCGAGCACGAGAATGCGCTTCGCATCGCGCCCGAGCGCCGAAAACGCCGGGTGGACGAGCGCTTCGTGATACCGATATTCGTCAAATGAATTGAATTGCAGGTTTCCGTTGAGAAAGAGCCCGTAGCCGATCTTTCCCTTCGTGACCACAATCCGCTGATATGAAGAGCTTTTTGCGTAAATGATGTTGTCGACAAAGAGAGCGTCTTCAGCGAGTGATGTCAGCGACTCGGCCTTGATAAAACCGATCACCAACAGAACGACGATCACGAACCCCTTGATCCTGAGGATCGTCAGATCGCGGTTCTTGATGAGATTATCGAGCAGGAACGTTCCCCAGATTCCGACACCGGCGTTGAGCAGCCCGAAAAGGATCGAAGTCCGGTTCAGACCGAGCCGCGGGACGAGAAAGATCGGAAACAGCAGACTGGCTACAAGCGCGCCGACGTAGTCGAGCGCAAGCACGCGCGCGACGAGATTCTTGAAGTCAAGTTCGTCCTTCAGGATCCGCATCAGGATCGGAATTTCAAGTCCGACAAGGACGCCGATCGCGAAGACCATCAAATAGAGGATCAGTCCGAAGTAGGTGACGTTGGCAAATGTCAGGAACAGAAGCGGCGCCGAAAATCCGCCGAGAACTGCGACCGCCAATTCGATTTCTACAAACCGCTTTGCGAGGTCTTTCTCGAGGTATCCGGAAAGCCATGAACCGACGCCCATCGCCGACAGGTAGATACCAATGACCAACGAGAACTGTGTGACCGAGTCGCCGAGGACATAGCTTGAAACGGTCGCCGCAAGCAACTCATAGATCAACCCGCACGTGGCGATGATGATGACGTTTAGGAAAAGGAGCGGAATGCGGCGCACGGTTTAATGAGTACGGCAACGGAACATCAACCGGACGATGGCTGGACATCATCCGGTCCGCGTACCGAAATAGCTTGTCAACCGTTGATCGCCGAGGCAATGATGATCGCAACGCCGATGATGATCGCACCGATGATGATCGCCAACGAGGTGTTCTGGTCTTCCTCGATCTCCTTCTTGACAGAAAAGGGCGAGACTCTGACAACGATGAAAAATGCGATCGCGAAGACCACCAAACCGATTCCGACAAAAACGATCGTTGTCACCAAAACCGGGAGCAATTCCTCAAGTTTAACGATAAAAGCAAGCGGAAGGGCCGCCGCCAGACTGTTCAGCATTTATTTTCCTCCACGAAATCCGCCGTAAAAAAACGGCGTTCCAAGTCTTGAATTTCTTCCCGAGTTGGCAAGTTCCCAGCCGAACCACGAGGCGGCCGTATACGTCAGCAGGACGCCGCAGCCAAAGATAATGAAAATTGTCTTTAACATAATCAACCTTCCGTGAACCGAACATCATCGGCCCGCGTCAAACCAAACCTATCATTCATCGTCGGACGAACCCGAGGTCGCCGATCCGAACATGCTTTCACTCCACCGCCGTGATTCAAACGAGAATTTTCTGATAATCCCCAACATCGGAAGAATCGCCAGCACCACCAACGCACAGCAGAAATTGACGCCGCGTGATACGTTTTGCTCGACCTTCACCGCGACCGGCATCGGCTTGCTCGAATCCTGCCATGTGCCCTCGACACGGAGCGTGTATTTTCCCGCCGGGAGTGCCGAAAGCGTCGCGTCCTGCGACTGCGACCCCTCGGTCCAGGATCCGTCGCTGTCTGATCCACTGTAATACTCGATCGGGATACTGACCGACTCAACTTCGTTGTTCTGTTCGTTGATCAGATCGACGTCGAGTTCCGCCCACGAATTGCTGACCGGCGCCTGAGCCGAAATACGCACGTTGCGATTTCCCTTCAATTCAAACTGTTTGCTGAAGGCGGTCTGCGTCGTCGTTGAATTCTGCGTCGGCTGAAGAGTGATCGTTTCGTTGAGCGGCGTGCCGCCGAATCCGCCGAGCGGGATCATGACGATCGCAACCAGGAACAGCGCCGCCAAGAAGGCAAAGCCCCATTTGATGTAGAATCCGCCGGTGAACGGCTGATTCGGGGCGACCGACCACGGCTTCGGGAGATCCGAAATATTGAAGGCCTTCTCGATCTCGGCATTTGTCTGATAGACGCCGACCGACCAGTTGACTTCTTTGTCGGTCCGCTCCTGCGAAAGCATCAGCGGAGCCGAAACGTAATCGACTGCCTGAACTTTTTCGCCCTGCTCGACGCGCCAATAGAATTCGCCCTGAACATACTCGACCTGAGCCGTCGCGTCCTGAAAGATCTTGAAGGTTTTTCCGTTGTATTTGACCGTCGCGCCGAATCCGAACGGCTGGACGATCTCGACATCGGCCGGATTGACCGTTTCGACGAAGTTCCAGTGGTTGTCGCTGTGAACGAGCCATCGGAATCCGATCATCGGATTGTAAAGCAGATATTCGTGCCAATAATAGGTGATTCCGTCGATCGTCACGCTTCGGACGACGGCACCGATCACCTTGAACGGAGCGTCGTTGAACGACGCCTCCATTCCGACCTTGAGGACGAATTCCGGCGCAGATTTCGGCGGCGTCAGCGATTTGAGCCACGAAAGCTTGCCTTGATTGACGTCGAGCAGCGAGTTGCAGAACGGACACGTGACACGTTCAGATTTGTCCGGAGCGTTCAGGCTCAGCGGACCGCCGCATTTCGGACAGCCCATTCCCTGCGCCGCGACCCGGGCGGCTTCGCGTTTTACGGGTTTTGCATGGCCGAGGCCGATGTCTTCAAGCGATACCTGCTGGCCGATGAAAACCCACGGCGGGTTCATTGAATAGTCGATGGTTCCAAACGCGTTTTCCTGGCCGGCAAGATCGGCGTAGGCGCTTTGCTCGTTCGGGACAAGCTTGTACGGAATCTCGCCCTCAGCGGCAACCGAAGTCGCGGTTCCTTTTTCGGTAACCTGAAGCGGAGTTTTGTTCGGGATCTGGGGGAGTTGTTGGCCAATCGCCAATGAATTGAAATCAGGCAGCGACGCTTCGGGTGCAAGCGGTTGGTAAAACGTCAGGTAAAACTTGCCCTGAGCTTCGGCAAGCCAGCCGACCCAGCCATTTCCGAATGTCGCGTACCATTCGTCCCACACGCCGCCCATTTCGTGCCGATTCTGCGCCCGGCCCGTGAGTTCGAACTTGTGACCGCGAAATTCGCCCTTCAGTCCGACCTTAAGCGGCGACTGCGAATCGACGATTTCGGCGACTCTTCCGAGATCTTCAAGGCCGCGATCGGTTCGCGATACCGCCGAGCGGCAGAACGGACAGATGATGACGATTGTTGAGCCCTTTTGAAACTCGATCGGAGCCGCGCAGCTCGGGCAACTTGCCTGAAGGACGCTCAAATTTCACCTCCAACAACGTGCGATTTCGGGTTTTCGGCTTTCGGGTCCTGGCCGCGGACGATTTGGGAAACCTGAACGGTTTGCGCCCCGATCATGTTACGAAGACGATCATTCCAGTTCCATTCCGGCCGCGAAGGGCAGCAATAAAGATTGAACGTCGCGGTGCCGTACTCCGGATAGGTGTGACAGGCGAGGTGTGATTCGGTGAGCATCGTCAACCCGGTAACGCCGCCCTCACCTCCGAATTTGTGCCAGTGCGGCTCTCCGAGAACTTTGAGGCCGAGGTCACCGATGATCGCGGCAAAAACGCCCTGCAGCGATCCGACGTCACGCAACGCTGACGGGTCGCAGTCAAATGCTTCGATCAACCATTCTGTTCCGACGATCATCTTCGGGGTAACTCGGAATATCCTACGATCTAAATTTCGAAAAAGTTCTGAACCGCACGGCGGCGCAACTCGTTTATAATCTTTCAATTCGTGAGGTATGCCGAAAAAAACTATATCCAAATTTTCAAGTTTTGTCATCGCCGCCGCGGCGTGTGCGGTGACTTTTTCGGCGTGCACGCCGGGGTTTAAGGGCAAAGGGCCGATTGATATCGGAAACGACGGAAAATCGGACGACTACGGCGCGGCCCGCGTGGTTGGCGAGATCGAGTCGAAAGAAATCAACGAGAGCAGCGGCGTCGCCGCGTCGCGATGCCAGCCTGGAGTTTTCTGGACCCATAATGATTCGGGCGACGGCCCGTATATTTATGCGTTCGACGAGAAAGGAAGGACGCTCGGCACCTGGCGCGTGAGCGGCGCCGAGAACGTCGACTGGGAAGACATCGCGGCGACCTCCGACTGCCGGCTGTATATCGGCGAGATCGGCAACAACGAACTCAAGAGAAGCCGGATGATAGTCTACCGCATCAACGAACCCCGCCTGAACGGCTCCGAATCCGCGTCGTCACGAACCGCGCCGCTCGAGACCGAGCAGGCATTCCCGATCGCATTTTCGTATGCGGACGGCCCGCACGATGCGGAGGCGCTGATGGTACATCCGAAATCGGGCGATATCTACGTTCTCTCGAAGAGCCGCAAAGACGCGTCGGGCGTTTATCGCATCCCGCATGATGCGAAAGGTGAAACCTCGGCAGTCCGGATCGGTGAAATCTCGCTTCCGGCGATCCCGGACGGACTGGTAACCGGTGGCGATATCTCGCCCGATGGAAAGCGTGTCATTCTGTGCGACTATTTTCTGGCCTATGAGCTGAAACTTGCCGACGAATCGCGCGGGTTCGACTCGATCTGGAAATCGAGACCGCTGGCGATCGATCTTCCGGAACGGAAAATCGGCGAGGCGATCGGGTATTCGGCAGACGGCCGTGCGATCTATGCGACGAGTGAGAAACTCTCGTCACCAGTGATACGCGTCGACCGCAGGTAAACCCGGTTTGAGAAAAGCCCCGAACGGTCATAGAATTTTATTATCCGAAACATCCCGAAAAGGAGGATTTTTATGAGCGAAACGCTAACTTTCACGACGGCCGGCGGCGATTCTTTGGCTTATGTCGCGCTGCCCGAGCAATCAAACGGCAAAGCCGTGATCCTGATCCATGAATGGTGGGGCTTGAACGATCACATCAAGGACATTGCCGGGCGTTACGCGGCTGAAGGGTTCACCGCGATCGCACCCGATCTCTATCGCGGGAAGGTCGCGACGAATCCGGAGGACGCTTCAAAAATGATGCATGGACTTGAGATCGCCGACGGTCTTGAAACGATCCGACGGGCGATCGAAACGGCGCGCGAAATGTACGGTTTCTCGCATTTCGGGATTTCCGGTTATTGCATGGGCGGCACGTTTGCGCTCCGTGCGGCTTGTGAAGTTGAAGGAATCAGTGCCGCCGCACCGTTTTACGGCGATATTCCTGATGAAGACGTGCTCAGACAGCTTTCTGTGCCGTGTATCTTCGTCTCGGGAATCCGCGATCAATGGATCAACACCGACCTGGTCGCGCGGCTTGAAGATATCGTCGAGCGCCACGAACTTCCGCTGACGTCGGCCAAGTACGACGCCGATCACGCGTTTTTCAACAACACGCGGCCGGACGTTTACAATGAATCGGCGGCGCGCGACGCCTGGACATTGGTTACCGGTTTCTTTGCCGACAAGCTTTAGGGACGGTCAGTTCGCCAACTCCGAGGACGTGTCGATCTTTTCGACGATGACCGAGGCGCGCTTTCCGGTGATCGCGCCGAGCGCTTTTCCGGCCGGCGCCAGCTCTACTTCGGAAGAGAGAACGCGCGAGATTCTCGCCGGCAGAAACTTGGGCGCGATTCCGGCGATCATGTTCGCGAGACCGACAATGTCACCGCCGCCCGGCCAGTTCTCGCGGACGACGTTCTCATCGGTCCGGTTTATGAGCCGCAGAAGCGTCAGCGCGACGAGGTAAATGTCATCGACCTGGCCGATGAACGGAAAAATGTCGGGAATCAGATCAAGCGGCGAGACGACGTAAACGATCGCGGCCAGAAACAAGGCCTTCTCGGCAACCGGAACGCGGCCGTCCTTCAAAAGCTTGCCGAGCAGCAATACCATGTTCGGCAGGAACATGATAAATCCCTTCATTCGATCGCGAAATTCGGACTTCTCGCGTCGTGTCGGCTTTTGATTTGCGCTGCGTTCGATCTTGTTCATAATTCTCCTGCCCAGACAGTCTAGGAAATACCTGCGCTTAGAGCAAGTTTTCGCCGGAACGGTTGTCTTCAAAAAAAGTCTTGAAATCGTCGATAGGATGTGCGATAAAGTGTGCATCGGGTTTTGACCTTCGATTCCCCGCCCGTAAGTGTGGGAGATTACGGGCAAACGACCCCGGCCAATGGGAGTGGTCGGGGTCATTTTCATATTACGGGGCGTGGTCGATTTTGCGAGTTCGATTTCATCTATGTTTTAATTGTCGTTCCGAATATGAGTGAAAGTTGCTTGTTCTGCCGGATAATTGACGGTGAGATCCCGTCGGCACGTGTTTATGAAGACGATCTTTGCATCGCTTTCAACGACATCAGTCCGCAGGCTCCGACGCATGTTTTGATCGTCCCGCGCACGCATTTCGCGTCACTTGGCGAAGCCGGTGCCGAGCACCGTGCGACGCTCGGACATTTGTTGCTGACGGCCGCCGAAATCGCGCGTTCGAAAGGCTTTGCCGAAGATGGATATCGCGTCGTCGTCAATACCAACGGTGACGGCGGTCAGACGGTTTTTCATTTGCATGTTCATCTTCTTGGCGGTCGCCCCTTTGTTTTTCCGCCAGGATAAAACCTTTGCAACGAATCCCTCGGGATTGCTTCTAACGGGCGTGGTTTTCTAAAACGTGAAAAGGACTGGACTTCAACCTATGAAGAATTGGATCAAACTAACGGCGTTGCTGATTTTGCCGCTCGTACTGTTCGGATGCGGAAAGGGCACCGCAAATTCGAATACGAACTCGGCCGCGGCAAATGTTTCGAACTCAAACTCGGGCTCGGCCGAAACGCTTCCGGAATTCGCGGATGCGCCGGCCGCGCTTGCGGAAGGCAATCGTTTGTTCGATATCAACAAGACAGATCTCGCGATCGAGGCATTTAAGAAAGCCGTCGAACTCGACCCCGATCTGGGCGAGGCCTGGTTCAAGCTCGGAATCGCATATTCGCTGATCGAGCGCGAAAAGGAACTCGAAGCCGTCAACGATCAGACCGAATACACGCCGACGCCGACGCCGTCGAAGAAGGAGAAACAAGCCGTTCGGACGAAGGAATCGGAAAAGGCCTTTGAAAATGCCGTCAAGGCATACAAAAAACAGCTTTCCGCGAATCCAAAGGACGATCTGGCACATTTCAACCTTGGCCGCACGTACGACAAGCTCGATGAGGATGAGGACGCACTGAAATCGCTGAAAGAAGCGGTCAGGCTGAAACCGGAGAGCACCGAGTATCAGACCGAACTTGGCTCGATCCAGATCAAGCTGGCGCAGTATGACGAGGCCGTAAGGACTCTGAAAAAGGCGATCGAACTCGATCCTGAAAATTCACAGGCTGAAGAGATGCTCGAAAAGGCCGAAGCCGGAAAGCGGCGGATCAACTTCAGCGTCACCCCGAAGCCGCAACAAACGTCAGGCTCGTCAAACACCAAAGAAAAATCGACGGACGACAGTGGCGGCGACCCTTCGCCGACATCACCAAAATCGGCGCCGACCAAGCCCTCAAATCCGAAGGTGGACAAAAAGGGTAACCCGTAATCCCCGGAACAACTATCAGGAAAAAGGGCCGCGTTTGCGGCCTTTTTTTGTGTCATCTCGACGAACTGTTTCGATTGAATACAGGTCGCGTCCGGTTTGTGTCAACTTGACACCGCAGGGTATGTCGGATAACTCTTGAACCGGGTTCACACTTATGAAGATCGAACTTGATATTCCGCCGACTCTTTCGCTCGAACGCAAGATAAAAATGCATGAAGCGCGCGAAGCGATCATCGACCGGCTCGCACGTGATTTGCCGACAAACATCGATCTTCAGCGATTTCTGAACGTCGTCGTCTCCGAACTCGGCCGGATGATGCACGCCGACCGTTGCGATCTTCTTCAACTGACTCATGAAAGTGAGCTCAAGATCAGCCATGAATGGCGCAAGAACAAGTCGGTTCCGTCTAGTCTCGGCACTGAGATCCCGATCGACGTCGTCAAACTTGCCGAACGATTCGATATTTCGAAACCGATCGCGATCAATGACATTGCCAAGACCGACAACTCGACGCTCAAATTTTTCGCCAAAGCCCTCGAGACAAAATCGCTTCTGATCGTGCCGATCAATCTCAGCGGAAAGCCGCTCGGGCTGCTTGGTCTTCACGACACGAATTCGCCGCGCGAATGGTTTGAGGAAGAGATACAGTTTCTTGAGTCGATCGCGCAGCAAATGGCGATCGGCTATCAGTACACGACACTCTACGTCGCGCAGGAGCAGGAAACCCGGCGCACGAACGCTTTGCTTGAGATCGCCAATACGCTCAACTCGCATTCGGATTTCAAAGTCGTATCGGCAAGCGTTCTGGAACGCGCGGTCGAACTTGTCGGGGCCGATTACGGTGCCCTCGGCGTGCTCGATCAGGCCGGCAAAAAGATATCGCTCGCGTCGTTCAAGACCGCGCCGAACGTCAAGCCGAGCAAGGTTCTGCAGATGATCGAAAAGCACAATCAATCGCTCGACATCGAACCGTTTCCGGCGCTCGGCGAGATTCTCCGTGAGGGCAAAACGATGCGCATCGTCGATTCACAATTGCCGTTCGCGATCCGTCTCATTTTCAATTCACAGCTCAACGGCAAAGCGGCACTGGTTGCGCCGGTTCGCGTTGCCGGTCACGCCTTCGGTCTTATCGGCTTCGTTTGGAGCGAGGAAACGGCGTTCGGCGATCACGACGTCGCGCTTGTCGAAGGAATCTCGGATCAGATCGGAACCGCGCTCGAGCGCGATCAGCTCAGCGCCGAAGTGATGCGTCTGAAATCGCAATTGCACCAGCGTCACAGCGAAATCATCGGACAGGCCCCACCGATCCGCCGCGCGATCGAACTGGCGCTGAATGTCGCCGATACGAATTCAACCGTTCTCATCAACGGCGAATCGGGAACCGGCAAAGAACTGCTCGCGAATCTGATTCACTACAACTCCGGTCGCGAGAACAAAGCCTACGTCAAGATAAACTGCGGTGCGATCCCAGAAACGTTGCTTGAATCGGAGCTTTTCGGACACGAGAAGGGCGCGTTCACCGATGCCCGAAGCCAGCGGCAGGGACGATTCGAAGAAGCCGACGGCGGAACGCTGTTCCTTGATGAAATCGGAGAAATGCCGCTGTCGGCACAAGTCAAATTGCTGCGCGTCCTGCAAGACGGCGAATTCACGAGGATCGGCGGTAAGCAGGTATTGAAAACCGACGTCCGGGTGATCGCCGCAACCAACATCGATCTTGAGAAGGCGATCGAGGACGGCCGATTCAGAAAGGACCTCTATTACCGGCTTTCGGTCTTCCCGATCAAAGTTCCGCCGCTTCGCGACCGGATCGAGGACATTCACCTGCTGGTCTTCCATTTTCTCGAACAGTTCAAAGAGAAAACGGGCCGTTTTGTTTCCGGGATTTCGAAAGAGGCGCTTCGGGCGCTGGTCAACTACGAATGGCTCGGCAACGTCCGTGAGCTTGAAAACGCCATCGAACGTGCCGTGATCATCGCATCCGGCCGTCAGATCGAACTCGACGATCTGCCCGAAGCGATCAGCAAGATGGCATTTGAAATCAATGCCAGAGCGCGGCAGGAACGGGCCGCCGCGGCTTCTGAAGGGCGCGCCGTTTCGCTTGAGATCGAGTTCCCGACATCGATGGACGACATCGAGCGTCGTGCGATTGAAATGGCGCTGGACTACAGCGCCGGTGACAAGTCAAAGGCCTCACGGCTCTTGAACATCGGCCGCAAAACTCTTTACCGAAAACTCGAACAGTACGAATCCGAAGCTGCCGGCGCCGATCGGCCGGAATGACGATTTTCCATGGACACGTCTCGGATTTCGGGCTATTTTGTTCTTGCTGAAATAAAATCTTTCCCCGCCATGATCATTCTCAAGGAGTTTTTATGAGAAATTTTCTTTGCCTCGCATTTCTGCTGATGGTTGCTTCGCTGACGTCGTTTGCGCAAACCGCAACACCAACGCCGCCGATCGCCGACGATTCGATCAAGATCTCGACCAATCTGATCCAGATCGACGTTTCGGTGACCGACAAGAACGGAAACCCCGTGACCGATCTGCGAGCCGACGAGTTTGAGATCTTCGAAAACGGCAAGCGCCGCACTCTCTCAAATTTTTCGTATATCGCAGCCAACGGAACCTCGACGCCGACCGCAACGCCCGTACCGCCAACGCCGAAGAAGAAAGACGCGACGTCGATTCCGGTCGCGCCGATTAAGCTTCGCCAAGAGCAGGTTCGGCGCACGTACGCGCTGGTCGTCGATGATCTGGGGTTGAATTTCGCCAGCATCGAACGCGTGCGCGAGGTGTTGCGGAAGTTTATCGAAACCGAGGTTCGTCCCGGAGACCTCGTCGCGATCCTCAGGACCGGCTCAGGCATCGGCACGATGCAGTCGTTCACGTCGGACAAACGCGTGCTTAATGCGGCGATCGACCGCATTCGGTGGAACTCGGTCGGACGCGCAAGTACCGATCTGTACGAAGCAATCAAACCGACGCTCCGTGAAGAACGCGACGGAACGCAGCGGGCCGACGGTTCGACGGTCGCAACTGCCGGGGTTGAGGAAGAAAAGGCTTCGCTCCAACAAATCAGCGAGACGCGCAGCGAAACTTTCTCGATCGGAACGCTCGGCTCGCTCCGTTATATCATCGGCGGAATGTCCGGGTTGCCGGGCCGCAAATCGATCGTCCTTTTTTCCGAAGGCTTTATCCTAACCGATCTTTCCAACCGCGTTTATGACCAGATGAGGGTCATCGCCGACCTTGCGAACCGGGCATCGGTCGTTTTTTATACGATCGATCCGCGCGGCGTCGTAAATCCGGAAATGGCCTTTGCCGATGAGGACATCCGGCGCGTCGTTCCGAACAGACCGGGACAGGGACGGTTCGATACCGATCCGCGAGAGCGGCGAAACAGCGCCTTTCGCGATTCGCAGTTGAGTCTCAGGTTTTTGGCGGCTGAAACCGGAGGGCTATCGATTCAGAATCAGAACTTTATCGGGAAAGGCCTCGAAAACGCCGTCAAAGACCTCGGAAGTTACTATCTTCTTGGCTATCTTCCCGATGAGGACCTCTTTGACCCGACCAAGGCGCGATTCAACAAGCTTGAGGTCAAGGTAACGCGTCCCGGCGTGAAGGTTCGTTACCGATCCGGATTTTTCGGAATCAGCGATGAGAAGATTCGCGCCGCGACTCAGGCGCAGCCGAGAGCCGTTGCGGCATTGGTTTCGCCGTTTGAGCAGAATGAGATCGACATCAATCTGTATCCGGTGTTCGAGAACGATCCGGCGCTTGGAAACATTGTTCAGGCCCTTGTTTACATCGACGCGAGAACTCTGAACTTTGCCGATTCCGGCACGAACAAAAAGGCCAACTTTGACCTGATTGCGATGACCTTCGGCGATAACGGCAACGTCGTCGATCAATACGCCCGAAACTATTCGGTCGAAGTTCCCGAACGCGTTTACGAAAACATGCTTCGCAACGGATTTGTGTACACGCTTTCGGTTCCGATCAAAAATGCAGGCGCGTATCAGTTTCGTGTCGCGTTGCGGGACACGGCGACCAACAAGGTCGGTTCGGCAACGCAGTTTATCGAAATCCCCGACGTTTCGAAAAGACTTTCACTTTCGAATCTGATCGTCGATGGATTCACGCCGTCGGAATGGCAAAAGGTCAAGGCCGGCGGTAGCCGCGACGACAGTGAAAGAAGCGTCCTGCTCGATGCGACTCAACGCACGTTCAAAAAGAACACAATTGTTCGGTTTGATTATGTCGTCTACAATCCGGATCGCGCGGACACGCTGGAATCGCAGGTCCGTTTGATTCGTGGCGACCGGGTCATTGTCAACGAAAAGCCCTCACCGGTGAAAATGGCCGGAGCGGATCCGACGCGGATTCAATCGGTCGGTGCGATCAGTCTCGGTTCGGATCTCACCGCCGGGCGCTACATTCTCCAAATCATCGTCTTTGACAGCCGTTCACCGAAGAAGCGGATCACGACGCAGTTCGTCGAGTTCGATATCGTCGACTGATCGGAATCGAAGCGATTTGAGAAGAGTCATCGAGATTGGTTAATATCCAACCATCTCGATGATTTCAAAATGACTCAAAGCTCATCCACGAAAAATGTGATCGTCGGCACCGCCGGGCATATCGATCACGGCAAGACGGCACTTGTCCGGGCACTGACCGGTGTTGACGCCGACCGATTTCCCGAAGAAAAACAGCGCGGAATCACGATCGATATCGGATTCGCCGAACTTAACCTCGGCGACGTCCATTTGGGTTTCGTCGACGTTCCGGGTCATGAACGGTTCGTCAAGAACATGCTTGCCGGCGCGAGCGGCGTCGATCTTGTGATGCTCGTTGTCGCCGCGGACGCCGGCGTCATGCCACAGACGCGTGAACATTTCGATATCTGCCGGTTGCTTGGAACCAAACACGGAATCATCGTTCTGACAAAATGCGATCTGGTCGACGCTGAACTTCTGGAACTCGTGACGCTGGAAATACACGAACTTGTTGAAGGTTCGTTTCTGTCATCGGCGCCGATTGTTTCCGTCTCGTCACGGACGGGCGAAGGTATCGACGAACTGAAATCACGACTCCAGATTGCGGCCCGTGCGATTCCGGACCGACGAAATGACTTGATCGCACGGATGCCGATCGACCGCGCATTCTCGGTCAAAGGGTTCGGCGCTGTCGTTACCGGCACGATTGCTTCCGGCGAATTGAATGAGGGCGACGAGATCGAGGTCTTGCCCGTCGGAAAGCGCGTCAGGGTCCGCGGAATTCAGACTCACGGTGAAAAGGTCACTTCCGCGGGCGCCGGACAACGGACGGCGGTGAATCTTGGCGGGATCGACCATCTTGAACTTGAACGCGGGTTGGTGCTCGCCGAAGCGGGCGTCCTGCGCCCGACGCAGATCATTGACTGCCGGATCGAAGTCATCAAAGACGCCGCGCGCCCTCTGCGGTCGCGTCAGCGCGTTCGGGTCCACGTTGGCACGGTCGAGGCACTGGCACGTGTTCAGGTGCTCAACGACGCGGGCGAGATCGCGCCCGGTGAAACCGATTTCATACAGCTTCGGCTCGAAACGCCGATCGTCTGTGTCCCGAATGAACGTCTGATACTAAGGTTTTACTCGCCGCCGTTGACCATCGCCGGCGGCAGCGTTCTCGACAATGTCGCGCAGAAGCACAAAAGCTCCGAAGTCGCAAACACGCGCGGCCGGCTTGATGTTTACGGCGGCGACGACCGGACGCGGATCGTCGGGGAACTGCTTGAATCTTC
>JBGASE010000280.1:0-3877 GCA_044229875.1 Pyrinomonadaceae bacterium | reverse complement strand
CGATTGGACCTAATCATCCGTCCGGTCGTTCGTCATCCGCCCAGTCTCTTTCGATTCGCCTTCGGCGTCGCGCATCCATTGGTTTGCCTCCTCTAAATTCGAAACGCGTTGGCTCAGGCCGGTCTGGATGTGTTCGATGTCGATGACCGACCTTTCCTGATCCGGTTCCGTTGCGTTTCGGACCAAGAGCCATCGGATAAAAAATGATTTTCGAGTGATCATAAAAGCCTCTCCCTCGCTTCGCGAAACCGGCGAGTCTTCGGTGAGTTCTCCCCGGCCCGGTCCGCAAAAGCCGCGCGTGGACCGACTTTCTTGGTTACCTAAACGGCGGTTGAGACAGCTTTGAATAGTTTTCCAAACATAATTGATTCTCCTTCCGATTCTCTTTCGACGACCTGATTACTTTGCGTCAGAAGATAGATTGAGGCGTTTCCTTTTGACAAGATCCGGTTCGAACGCCCGGCGTGCGCCGTAAATAGCCTTGTTGAGATTGTTGACGGCCGCTTCGGGCGCTTGCTCCATCCAGAGCGCATCCATGATCTGTTCACGATGAAGCGCGTGAAAGGGTTTGATCGCGAGCAATTTGACCAAAGACTTGGCCGAATTCCGCGTCCAGCGTTTTTCGTCGATCGGAACGCCGCCGACCGTGACCGCGAATCTGCCAAGCAGGCAGATTTCGACCGAGGTTTCAGCAGCGTTTCTGTTCGATTCCATTCACCGTTTCCGAGAATTCGGTTCTATACCCACAGGATCGGATTCTCTCGCTTATCTATATCAATCAGTTGGATTTGTTCAGGATTGTCGGAGAATTTCAGGCGATTGTCAAAACGCACCGACGGCCTGCTGGATAACTTCCCAGCAAGCCGTACGTCGCGAATTCCGTCGTCAATCGGACTGAGAACGCTCTATTTTCCCATTGCTTCGTTGACGATTTTATCTTGTTCGAGATTATGGATCGCGTAGCTTCCGGTCGCCGGCGAGGCTGATGCCGTGCGGCCGACGTATCGGAGCGGCAGTGTGCCGGCAATTTCCTCTACCCGGTCTTTGACGAACGTCCAGCCGCCCATAGTTTTCGGTTCTTCCTGCGCCCAGACGATCTCGGGCGTGGTCGGGTAGGATCCGATACCGGCGGCGAGCGCCGAGTTCGGGAACGGATAAAACTGCTCGAGCCTGACAACCGCCGTGTTTCCGTCGTCCGACCGACCGGCATCGAGGTCGTAAAATACCTTTCCTGAACAGAGAACGACGCGGTTGACCTTTGATCTGTCGGTGATCGCGGCATCGTCGATGACCGGCATGAATCCGCCGTTCCTCAGATCCGCGACCGATGAAGATGCGGCCGGAAGTCTGAGCAACGATTTCGGCGTCATTACTATCAGCGGTCTGACGATTTCTTGCTTTACCTGGCGGCGGAGCAGGTGAAAATACTGCGCCGGCGTCGACGGGTAGCAGACCTGAAGATTGTTCTCGGCGCACAGTTGGAGATAGCGCTCAAGCCGCGCCGAGCTGTGTTCCGGCCCCTGGCCTTCATATCCGTGCGGAAGAAGCATGACCAACCGGCAACGCTGCTGCCATTTGTCCTCGCTCGACGAAATATACTGATCGATCATCACCTGCGCGCCGTTCGAAAAATCGCCGAACTGTGCTTCCCACATGACCAGATCGTCGGGTGCGATGACCGAATAGCCGTACTCGAATCCAAGCACGCCCATTTCCGAAAGGCTCGAATCAAAAACGTAAAACCGCGCCTTTTTTGAAGTTTCGCTGCGCAGTTCAGTGAGCGGCGACCAACGTTCGCCCGTCACGGCGTCATACATCGACGCATGTCGCTGTGAAAACGTTCCGCGTCCCGAATCCTGACCCGAAAGCCTGACCGCCGTGCCGTCCAAGACGAGCGATCCGATCGAGATCGCTTCCGCGAATCCCCAATCCATCGGAACTTCGCCCGAGCCCATTTTGGCGCGCCGAGCCAACTGGCCGACCATTTTCGGATTGATCTGAAATCCTTCGGGGACGAGCGAGATCGCGTCGGACACCGATTTCAGGGCGCCAGCGGAAATCGCTGTGTTTAAAACGTCCGAACCGTCCTCGTCGGTAATTGCCTCGGCGAGTGCGGCCTTTTTCGGCTTTTCGGCAGCGATCGCCTTCGCACGCGCGAGAATTCCTTCGTATTTCTCAACGATCGCGTCCGTCATCGATTTCAGATCGTCGGCCGTGATCACGCCCTCGCGAATCAATTGTTCTGCATAAAGATGCCGCGTTCCGGGATGCGCCTTGACGCGGGCGTACATCAGCGGCTGCGTGTAGCTCGGCTCGTCGCCCTCGTTATGGCCGTGGCGGCGAAAACCGACAAGGTCGAGCACAACGTCCTTGCTGAATTTCTGGCGATACGCCAGCGCGATCTTGATGACGCGGAACGCCGCTTCCGGATCGTCTCCGTTGATGTGGAAGATCGGCGTTTGCGTGATCTGCGCCGCGTCGGTTGAATAGATCGACGAGCGCGACATCTCCGGCGAGGTCGTAAATCCGATCTGGTTGTTGATCACCAGATGGATCGTGCCGCCTGAATCGTGCCGCCGGTCCGGTATCCCGGCAGGTTTGCGAGCTGAAGCGTTTCCATGACGACGCCCTGGCCGGCAAACGCCGCGTCGCCGTGCATCAGGACCGGCAGGATCTTGTCGATCGCCACTTCGCGGGCATTGTCGTGTGCGTTCCGGAGTTCGTCCTGACGCGCCCTGACCATCCCTTCGACAACCGGATTGACGAATTCGAGATGCGACGGATTGCAAGAAAGTTCGATCCGGACATCTCTGCCGTTCTTAGTCCGCCGCGTTCCGATCGCGCCCTGATGATATTTGACGTCACCTTCATCGGCAGGGAAATTCGGGTGCGACGTTCCCTCAAAGATCGTGAAAATGCGTTCGGCCATCGTGTTGTCGACAATGTTCGAGAGCACGTTCAGCCGGCCGCGATGGGCCATGCCCATGTAGATCTCTTCGACGCCGTGATCGGTCGAATTTTCGACCAATTGATCGAGCATCGGGATCACCGTTTCGCATCCTTCGAGCGAGAACCTTTTCTGACCGAGATATTTCTTGTGCAGGAACTGCTCAAACTGTTCGGCTTCGATCAACTTGCTGAGCAGCGATTTTTTCGTGTCGGGATCAAGCGCGACGGTATCGACAAATTGCTCGCGAACCTGAAGCCTGATCCAATCCTTTTCTTCCTTGCTCTGGATGTGACGGTATTCGATCCCGACCTTTCCGCAGTAGGCTTTCTGCATGATGTCGAGAATGCGTCTGAGCGTCGCGGTCTTTTCGCCGTGAAGCCCGCCGGTGATGAACTCGCGGTCGAGATCCCAGATCGTCAGCCCGTAGTTTTCAAGTTCGAGCTCCGCCGCGCGGTAGTTGGTCATGTTGAGCGGATCGATATCGGCCAGCAGATGCCCGCGGATGCGGTAGGCGTTGATCAATTGCAGGACATTCGCCTGCTTTTCGGCCTGTTCGCTGGCACGGTCGTTTCCGAACAGCGACGGATTGTAGTCTTCAGCCCAGCGCATCGGCGGGTAATGGATCCCGAGATCGTCAAATATCTCGTCGTAAAACGCGTTCTTGCCGACGAGGAACTCGTGAATTCGGGCGAGGAACATGCCGCTTTCCGCGCCCTGAATGACTCGGTGATCATAGGTCGAGGTGAGCGTGATCGTCTTGCTGATTCCGAGCTGCGAAAGCGCTCCCGGCGTCATCGCCGCATATTCGGCCGGATACTCGATCGCGCCGGTCGCGATGATCGCACTTTGGCCTGCCATCAGCCGCGGGTTCGAGGCAACGGTTCCGATCGTGCCCGGATTTGTCAGTGACACCGTCGTGCCCTGAAA
>JBGASE010000097.1:0-12826 GCA_044229875.1 Pyrinomonadaceae bacterium | reverse complement strand
ATCAGCACGCCGGTTGAAATTCCGGTCAGCCATTTGACGATCGGGGGCAGCGCCGATGGCGACAGAAATCCTTCGATCGTACCGGCGATGATGAGGAAAAAGGCGCATCCGACGACGATCCGGGCAGCCTCGAGCCCTTTTTTCCGAACCGCTTGGGCACGCGTCAGATCGCCTGGATTGATGAGCGCGTAGCCGATCATCATTCCCGCGCCGGCGCAAAAGAAGATCGTTGAAATCTCGATCACGCCATGTCCGATGACAAAAGCCGCGAGCGCGTCGCCGAACGGCGGATTGAGCGAGTAACAGGCGGCGAAGACGCTCCCGAAACGCGCTCCTTCAAACGCCAGGTCATATACCGCACCGATCCCGAACAGCGCGCCCATCGCAAAAACCCGAAGCGTGACGCCGATGTTGTTCGTCATGATCTGGCTGGATCCGACCTGATTCGCGTTGTTGAGACCGAGCCACCATTGATCATTGTCCTTGATCTGGTACTCGATCCCCGAAAGATAAACAAAATCGGTGAATCCGATATCCCGCCACGTGGTTATGAATCCGAAGATCGCGAATCCGAAAAAGATCGCAAAGGCGATCGCCATGTACCTGAAATTGCTGCGGAACGTCGCCGGGAAATCATGGGTGAAGAACTTCCATATGAGCCCAGGACCCTGCGCTTCGGCTCGATAAATACGGCCATGGGCGCGGATCACAAGACTGTTCAGATAGTTGATCAGCTTTGCGTCGCGGGTCTCCGTCCGCGCGATCGCGAGATCGGTCGCGGCGCGCCGGTAAAGCTCGCCGAATTCGCGGATCTCCGTCCGCGAAAGATTTCTGAGTGAATTTCCTTCAACCAGTTTCAGCAGTTCTTCAAGTCGCTGCCAATTCGATTTTCGTTCGTCGTTGAACAGGATCATGGCTTCATTCGGATAGAGTATAACCTCAGTTCTCAAAACTGTGAATGAAAATCGCGGACCGCAAACGATGCGGCCGCATTGCCAATCGAAATCCGGATACCTAAAATCAATCAGGCATGAGCAAGTTTCAGGAAGAAGACGCGATAGGCAAAACCTATGATTTCCGGATCGCAAAGAGACTTGTCGGGTATCTCAAGCCGTATTGGAAGTACTCCGTCGCGGCGCTCTTGCTCACCGTTCTGACGAACGTTCTGATGTCATTTCAACCGCTTTTTTCGAAAATGGCGGTCGACAATTTCATCACGCCGAAGAACACTGACGGCCTTTGGCTTTTTTCGATCGCCTTCTTTTGTTTGTTTCTTTTTCGCTTCGTCTTCTCATATCTGCAAGAGGTTCTGCTCAATAATGTTGGCCAGAAGGTCATGTTCGACATCCGTTCGCAGATCTTCGCCAAACTCCAACGTCAGGAGGTCGCGTATTTTGACAAGAATCCGGTCGGACGCGTGATTACGCGACTGACAAACGACGTCGACGCGCTCAACGAACTTTTTACTTCGGGCGTCATCGACGTCCTTGGCGATCTCGTCATCATCCTCGCGATCGTGATCATGATGCTCGTGCTTGACTGGCGGCTGGCGATCGTCTCGCTGGTCACGATCCCGCTCCTTTTCGCTGCGACAAACTGGTTCCGGAAGCGGGCACGCGAAGGATTTGACAAAGTCCGGACGCGAAACGCGAAGCTCAACGCCTTTCTCCAGGAATATATTTCAGGAGCGCAGACGGTTCAATTGTTCAATGCCGAGAACAAATCGAAGCGGCGGTTTCATGAGATCAATGACGACTATCGGAACGCGAACATCGAAACGGTATTCTATTATTCGATCTTCTATCCGATGGTCGATCTGATCGGGACGGTCGGGATCGCCGTCGTTCTCTGGTTCAGCGGATATGAGTTCATTTCGCAGATGTCAGCCGCCGGAAATGCCTTGACGATCGGGATCGTCATCGCGTTCGTCCAATATTCGCAGCAGCTTTTTCAGCCGATCCGCGATTTGTCCGACAAGTTTAACGTTCTCCAGGCGGCGATCGTCGCATCTCACCGGATCTTTGTCCTGCTCGATCTTGATATCGACGTTGAATCGCCGAAAGAACCGAAAAAGACGGGCCGGACGCTCGGCGAGATCGAATTCCGGAATGTATGGTTTGCGTACAAGGACGAGAACTGGGTATTGAAAGACGTCTCGTTCAAAATCGGACGCGGCGAGTCAGTCGCGCTTGTCGGTCACACCGGGTCCGGCAAAACGACGGTCACGAATCTGCTGATGCGGTTTTACGACATCCAGAAGGGATCGATATTGCTTGACGGCGTCGATATCCGCGAATGGGATCTGAACGATCTTCGCGAGAATTTCGCCGTTGTACTGCAGGACGTGTTTCTGTTCAGCGGATCGGTCGCCGAAAATATCCGGCTCGGAAATCGTTCGATCGACGACACGCGGGTCGATTGGGCGGCGAACGAAGTTCATGCATCGGAGTTTATCGGCCGGCTCGAAAACGGCTATCAGACGGTCGTTCGCGAGCGCGGCGCCGGACTTTCGGTCGGGCAGAAACAGCTCATTTCATTCGCCAGGGCGCTGGCGTTCGATCCACGGATTCTGATCCTCGATGAAGCGACGAGTTCGATCGACACCGAAACCGAACAACTGATCCAGCAGGCCGTCAACCGCGTCATGCTCGACCGCACCTCGCTCGTCGTCGCGCACCGACTTTCAACCATCCAGCGCTGTGACCGGATCATGGTCTTCCATCACGGCGAACTTCGCGAGATCGGAGATCATTCGGAACTGCTGGCCAGCAAGGGACTTTACTGGAAGCTTTATCGTCTTCAGTACAAAGAACCGACGGTTCCGCCCGCGAGTCCGATTCCTGCCGCGATCTAGGACGAATCGCCACCCGTATGGACGGTGACTTCGGAGCGGAGACGGGATATTGTCAGCCCGGCTCGCGCTTCCGCACGGACCGATTTCTAATTTCAAACCAATCAATCTATAATTATGATCGCCGTGGCGTCAGTGACTGCAAAAGAGATTAATTTTTCGGACGATGTTCGGGCCGCGATCGGAGAGTTGTTCGATCGTTGCGCCGCCAACGCGCCCAACTTCGTCGTCGAAAGCGAATGGTTTCGCGAATCGGTCGAGCGCGCGCTGCGCCGCTTTGCTGGGGCCGCGGAAACCGTCGTGACGGATGCCGATTATCTCGATTTCGTCGCTCAACTGCAGGGCGACGACCTGTTTTTGGCGATTGCCTGCGCGAACGGATGTGAGCGCGCCTGGTGGGAATTCGATCAGAATCACCGGGCATACCTCGAACGTGTCGCGCGTCATCTGGCGAGTACCGAAATCAACGCTCAGGAAGTCGTCGATTCGGTTTATGTCGAGTTGTACGGCACGCGCGTGGTCAACGGCGAGCGGTTGTCGAAGTTTGCAACGTACAGCGGGCGCGGTAGTATCCGCGGCTGGCTGCGGACCGTCATCTGGCATTCGCTGGTCGATCTTCACCGGGCATCGCATGATGAGGTTTCGCTCGACGAGATGACTGAAAACGTCGGTGAAGGAGCGGCTCACGCGAGTTTTGCCGAGGCTCCGATTGGCGGCGAAGACCAGATGATCGATGAGATCACCCGTCAGCGGTATCGGAAAGCGACGGTGACGGCGATCGAGAACGCTTTTGCGGCGTTGGACAATCATGAAAAACTGCTCCTTTTGTATTATCACGTTGAGCAGATGAAACTGCGCGAGATCGCACGGATGGTTGAGAGCAACGGCTCGCCGCTTCGCGACTGGTTCCAGCGAAAATCGGCAACGCGCGAGAAGAATCCGGAAAGCCGGATTCATGAATCGACAATCATGCGCTGGCTGGAGAAGAGTTACGCCAAGGTCTTGCAGATGTTCAAGGCCGAACTGCGTTCGGAGCATTCGATGCGTGATGATGAGATCACGATTTGCATGCAGCTTGCGACACAGGATCTGGCGAGCAGAAGTTTGTACCGGAATTTATCGACAACCTGACGTTCTTCCCGTACATCATTACAAAATTTGCCCCCCAAAAAGAATTAACGCAAAGATTTGAATTGTGTTCGTCTTGAAGTGGGAGGATTGGATTGGTATGGGAAAATCGGATATTCGAAGTGAAGAGATTCAGCTTCAGGGATTGCTTGACAGCTTTCTGAATACCCGTGTATCGAGCAACGGCCAAGACTCTCATATCGACGAGGATCTGGTCACGGCATTTGTCGAAGGCACGCTGACCGAACGTGAGGCGGGTCCGGTTGTAACGCATCTGGCTGACTGTTCGTTCTGCCGGCACGTGACCGCCGAACTGGTGAAACTGGAATATGCGTTCGCCGATGTTCCGCAGTCGGCAACGGTTGCCGACGCACCGCCGTCGAAGGTATCGGAAGTGCTCAACGGATTGTTGGCACGGATCTTCGGTAACGGTGAAAGCGCGGTGTTTGCTCATCAGGAGAGTGAAGATGACGCGGCTGATGACAAGTGTGATGCGGATTCGGAAGATAAGCGATAGGATCCTGATCCAATGAATCTGGAAACGCCCCGATTTTGGTCGGGGCGTTTTTCATTTCGAACACGGATTTTCATAATCGGCAGTCGGAACGATATAATACTTCGCCAGAGCTTCACACACGGGAGAATTACGGATTGCTCGAAACTGAAGAAAAGACGAACTCGAACGAGTCTCGAACCGTTCGCCGCATTGCGGTCGCGAATCTGCCGACCGCGGTCGGCAATTTCAAGATCGCCGGATATCGTTCGCTTAACAGTTCCGAAGACTTTGTCGTTTTGTACAAAGACCGGATCGATCCCGAGGTTCCGACGCTTGTTCGCATCCACTCACAATGCCTCACCGGTGATGTCTTCGGATCGATCAAGTGCGACTGCGGACCGCAGCTTGCGCGGGCGATGCAGATGATCGAGAGCGAGGGCCGCGGTGCCGTCGTATATCAGCAACAGGAAGGCCGCGGAATCGGGATCATCAACAAGATCCGGGCATACGCGCTCCAGGACGGTGGCGCTGACACGGTCGAGGCGAATGAGCGATTGGGTTTCGCGGTAGATTCGCGCGAGTATCTTCAATGCGCCGAAATCATCGCCGATCTCGGGTTGAGAAAGATAAGGATCATGTCCAACAACCCGGAGAAAATCGCTGCACTTCGAACCGCCGGCCTGGAGATAGTCGAGCGCGTTCCGCTCGAGATCGAAGCGCGTGAACCTGCCGAACAATATCTGAAGACAAAAAAGGAAAAGCTTGGGCACCTGCTCGAGATCTCGGAATAGGCCCGTCCGAATCGTCATTTTGGAATTGAATTGTATTTTCCCTGCCTGCTGATTTATTCGGGCGAAACCGATTCCCGAATTTCTGAGATCGGAGAATTGAAATAATTGAAATCTCACATCCCAGGCTGAAAGGGATCGCCCTGGCTCGAATCGTTGAAGAACGCTCCGATCAAAGGCCCGAAATTTCTATCCGATGCCGAACGCTTGAGACTGAATCAAGGAAGACAAAGAGTTCAAGGAAGTGCTGCAATGAGTAATGTGCGGTGAAAAACATCGGGATCGTGATTCAGGATTGCCACCGAAGCCCGCCGGCATATCCACGATCACCAGTTGCTTTGAGCCTTGGTGTCTATGCGGAAACACCCGCTCTCCCGCAAGAAAAGACGCCAATGCACAAAGCAATAATGAAACCTGCTTCAAAATTCAAGACTCAACAATCAAGAATTCCAATGTGAATGACTGTTGAATCTTAAGTTCTGAACGAACAATCAAACTTCGAGAGTTCTTTACAGATTCCGCCCGTTTCATCTCGTCCAACGCTGCGTTTACGGATACTCCGATGATCAATCAAAAACCATGAAGAACCCATCGGTCCCAAAATAAAAATCCAAATTCGTGAAGATTTTTCAAGAAATTGAAAGAACTCGGATTCTGCGACTCAAATGCGACCACAGCGCCTTTTGTATAACCTCTCTATTCTCAACATTTAAGACTTATTACCTGAGATTGCCGGTTATGGCTACGAAATTGCTTATACTAGCCCGGCATAAAGTTTTTGCAGTTTGATCCAACTACCGATTAGCGGTTTGAACTGCATTCACAGCTAAAATTTCCAGAATTTTACTTTTGTAAGGAGATTAGAATGAAAACAAACTTCAGATTTTTGTCTGTGGCACTTGCCTTCATCCTTAGCTTTGCGGCTATCGGATTTGGACAGGGAACCACAGGTAGCATCGAAGGAACCGTTTCCGACGCTAACGGCGCCGCGATCCCGAATGCAACCGTCACGGTCAGCAGCACGGGTACGACCGCGGGTTTCAACGTTACCGTCACGGCGAATGCGGAAGGCTTCTACAGCGTTCCCCGCGTTTTCCCGGGTACCTACAAGGTGACCGTCAAAGCGAATGGCTTCAAAGATCGCGTTCTTGACGCGACTGTTTCGGTTGATAGCCGCAACACGTTGAATGCCTCGCTCGAAACGGGCGCCGGTGTTACCCAAGTCGACGTTATTGCTGACTCGAACACGACGGTCGATCCGACCGAAACGAAAGTTGCGACCAGCATTTCGAAGCAGCTTATCGAAGATCTTCCGAGCGGAACGACTTTCTCGAGCTTGCTCAAGATCGCTCCGAACGTTCGTCCGGAAAGCCTCGCAGGCGGCTTCCAGATCGACGGCGCTTCGGGTGCTGAAAACGTCTTCGTTATCGACGGACAGGAAGTTACCAACTTCCGTACCGGTTCGCTCGACAGCAACTTCAACCTTCCGTTCGAACTCGTTCAGGAAGTTCAGGTCAAATCGACCGGTTACGAAGCCGAATACGGCGGCGCGACCGGCGGCGTGATCAACGTTGTCACCGTTGGTGGTAACGATTCGTGGCGCGGCAACTTCGGCATCGGCTTCCAGCCGTCGAAGCTTCAGGGCGGACCGCGTGGTATTCTGACCGCATTTTCGGCCGGAACACCTGCAGTCAGCAATCTGCCGGGCAACACCTATTATTTCCAGCCGAACAAAGACGGTGGTACGAACTACTTCCCGTCAGCTCAGTTCAGCGGACCGATTGTTAAGGGCAAACTCTGGTTCTCGGCCATTTACGCGCCGCAGATCTTCGACACCACCCGTACGGTCGACTACTATTCGTTCCCGAACGGCGCCAACAACCCGAACGGACGCGTTACGAATGAAACGTTGAGCTACAATCAGCACTTTGTTCAGGAAGACGCGTTCTTCCGTCTTGATGCGCAGCCGCACTCGCGCCTCCGCATGTATGGAACGTTCCTCTGGAACCCGATCATTCAGGAAGGTGTCCTTCCGGGTGTGACCGAAGGTTTCGGCGGCGTCCAGAGCGTAAACTTCGGCGGTTCGATCGGCGCACTTCGCGGTCCGGACCTTCTTGGTCGTCAGGGCGGCCGTCAGAACGCGAACGCGCTCAACGGCCAGGTTACCTGGAACCCGACCAACAACCTGATCATCAACGGCCGTGTCGGCCGCAGCTTCTTGAACGAAAAGCTCAACTCATACTTCCTGCCGCGCGTCACGCGTTACATCTGTAGCGCACTCGGACCGCAAACAGCAGCGACGACGGGTTGTGCGCAGGGCTTCCAGAACGTTGGCAACAACTCGCAGGTCAACTACGACGTTTCGACGCGTACGACCTTCGACGTTGACGCAACCTTCACCGGTATCAATGCCGGCGGACGTCACTCGATCAAGTTCGGATATCAGTACAACAAACTCTTCAATACGGTTGACCGCGGCTACCGCGATCTCGGCATCATCCAGATGTTCTACGATCGTGATATCTCGGCTCTCGCCGGCATTGCTGCAACCCCGGGCAACCTCGGATCGGGCCTCATGACCCGTTTCGGTACGGTCGGTGAAGCGAGCAGCGACAACCAGGCGCTCTTCGTTCAGGATACGTGGCAGATTGCCAACCGCCTGACGTTGAACCTTGGTGGACGTATTGAAAGCGAAGTCGTTCCGAACTTCGGATCGACCGGTTCGAACGCCATCAAATTCGGCTGGGGCGACAAGTTCTCGCCGCGTATCGGTGTTGCGTTTGACGTCACCGGAGATGGCAAGAACAAGCTCTTCGGAAACTACGGAATTTTCTACGATCGCTTCAAGTATGAACTGCCCCGCGGTTCGTTCGGCGGCGACTTCTTCCGTCGTGATTTCTTCGAAGTCCTTCCGACCGGTCTCGGCGGCGTTGGCTTGAACTACCTGAGCTATACCCGTGCGAACATCCTCGGAAGCTTCTCAGATCCGATCGGCGGACAGTGCCCGATCACCGCACCGACCGGTTTGTCGCGTTGCCAGTTCGATTTCCGTATCGCTACCAACCTTGAAGGTGCTGACATCTTCGAAACCGGTGCCATCGATCCGGATATCGTTGCTGCACGCCAGAGCGAATACACGATCGGTTTTGAGCGTCAGCTCAGCCAGAGCTTCCTGATGTCTGCACGCTATACGCACAAGCAGGTTGACCGTGCGATCGAAGACGTTGGTGTTTTCAATGCGCAGGGTTCGGAAGCTTACATCATCGGCAACCCGGGCTATGGTCTGGTTTGCGACATTGCAGCTTCGGCGAATCTGCCGTGCGCGAAGGCCGAACGCAAATATGATGCGGTCGAAGTTCGCCTCGACAAACGTGCGACCAAGTACTTCTTCAACGCCAGCTACACCTGGAGCCGTCTCTTCGGAAACTACTCAGGTTTGGCCAGCTCTGACGAAGGCGGCCGTACGAGCCCGAACGTCAACCGTTACTTCGACCTTCCGCCCCTCGGCTTCACGGCTGATGGCGATCCGGATAACGGCCTTTTGGCTACCGACCGTCCGCATGTCTTCAAGGCATATGGCGGTTACAGATTCAACTGGAACAGCAGCAACACGAACGTGACGACCGTTTCGGCGTTCACCTCGGTTCAGTCGGGAACACCGTTGACCACCATCTATAACCTTTATAGCTTGGGAACGACGATCCTGAACGGCCGCGGCGATCTCGGACGGACTGAAATGTTCACCGAAACTGATCTTTCGATCAGCCACCGTTACAAGTTCGGACGTGACAACCGTTTCACGTTTGAACCGTACATTGACATCCGCAATCTGTTCGACGAAAAGAACGTGCTTGGAAGACAGACGAACTACAGCGCAACCAACTTCACGGCTGGCACGCTGTCGACGACCCAAGCCGGCTGCACGACCTGCGGATCGGAAGCTGCGGTATTCAACACCATTTTCAATGGTACGGGTATCCGCCAATTCGTTATCAACCATGCCAACAGCAGCGTGACCGCTCAGTCGGGACGCGTTCTGAACACGTATGGTCAGGACAACAATTTCCAGGGCCCGCGCAACGTGCGCTTTGGATTCCGTGTTTCGTTCTAATTTCGGTTAGAGAACGCGATGAGCCCGTTCGAAAGAGCGGGCTCTTTTTTTGTCTTTGCAGAGCAAATCGGCTAATCCGGATTTCGCCCCCCAAAACAAACCCTTCTGTTGAATGCCGTTAAGCCGGATTCAATCTCCCGTTCGCTTGATCAGACGCATCGTGAGGCATTCTGATTCGGGAATCGCCCTTCCGGGAATGTCACTTCGTAGGATGCGCGGCTTTGTTGCGCGCCAACGGTCGTTCCAACGCCGCCGCGGTGTCAGCTACCCGCAGTTTTCCGGTCGAATCTCGAAGGCGACGGACTTTCCGGAATTCGGACCGTTCCATTTGAAAACGAGAAAGGACGTTCCGTTTAGATTCGCGTCTTCAGGATCGCGGGCCGGGATGGCGCGGACGCAAAGTGGGCCGCAAAAATCGGGTCGAGTGCACCGGCGTAACCTCTGATTGCCGGAGGACCGATCGCCCCGACAAATGCATACCGAAAAAGCTCGGAGAATTCGACGTCTGAATCGACATAGCAAACCGAGCAAAAAAACTCCGGCTGGGCCGCATTGCCCGCCGGAGTTTTTGCCTTTGAGTCTTGGCCGACTGGCCTAAGTTCCCTGATTCTTTGCCTTTTCAAGCAACTGAGCGATTGCATCATCGATCTGCTTGGCTTCATCTGGTTTGAATTTGCCGACCTTCTTGAAACTCGCGAGCTCGTCCGCCGCCTGCTTGTATTTCTTTTGATCTGCAAGCGTCTGCGCCAACTCCCAATAGATCGCCGGAACGGGCTTCTGCGAAAGCTTCTTTGCCTTGCTGAGGTGAGTTTCGGCATCCGCGACCTTGCCCTCTTCCCGTTCCACTTTTCCAAGAATATACAAGACCTGAACGGACGCCGGAGCAAGATTCGCCGCCTGTGAAAGCGACGTCAACGCCGATTTGTTGTATTGCTTGCCAAGACTGTGAAGCGAATATCCCAAATAATAGAACGATGTCGGACTCTTCGGATTCATATCCGCCGCCTTGAACAAATACGGGATCGCATCCTTGAACTGCCCTTGCAAGAAAAGCTCTTTGCCCATCCGCTGCAGCGCCAGGTAATAATCCGGAAACGCCTTGATCGCTTCATTCAGTCCGGCCATCCCCTGCGGCCGCCTGTTCTTCTGAAGATCCTCGACCGCGGTTTTGTACAGCTTCTTGGCCGCTTCCGGTACATCCTGAGCGAAAACTACCGAAAGCTCCGCATCCGCAAGCCCGCCCTTCTTCGGATTAAGGTAAAAATCCGCGTAAAAATAGGCTGAGCCCTCGCCTCCGCGAGCGTTCTGCGCATCGACCATTATCGATCTCTCTTCGTCTTCAAGGTCATACTTGAACGGGAGGACGCGAATGTAATAAGTTCCGTTGTTCAGGCCACTGAAGGTATAGCGCCCGGCCGAATCGGTCTTCGCTCGTCCGTTCGGGACCATCAGAACGCGGTACAGTTCATCCATCAACTCGATATCGACGTCCGGCAGAATGTTGCGCTGTTTGTCGAAGACAAACCCGGTGATCGTGCTTGCACCGTATGATGCGCCCGAAGACAGAAACAAAACGAATGAAAAAACGAAGACGACAAAAAAACGATTCGCCGTAAAACCTCTGAAACGAAACATAAATCCTCCAACCTCAGCCTATCTTTGTTTTCCGCAAGTGGGACGGAATTATATCACCAAAACCCGCTGATTGCTTGATAAAAACACGTTGCGGGTACAATATTACAATCAAAATTCACGCTGGAGAAAATAATTGTCGGAAAAGATTTACCGGGATTCCGTTCACAACATCATTCGCCTCAAAACCGACACCGACGAGGGCCGGCTTCTTGTCCGATTGATCGATACCGCCGAGTTTCAGCGGCTGCGCCGGATCCGCCAGCTCGGGCTCGCGCATTTCGCCTATCAGGGTGCCGAACATTCGAGGTTCACGCACAGTCTCGGAGCGATGCACCTCGCGACGCGGACGCTTGCCAAGCTCGAGCTCAACCATCCGATCTCTGCCGAATCAAGGATCGCCGTTCGTTGCGCGGCGCTGCTTCACGATATTGGACACGGAGCGTTCTCTCATGTCGTTGAACCGATACTCGGGTTTCGACATGAGGAATTTACGATTGAGGCGCTGCTCAGTTACGAAACGGAGGTCGGAAGGACTCTCCGTGAGTTTTCGCCCGAGCTCCCCGAACGCGTCGCGTCGATCATCCGAGGCGATTTCAAACCACGCGCGCTGGCACAGCTGGTTTCATCGCAGCTCGATGTCGACCGAATGGATTATCTGCTCCGCGACAGCCTGATGACCGGCGCCAAATACGGAATTTTCGACCTCGAATGGATCATCAAATCGCTCGAGATCGATGAGGCGAACGACCGGATTTATGTCGCCGCGCGCGGGCTTTACGCGGTCGAAGACTATCTTCAGGCCCGCTACTACATGTTCCGGCAGGTGTACTTTCACCGCACTCTTCGCGCCGCCGAAGCGATCCTTCATTCGCTGCTGAGACGGGCATTCGATCTCTACGCGACCGATCCCGAACGGCTTTACGTCTCGCGTCACACGGCGTTTGAAAAGATCCTCAAACGCGAGCGTCTCGGGCTCGGCGAACATCTCGAACTCGACGATCACGACGTCATGTTCCACATCAAGCGCTGGCAGGCGTCGCCCGATCCGGTCCTCAGCGATCTCGCCGCGCGTTTCCTGCATCGCCGGCTGTTCAAGGCGTTCGATCTCGATATGCCCGAAGAACGGCGCGGAGCGTTTCTTGCGTCTGCGCGTGAGGCGGTCGGGGCCGCCGGTTTCGATCCTGGTTATTACTTTGTCGAAGACAAGGCCGGCGACGTGCCGCACTATTTCTACGCCCAGAGCGAAAGCGGATCAAAGAACCTGATCTACGTCGAAGACGGCTTTTCAAATCCCGTGATCCGCGAGATTTCGGAAATCAGCGGCGCCGTCCGCGGACTTCAGGAAGGTTACCGTATCCACCGTGTGTGCTTTCCGGCCGAGGTCAAGTCGGCGATCGCTGAACTTTATCATGCATGACCCGAAAAGAATTCTGCTGACAGTCTTCGTTGCCCTCCTATTGGCGGCGGCCGTGTCGGGACAGCGGATCGGGGTGATCTCGCCCGACAATCAATCTCAGAGCATCGATATTGCGGAACGGATCTCGACCGCGCTCTCGACCCGTGTGAAAGTTGTCGATCTGGAACTGGCACGGACGGCATTTGACTCGGTCGAGACGCCGTCCGCATTCAACATGACGGCCGAGGAGTCAAAAATCGCCGGCGCGGCAATCGGATGCGACTATCTGCTCATTCTGCGATCGGAAACATTGAACCGATTCTCGCTCGAAAAACGCGGCTACTTTGAATCCTACGCGGCGTTTTGGCTGATCAGCGCCCGCACCGGACGGCTCGTCGGTTTTGAACTCGTGACGTTCAAC
>JBGASE010000096.1:0-15778 GCA_044229875.1 Pyrinomonadaceae bacterium | reverse complement strand
CGGATGACCTTAAACGGGATCGTCGCGACATCGGCGCCGGCAAGCGCCGAATCGACGATATGCATCGGATGGCGGATAGACGCCGCGAGGACTTCCGTTTCATAACCGTAATTGTCGTAGATCTGGACGATGTCGCGGATCAGCTGCATCCCGTCCTGACCGACATCGTCAAGACGTCCGATGAACGGCGAAATGTAGCTCGCGCCGGCCTTCGCGGCAAGCAGCGCCTGGGCCGCCGAAAAACAAAGCGTGACGTTGACCTTCGTGCCCTCGGCACGGAAGATCCGCGTCGCCTTGAGCCCGTCGAGCGTGAGCGGACATTTGATGACCACGTTCGGGGCGATCTTCGCCAGTTCGCGGCCTTCACGGACCATTCCGTCGGTGTCGAGCGAAGTAACCTCGGCCGAGACGTCGCCTTTGACGATCTCGCAGATCTTCGCGATATGCGTTTTGAAGTCGACGTCGCCCTCTTTCGCGACCAGCGACGGATTGGTCGTGACGCCGTCGATCAGTCCGAGTTCGTTGGCTTCGCGAATTTCTTCGAGGTTCGCGGTATCGATAAAAAATTTCATAGTCTCCTCTGCTTAAATAACTGTGTTCGTTAGGGTTCCGACGTTTTCGATCTCGACCTCGCAGACATCTCCGGGATTGAGTTTCGAAACGCCCGATGGTGTTCCGGTGGCGATGATGTCGCCCGAATAAAGTGTCATCTGATTCGAAACATATCGTATCAAATAGTCGACCGGGAAAGCCATTTGCGACGTCCGCGCGTCCTGCCGGACGACGCCGTTGACGCGGCAGACGACGCGCAGGTCCGACGGATCGGCCTCGGTCTCGACGAACGCGCCGACCGGACAGAAAGTGTCGAACGATTTGCCGCGCGTGAACTGCACGTCGCGCCGCTGAACGTCGCGTGCAGTGACGTCGTTGAGGCATGTATAGCCCATCACGTATTCGAAAGGATCGTCGGCGTCGGTGAGCTTTGAGCACGTTTTCGCGATCACGATCGCGAGTTCCGCCTCATGCTCGACCTGGTCCGATTGTTCGGGAATGCGGATGACGCCGCCTTCGGTCATCAGCGCCGACGGCGCCTTGAGAAAGATCAAAGGCTCGGTCGGCATCGCGTTTCCGAGTTCGGCGGCATGTTCGGCATAATTGCGGCCGATGCAGACGATCTTCGACGGTGTCATCGGCGGCAGGAACTTCACCGTGCCGGCATCGACGCTTCGAGTCAGATTGAGGTCACCCGCCCCTTCCGGGATATCGTCGGTGTCGGGAAACGGAAATATGCGCCCGTTGCTGAGCGCTCCCCAATAATCGCGGTCGTTGTGGATAAAATGGCAGATTTTCATCTTAAGGTACGGTTTCTCCGACGATCTCCGAGCGCTCACTGACGTTTCCGGCACGGTCGATCGCGGTCAGATAGTAATAGTAAGCCCTGCCGCTTTCGACGTTCGGATCCTGAAACGTATTGGCCGTCAGCGGCGGATCCGTAAGCAGCGTCCACGACGTCGGCGGAAGATTCCGGTCCGTCGACCGGTAAACCCGATAGCCTGCGACGTCGGACTCGGTATTCGCCGCAAAAAAGATCGAGATCTGCGACGGGGTGGCGGCGATCGTCAGCGCGCTCGGCGCCGCCGGGGCGAAGGTATCGACCGGAACGATTCGGACGGCTTTCGAATCGAGGCTCTCGACCGGCTGGGCGTCGACACCGAGCGAGACGGTGCGGACAAAATACGTGTAATCCGCGCCGAATTCAAAGAAGCGGTCGGCGAACATCGAATCGGTCAACGGAACCGTATTGAGTTTACGTTCCTTTCCGGACGCTGAACGGTAAACGTTGTATCCAAGGATGTTGGGCGGTTTTGAAGCATCGATGTTGGCAACCGGCGGCGACCAGGTAACGGTCACCGATTCCTGTCCGAGTGTGAGCGCGACGCGGTCGGGCGGATCGGCGATCTTCGCCGCGGGTTCGATCAGCAGGAAATTCGAATAGGCGGCCTTTTGCCCTGATTTATTCGCGAACCGCGCGGCATATCGCAGCCGTGCCTTCTGACCCGCGAAATTGAGAGTGTCTTCATAGACCATTTCCTTGCGGCCGAAGTCGGCGTCCGTGATCGGCACCGTCGCGATCAGCGTGCTCCGTGCGGCAAACTCCTCTTCGGTCAGAACAAGCGGGGAATCGAGCGGTTCGGCAAGCCGGAAAATGTCGATACGGTCGATGTTAAGCACGCTCGACGCGCCGGCGTTGCGGGCCGGCGTCAGAAATGTCAGCCGGACCCGGTTGCCGCGCTGAACGGCGTTCAGATCCGCCTTTTGAAGCACGCGTTCGACCGGCGGTATCGGCGGCGTCCGTTTTCCGCACGCGCTAAGCAAAGCACAAAGTGTAAACGCTATCGCTGTTTGCTTCAGAAGTGTTTTAAGTGCTTTAAGCATTTGTCTAAGATTATAGAATATACCGGCTCAGGTCCTGATCGCGGACTAGCTCGCCAAGGCTTTCCGATACGCGATCGGCATCGATGACCTGATTCTTTTCCGTCAGATCGCCACCCTCGAAACTAACCTCTTCGAGAAGTTTCTCAAGCAGTGTGTGCAGCCGCCGGGCTCCGATGTCTTCAGTCGATCGGTTGATCTCGACGGCCATTTCAGCGAGCCTCGTAATCGCCTCCGGCGTGAATTCGAGCGTGATTCCTTCGGTCCCGAGAAGCGCTTTATACTGCTTAATAAGCGAATTCTTAGGCTGCGTAAGTATGCGCTTAAAGTCGTCGAGGTTTAGCGATTCAAGCTCGACCCGGATCGGAAACCGCCCCTGAAGTTCCGGGATCAGGTCCGAAGGTTTCGAAACGTGAAACGCCCCGGCGGCGATGAACAGGATATGATCGGTCGCGACGAGGCCGTACCTCGTGTTGACGTTCGTGCCTTCAATGATCGGAAGCAGATCGCGCTGGACGCCCTCGCGCGAGACGTCGGGGCCATTTCCCGATTCGCGTCCGGCGATCTTGTCGATCTCGTCTAGAAAGACGATCCCCGAAACTTGCGTTTTCTCGATCGCATTCCGCGTCACGCGTTCCATGTCGATCAGGTTGTCCGTTTCGTCGCGCGCGAGCACCGTTTTTGCTTCGGCGATCCGGATTTTTCGGCGCACGGTCTTGGCCGGAAAGATGTTGCCGAACATATCCTTGAGATTGACGCCCATCTCCTCCATTCCCTGTCCGCCGACAAAGTCGATCATCGTGTTCGAACGGTCCTGCGTCTCGATCTCGATCAGGCGGTCGTCCAACTCGCCCCGCCGAAACTGTTCGCGGAGCTTTTCGCGCGTCCGCGCTCCCGCGGGCGGCGCCGGTGCGGGATCGTTATCGGGATCGTCGTCGAACGAATAGGCGGGCACCGGCAGCAGAATGTCCAGTATCCGCTCTTCGACGTTGGCGTCGGCCTGCGCGCGGACTTCCTCGACGGCACGCTGTCGTGACATTTCGACGGCGACCTCGGTCAGTTCGCGGATCATGCTTTCGACATCGCGGCCGATGTAGCCGACTTCGGTGAATTTCGAGGCTTCGATCTTGATGAACGGCGAACCGGCGAGCCGCGACAGGCGACGAGCGATCTCGGTTTTGCCGACGCCGGTTGAACCGATCATCAGAATGTTCTTCGGAAGCACGTCGCGGGCAGTCTCAGGATCAAGCTTCTGACGCCTGATACGGTTTCGCAAAGCCACCGCGACGGCACGTTTGGCCGCCGCCTGGCCGACGACGTATCGGTCGAGCTCGGCAACGATTTGGCGCGGCGTCAGTTCGTCGAGCGTCGGTTCGGAAGAACTCGGTGGGGTTGGCGTATCTCCGCCGAGAAGTATTGCCATCGGTTACTGCCTGATCTCCTCAATTACGAATTCCTTGTTGGTGTAGATACAGATCTCGCCGGCGATGGCGAGCGATTCGAGCGCGACGTCACGCGCCGCGAGCGTCGTGTGGCGAAGCAGCGCACGGGCCGCGGCGAGCGCGTACATGCTGCCCGAACCGACCGCCAGCAGCCCGTCGTCTGAGGCGATGACATCGCCCTTTCCCGAGATCAGAAAGGCGTGGGTCGCGTCGGCGACGATCAGCAGCGATTCAAGGTTGCGAAGGTATTTGTCGGTACGCCAGTCCTTTCCGAGTTCGACCGCCGCCCGTTCGAGCTGGCCCTGAAACTGTTCGAGCTTTGTTTCAAACCGCGTCAGCAAAGTGAACGCGTCGGCCGTCGAACCGGCAAAGCCGGCGATAACTTTTTCGTTGTAGAGCCGGCGGATCTTGCGGGCGTTTCCCTTGATGACGGTATCACCGAGCGTGACCTGTCCGTCGGCCGCCATCGCGACGTCCCCGTCGCGTCTGACGAGCAGCACGGTCGTTGACCTGATCAGGCTTCCGTTGTCATCTTCGCTCATGAAGTTCATCATAGTTCGGAATTTTTAAATGCTCAAATTGACAGAAGATAAAGACTTAACTGAACATTGTAGAGTTTATGGGGAAACGTCCGGTTATCGCCGTTACGACGCGGCTTGAGATCGAAACGAACAGGTTTTATCTCGGCCGTGACTATTCCGAAGCGCTCGAGGCGCTCGGCGCGGTTCCGCTTCATCTCGGGCTCATCCCGGAACCTGAGTACATCGCCGGCGTGCTTGAGCTGTGCGACGGCGTGCTGCTTCCGGGAAGCGATACCGACGTTGACCCGCTGATATATGGTTCGGAACCGCATCCACGTCTGAAGCGCACGGTCGGCGTCAAGGACGCAACTGACCTGCTCGTGCTCGGGCAGATCGAAAAAACCGGCCTTCCGCTGCTTGCGATCTGTTACGGGATGCAGGCGCTCAACGTCTCGCGCGGCGGGACGCTTGTTCAGGATATCGAATCCGAAGTGACGGATTGCCTGCGACACGAGCAGGGAATACCGCTCGAGCGGGCCTCGCACAGTCTGATGATCGCTCCCGACTCGCGCCTGGCGTCGATGGCCGGAGCATCGGCGACCGTCAATTCCCATCATCACCAGGCGGTCCGCAATGTCGGCCGCGATCTTCGAGCTACGGCGTGGGCAAAGGACGGCGTCATCGAATGCATCGAAGACATGCGCCCCGGAAGATTTGTTTTCGGAGTTCAGTGGCATCCTGAGCTCTCATGGAAGGTCGATTCGCTGTCGAAGCGGATATTTGAAGAATTCATCGGAGCGTGTACGAAAAAATAGTTGTGGCAAAACATCAAGTAACGACAGTTAAACTTGGGCTGGAAAAGGTTTTAGAAGATCCGGCGGCGTATTTTACCGGGCGTGTCGGACTGATCTGCAATCAGGCGACCGTCGATCACTCGTTTCGCCACGCCGCGGATCTTTTCTTCGACCATCCGGAGATCGATCTGACGACTCTTTTCGGGCCGCAGCACGGTATCCGGGGCGACGTTCAGGACAACATGATCGAAACCGGGCACGGCGTCGATCCGCGCACCGGGCTTCCGGTTTATTCGCTCTACAGCGAAACCCGGGAACCGACCGAAGAGATGGTGCGTAATACGGATGTGCTGGTGTTCGACCTGCAGGACGTCGGTTGCCGCGTCTACACGTTCATCTACACGATGGCGAATTCGATGATCGCGGCCGCCCGACACGGCCGGAAGTTCGTCGTCATGGACCGCCCGAACCCGATCAACGGACTTGATCTTGAGGGCGGACTGCTTGAAACCGGGCACGAATCGTTCGTCGGCATGTATCCGATCCCGATGCGGCACGGAATGACGATCGGCGAACTGGCGCTGATGTTCAACGACCGGTTCGGGATCGGCTGCGATCTGTCGGTCGTTGCGATGGACGGCTGGCGGCGTGAACTATATCTCGACGAAACGGATGCGCCGTGGGTTATGCCGTCGCCGAACATGCCGACCGTCGACACGGCGGTCGTCTTCCCGGGAACCGTCTATTTCGAGGGAACGCAGGTTTCCGAAGGGCGCGGAACGACGCGGCCGTTTGAGACCGTCGGCGCGGGGTTCATCGATCCGGACCGTTTTGCGGAATCTCTCGCGATGCATGAGCTTCCGGGCTGTATCTTCCGTCCGGTAAGGTTTTTGCCGACGTTTCAGAAAGAGGCCGGCGTCAGTTGCGGAGGCGTTTTCCTGCATGTCACCGACCGCGGCGCGTTCCGACCGGTGCTGACGGGCCTTGCGATGGCGATGACGCTTTTTGATCTCTATCCCGGAGAATTCCGCTGGAAAGTTCCGCCGTACGAGTATGTTTACGACCGGAACCCGTTCGACGTCATTGCGGGCACGACGGCGATCCGTGAAATTTTTGAGAACCGCGGCGGAATCGGCGAGCTCGCCCGGCATTGCGACGTCCGCGGATTCGGAGAAGTTCGAAAGCCGTACTTGCTATATTGAAGTGATTTCTAGTGATGTAAGATGCGTTTTTGCAATAGTTTGCGATCGGTATTGTGAACTATTGCAGGAAGAGTTTGAGGGCCGACACTTAATTCGGATTCTGAAGTTGGAAGGTGAATAAATGGACAATGTTGTTGCCGTAAGCGCCGCTTCGTGGTTTTTTCCGGGCGCCGGACATGTGATGCAGGGACGATGGAAACGCGGGTTGCTGGTCGGAGGCGTGATCTGGACGATGTTTGCGATCGCGGTCTACAGCGGCGGGTTGTTTTATCCCGGGTTTTCGTTCAAGGACGGATCGCTGCTTTATCTGCTCAATATCTTTTCAAAGTTCGGCAACGGACTCGGTTCGGTGATCGGCTTTGTCGGATCGTTTTCGGCGCCGAAAGACGTTGCGTCCTGGGCGACGTTCGAGTACGGCGGCCGGTTTCTCGAAATCGCCGGTCTCCTCAACTATCTGGCGGTGATCGATGCCGCCGACATCAGTATCGGGAGGAAAGAATGATCCATTTTACCTACCTCGTGCTTTTCGGCATCGCCGTTTCGCTGCTTTTTTCGGTCTATTATGACGGTTCGACGAAAGAGCGTGCGATTTACGGGCTGAAAACCTTCGCGCAGTTCTTTTTCATCAGTCTCGGGATGGCTTGGGTCTTCTATTTCATCCCCTGGTAACCGATGTCACTGCATGAGACCGAAGCGCTCGTCCTTAAGAGTTACCCGCTCGCCGAGGCGGATAAGATAGTCGTCTTTCTGACGCGGAGCCACGGAATCGTCCGCGGAGTCGCGAAGGGCGCGAAACGGCTGACGAGCCGCTTCGGTGGAAGTCTCGAACCGTTCTCGATCGTCCGGCTCGAGTTCTTTCAGTCCGGAGAACGGGAATTGGTGACGATCAAGCAGGTTGATATCATCGAATCGCTTTTCCGGCATGCGTCGGATCCGTCGCTGCTCGCCGAACTTGCCGCGATACCCGATATCCTGACCGGATTTTCACCGCCCGCCGATCCCGACGACAGGCTTTACCGAATGACCCGCGGCGTCGTTTCTCAGGCGATGGCCGACGGCGCGACGGCCGACGCGCTGATCGTGTATTTTGAGTTCTGGGTGCTGCAATTGGGAGGATTTATGCCGTCATGGAGCGCCTGCAGTCATTGCGGACGTGAATTTGACGAAACCGAGGACGCCTCGCTGCGGTCCGATTTCAGGCTTTCATGCGGTGTTTGCGAGCGGGTCCGGCAACAATCGAGTGTTTCGGCCGGCATCAGATCGGCGTACCGCGCGGCGCGGACGATGCCGCCCGAACAATTTGCGGCCTACGGGGCGGAAAATGAGACGGACGTGCTGGTGCTGCGCGGCTTCCTGCGGCAAATGATCGCGATGCTTCTTGGGAGGGAAGCCGGCGCGCGGGCCTGACCGGGGCAAATCGGAGCTATGAAGCGAATGGGCTGGAAAATCTCGCGGTATCTGCTGGCGAACATCAGCCCGTACTTCATTTTTTCGTGGTTTCTGCTGAGTGTCGTGCTGTTCATTCAGCAGGCAAGCCGTTACGCGGATATCTTCTTCAGCGTCAACATCCCGGCGTCGCTCGTTTTTCAACTGTCATTTGCGCTTATCCCGAGCGTCATTGCGTTCACGTGTCCGATGGCGATCCTTGTCGGAACGATCATCGGACTGTCGAAAATGCAGGGAGATTCGGAACTGACGGCGATCCGCGCCGCCGGGGTCGGAACGATGCAGATCGCGCTGCCCGTTGTTTTGCTCGGCGCCGGGCTTTCGCTTTTCGCGTTTTTCGTCAATCTGAAGGGCGTCCCGTTCGCTTCCGGGCTGGTCCGGAACGTTGCTTTGAGGACGGCGCTCCTGAAGCTCGAATCACCGATCGAACCCGGGGTCTTCAACTCCGAGATCAACGGCTATACGGTCTATGTCCGCGACGGCGACGTCGAGAGCGGGCAATGGCGCAACATCTTCATTTACAACAATGACCGCACAGGCTCCGCCACGCGTCTGATAACGGCATCAACAGGAAGGATCGATTCAAGAACGGATGAGACGGGCGAGACCGCCGAACTCGTTCTCGACGATGCGATGGTGACGACGATTCCGGCAGGCGCGGGACGCGTCGTTTCGGAAACGCTCGGATCGTTCAGATTCACGATCAAGACGCGTCGTGACGAAATCATCAAGCGTCTGACGCAATCGCGGGAAACAACCGAGGAACTCGGCCTCAGCGAACTCGCCGAACTTGCCCGGACGGCCGAGGGAAAGGAGCGTGTCGAGGCACGTATCCTCTGGCAACGGCGGCTTTTGCTTTCGGTGACGCCGCTCATCTTCGCTTTTCTCGGCTGCGCGCTGGTTCTCAGATTCAACCGCGGGGGACGCGGATTCGGCATTTTTCTGGCGCTGGTCAGTCTGGTCGGATTCTATCTCCTGACACTTATCGGCGAGCAACTGACGCGAACCGGCATGATCGGCGCCGCGATCGCCGGATTTCTGCCGGTAGGCGCGAGCCTCATCGTCGCGGGCTGGCTCTTTTTGTCAGGCACGCGGGGTTCGCTGCAACTGACGGCGACGATCCGGAATGCATTCGCATCGTTGACGGACCGCTCCGAAGGGAGACTTTCACGCGAAAACCTATATCTCGACATGACGACCGGAATCAGGGATTTCGACATCGTCGCGAACGTCGTCAAGTACTTTGCGCTGACATCCGCGTTTCTGGCCGTCATCTACATCATTTTTACCGCGTTTGAACTTTGGAAGTTCGCGGGCGCGATGACCGGCGGGATTGCGCTGCTGGTCAAGTATCTGATCTTCCTGGTGCCGTTCCTTTATCTTCAATTGGCGCCGTCGGCATTGATGATCGCGATCCTTGCGACGTTCGTCATCAAGTCGCGCGCGAACGAGACGGTCGTCTGGGCTTCATCCGGCCAAAGCGTCTATCGCCTGATGGCGCCGTGCTTCATGCTGATGGCGGCTGTCGGCGCGTTCAACTGGGGACTCCAAGAGTTTGCGGCGCCGTACACCAACCAGATGCAGGACGCGCTGCGGACGCAGATCAGAAGCCGCGGTTCGACGGCCAATCGCGACGGCAAAACGTGGGTTGCACGCGGCAATTCGATCTATCAGTTCGATTCGCCCGGTTTCGGCGTCGTCTGGTCGGATATGGTCGCAAATCCGGCCGTCTTCAGTTTTGACGAAGGTTCGCACCGGCTGATTTCGATCTCGCGCGGCGAAAATGCGCGCTGGAGCGGCGGGGAACTGACGATCGCTAACGCACGGATCACCCGATTTGACGGGAGTTCCGTGACCGATTCGGCGGTAGAGTCCGTGTCGATACGCGAAGCCGACAATCCGTTCGCCAATCTGAGCGAGAAGCCGAGCCATATGAGCTCGCGCGAAACGCAGCGACGCCTTGAATCGGCCGACGCCGAATCCGAGGTCAGGGCGCTTGATACATCGCTCCACAAAAAACGGACGACGCTCGTGCTGCCGCTCCTGATCGCGCTTTTCACGGCGCCGTTCGCCGTTTCGCTCAGCCGCCGCGGGAAAGCCGCGAGCGTCGGGTTTGCAGTCGTCGGCTGGCTCACATATCTTGCCGCCGCGAGCGCCGCCGAACAGACCGCGCTCAGCGGCAGTCTCGCGCCAGCGATCGCCGTCTGGGCACCGCTCCTCATCTTCGGCGCCTCCGGTCTATATCTTTTTTCACGAATCAGAACCTGAAAATACCCAAGCGCTTTGGCTTTGAAGCATGCGTCGTTGCACCACGGGGAAAAAATGGCTTCACATCCCCGACGGGACGGGCGTAGAATGACGTTGGACAAGTTATCTCGGACACGATCGGGACTTTGGGCAAGGGTTAATGCCAAGTGGTGAACCATGTTTAAGTTGATTGCGATTTGTATCTTCTCCGTATTCATTTTTTCAGAATCCTGCGTAACCGCTTTCCGGCCGCAGTCTGGGAACGTCACGAACAATACGGCGGTTGAACCGACCGTCGTGCCGTCGCGTTCACCATGTTCCGCCGCGTCACCGAAACCGACTCCCGGAGCGGATGGAACTGACAATCGGGCAATCGAAGCACTGAGACGCGGTGCCGGCTCCAACAAGGTGGCGTGGCAACCCGCGAACTTCCGCGGACTGCGTATCGGATCCGCCCATATCGACGCACTTGTCGCGGAACTCGGGAAGCCCTTGAGTATCGCGGACGATGGAACTTACCTCATCTACCGCTTTGAAATATGCGATGGGACCAAGGGGTTCGCGCTCGCGTGGGTGGATCCCGACTCAATGACGGTTAAGTTTTTTGTAGTCAATCCCGAATCGATGACATGGACCGAAATACTCAAAACATTTGGAGACGACTATGTGATCACGAGGTACGATTCCGACCTCTGCCTAACCGAGGGGGACGGTGCACCGATCTATGAAAATCCGAACGGCTCTCTTGAATACGTCGAGTATAGATCCATCGGGATCGCCGTATTTTTGCCCGACGATGGTAGAGTCCAGCAAATCGAGTACTTGGCAGAACCGCTCGGCACGCAGTTCTCGCGGTGCCCCTGACTTTGGCGAACAACGTGGATTTTGAAAACAGGCCGATTAATCAGGATTTCCGTCGGATGAGAGCAATCCTCAGTTTCGTCTTCCGGAGAAGCCGATTGTTACACAGACGACAAGAAGGGGCCGGATCGCGCACAAACTGATTTTTGAGTTCCAGTGGATCAACCAACGCGCAGGACGCGGGTGGCGTCAAAATACCTGATGCATGACTGGGATCGCCCGCGTCCGACTATTCAGCGACGCCAGGCAATTTTCATAACGAACATTGTTGATTTACAGAAATAGAGAGCATTCAAAATGAGAAGGAAATATCTGTGGTTGGTTTTTGTTGGTCTTTTCCCATTCCTGGTTTCATCGGTCGAAGCGCAGGTTAATAATAAGGCGAAGACGGCGGATGTAGAGGCGTGCAGTATCGAGCCGCCCCCACAAATGTCGCCTGATGAACAGGTCAAGTATCGTTCTCCGATCCGATATGTGGTCGTTTACGACACGCTGATTAACAACGAAAGGCGAATTGAGATCTTGCTTGACGAAAAATGTTTCAACGAGCAAGTGCTTCGGACGATCTTCACCGCCTTGGGGCGCCGGTATCAGAGTCCGCGCTATCTCCACATCAAGGTACACACTAGTCTCGAGACGATCGAAACTCCGGAAGAACGCTCAATGGGGAGCGACAGCGAGGACAGTCGGTTCGCCGGCCTTTTCTTGAAACACCGCGATGCATCCTTCGTCCGATTTAACGATGGCCGAGAGTCATTCGTTTACACGGAGTGCCTCGAACCGTACAAAACGAAAATTGTCGTCATCAAAGAGTGATTGCAATGAGTTGGATGTTGATTTTTGGCGCCCAATCACATCACCGAAATGATTATCGATAGCTTCTTTATTAGCGAAGTATTCCTTGAATTTCAGCGCTTTCGCGGGTATTTGATCGTTGGCAGGTTGAACCGACCGGAAATTCAACGAGAGCTACCCGTGAATGGTGTCGCAGGCAAAATCGCCCGATTCCTTAGCTTAGTCGGAAAATCGGGGATTCGATCCGGGCAAGACGAGACACTTTACGAACGGGTCGCGCTATTTGAGCGCAACCGAAGATTTTCCGAGCTTTGTTCGGCCAGCCAGCGTGATTTGGGTGAGTGTTCGTTTGAGGAAGAATGTCAAATCAAACATATTCGCAGGACAATTGAGTTTTTTGCGAACGTGGCTGGATTTGAACCGACGCCGGCGCTGATTGGACTTATTGCGGCAAAATCTTATAAGTCGGTTGTTTCCCGGAATGATCTCTGTAAAATGCGTTCCGAGGTCTTCCGGCAATATCGGAGGATCCGGGATAATTACGCGGACGCCTTTTTTGAACGCCCCATTCCGATCCCGATCGGATCACGGAATGCGCCGCAGAGAATCGGTTCTCGAGTTATGCGATCGTTGCTTAATCGATTTGCACGCGGCTATTTCAATTCACGTTCTTTTGAGTCTTTGATTGGATCGGCCACCGAACTTCTGGATTTGCCAATAGTTTCCGAGGTGCTTTCGAAGAGGTTCCCCAAGATCGATTTCATGGAATCAGAAATTGAAGAAGTGGAAATCTCATTGATAAAACTGTTGACCGGTTCGCCTCTTTTTAGAATAATCACAGACAACGAAAAGCCATCCGATCACAGCACTCGGATCAGTGTCGTTGCATTTGTCTTTATGAACAGGGAATTTGAGCGAATCTGTCATCGTTCAGAATTGCGTCACCAAGCGTGAGCTCAGGAACCGTTGGCCGAGAAAGGCAATATCCGGCGGTATCAAAATGCTGAGGATCGTAAGCTTGGTTGTTATTTTGGTCGCGATGGCCTTCGCGAGTTCATACTGCGTGAAATCCGATGGCTCGAACGAAAGCAACATTTCGCACGACAATGATAACCAAGATCAAAACACGCCCCGCACGACGATCACGCCGGAAGAGGTCGATCGGAACCGTTCGAAATGGCGGGAACTGGGATCCGCGGACTACGATATGACGGTGAGCCTGTGGTCACATGGGTTTCTCGTGCCTGCCAATTCAGTCGACATCAAAGTTCGCAAAGGAAAGTTCATTTCAATCAAGGTCGCAGACAAGACCGGCAGTCGCGACACCTCATTGTACAGATTTCTGCATACGATTGAGGATGTCTTTGACGCTATCAGCATGGAGCTGGGAAGGAATTCCTGGGTGAAAGCGGAGTTTGACCCTGACCTCGGTTACCCAACGAGCATTGATGTAACCCCACGCCTTGGTAACGCCAATTACCGAGTCAGAATCACCCGGGCTGATTTGGTCAAGCAACCGGGCTGACGCAAAACTCTTCAAAAACAGTCGCGAATTGCCCGGCACCGGACGTAATTTGCCGAACGCGGCGCGACAATTGACGCCGCAGGTCTACCGATAGCACGGCTCGGTTTCGTTTGAAAAAAAAGGCCCGTCGGATTGACGGGCCTTTTTTCAAGTGATTCTAAGGAACGCTTAGGTTCCTGTTTCCCAACTCGTCATGTATTCGAGCATTTCCGGGGTCAGTGTGTCGATCGAAACGCCCATCGCGCGAAGCTTGAGCGCCGCGATCTCCTGATCGACCTCCGAAGGCAGGACATGGACGCCGGCGGCGAGCGTGCCCTGGTTTTTGACCAAAAACTCGGCCGACAGCGCCTGGTTCGCAAACGACATGTCCATCACGCTCGCCGGGTGGCCTTCAGCGGCCGCGAGATTGATCAGACGGCCTTCGCCGAGAACGATAACGCTCTTCGATCCGTCCTTGAACGTATATTCTTCAACGAACGGGCGACGCAGCGCCGGCGTTTCGCACATCTCGCGAAGCGCTTCGAGGTTGAGTTCAAGATCGAAGTGTCCGCTGTTGCAGACGATCGCGCCGTCCTTCATCGCCTGGAAGTGCTCGCGATCGATAACGTGGCGGTTGCCGGTGACGGTGACGAAGAAATCACCGATCTTCGCGGCTTCGCTCATCGGCAGAACGCGCATTCCGTCCATCACCGCTTCGATCGCCTTGATCGGATCGATCTCAGTGACGACGACGTTCGCGCCGAGCCCGCGGGCACGCATCGCGCAGCCCTTTCCGCACCAGCCGTAGCCGACGACGACAAACGTTTTACCGGCGAGCAGGATGTTGGTCGCGCGGATGATGCCGTCAAGCGTCGACTGACCGGTTCCGTAACGATTGTCGAAGAAATGCTTCGTCTGCGCGTCGTTGACGGCGATCGACGGGAAGGTCAGAACGCCGGCTTTCTGCATCGCGTTCAAGCGAACGATCCCGGTCGTCGTCTCTTCGGTCGTGCCGATGATCGTGCTGGCGAGTTCCTTTTTCTCTTTGAGCATCGTCGCGACGACGTCCGAACCGTCGTCGATGATGACGTTCGGGTTCGAATCGAGCGCCATCCGGACGTGCCGCATGTAGGTATCGGTCGATTCGCCCTTGATCGCGAAGACCGGAATTCCCCAATCGGCGACCAGCGACGCGGCGACGTCGTCCTGCGTTGAAAGCGGGTTCGACGCGATCAGGATCGCTTCGGCACCGCCGGCCTGCAGCGTGCGGGCCAGATTGGCGGTTTCGGTCGTGATGTGCGCACAGGCGACACTCAATCCGCTGTTTACCCTGCGGAGCAAGGTTTATGTCTTTGATATCGTATTCCATTGAAGTTCCTTGTTGTACCATGATTCGATTTCGGTTTTGGGACGTCGGACTTCGGATTGCGGTTTCGGGATCTCAGTTCTATATCTGATCATGAGTGAAACGCCATCGAGGCTCTCTTCACGGACAGAATACCGAAATCCCAAATCCCAAATCCGAAATGCGATCTACATTCCCGAAGCAGCGCCGAGAGCTTCCGTCCGGAGCGCTTCGGCCTTGTCGGTGACTTCCCACGAAAACTCACCGTCGGTGCGGCCGAAATGGCCGAATTTTGCCGTCTGCTTGTAAATCGGGCGACGCAGATCGAGCGCTTCGATGATGTCGCGCGGCGTCAGTTTGAAGTTGTTGCGGACGACTTCGGAAAGCTTTTCGTCAGCGACGCGGCCGGTGCCGTGCGAATCGACAAGCACCGAAACCGGCTCGGCAACGCCGATCGCGTAGGCGAGCTGAACGGTGCATTTTTCGGCAAGACCGGCGGCAACGATGTTTTTCGCGATGTAGCGCGCCATGTACGCGGCCGAGCGGTCAACCTTCGTCGGATCTTTGCCCGAGAAAGCGCCGCCGCCGTGCGGGGCGTAGCCGCCGTACGTGTCGACGATGATCTTGCGACCGGTCAGTCCGGCATCACCCATCGGTCCGCCGACGACGAAGCGGCCGGTCGGATTGATGTGGTACTTCGTGTTCTCGTCGAGAAGTTCGGGCGCAACCGTCGCTTTGATCACTTTTTCCATGATATCGGCGCGGAGCTGTTCGTTGCTGACGTCATCGGAATGCTGCGATGAGATAACGACCGCTTCGCAGCGATAGGGCCGGCCGTCGCGGTATTCGATCGTCACCTGCGATTTGCCGTCGGGACGAAGATACGGAAGCTCGCCCGAGCGGCGGGCGTCCGAAAGACGCTTCGTCAGATTGTGTGCGAGCTGGATCGGAAGCGGCATAAGTTCCGGCGTCTCGTTGCAGGCAAACCCGAACATCAGTCCCTGATCGCCGGCGCCGCCGGTGTCAACGCCCTGCGAAATGTCCGGCGACTGCGTGCCGACGGCGTCGATGACGCTCAGCGTGTTGCAGTCATAACCGTAAGAAGCATCGTTGTAGCCGATATCGTCGATCGTCTCACGGACAATTTTCTTGTAATTGACCGAGGCTTTGGTCGTGATCTCGCCGGCG
>JBGASE010000095.1:0-12899 GCA_044229875.1 Pyrinomonadaceae bacterium | reverse complement strand
TAAGGATTCTCAAAAAGGCCGAGCTGGAACTTCTGGTAAAGGATGCGGCCAACGGCCTGATCGACAAGTTTTTCGCTGATCTTTCCGGACCGGATGAGTTCGACGATCGATTTGTTGACATCCGGATCCGGAAGTTCGATGTCGAGTCCTGCCTCAAGCGCCTGACGCGCGGCATCGGCCTTGTCGGCGGCGACGCGATGCCGGCTCGCCATTTCGCCGATCGCGTAGTAGTCGGAAACGACCGTGCCGCGAAATCCCCATTCATTTCTGAGCACCGTGTCGAGCATCCAGCGGTTGGCATGAACCGGAACACCGTCGATCTCGTGATACGCCGGCATGATGCTGAACAGTCCGGCTTCCTTGACGGCGGCTTCAAACGGCGCGAAATGCGTCTCGCGCAAAAGCCGTTCGGAAAGGTTTACCGGTCCGATGTTGGTGCCGTTTTCGGGCTGGCCGTGCCCGGCAAAATGTTTTCCGGTCGCGATCACGTGATCGGAATCGATCACCGGATTCGAATAATCGGCGGCGCCCTGGATCGCGCGAACGACCGCGACCATCATCCGCGACGTCAGATACGGGTCTTCGCCGTAGGTTTCTTCGGTCCGTCCCCAACGGGCTTCGCGCGCGAGATCCATGTTCGGCCCGAGAACGTGATGCGATCCGCGATGACGCGTCTGGCGCGCCGCGACGGTAAATACCTTGCCGACGATTTCAGGATCCCAGCTGGCGGCCATCGCGATCGGAACCGGAAAGACGGTCGAACCGCTCGACATATTGCCGTGCAGGATCTCATCGTGAAAGACCGCCGGAATCCCGAGCCGGGTGTTTTCCTTAAGCCATTTCTGAACGGCGTTGGCGTACTCGGCCGATTCGCGCGGACTGAGCATTTCGCGCTGGCGGGCAAGCTGTCCGATGCCGAACGGCATTTTCTGTTTCGCGAGTTCGGGCGAGAACGGGCCGCTGATCGGCGAACCTTTCGGCGCTTTGTTCGCCGTCGGCTTATCGTTCCAAAGGCACATCATCTGCGCTGCTTTCTCTTCAAGCGTCATCCGCGAAAGCAGATCGGCAACGCGCTCGTCGATCGTCAGCGCCGGATTCAGATACGGCAGTGGCTGAGGCGCGGCGATCGCCGGCGCGGCGATGTTCAATGACAACGCCGCCAACGCCGTCGCGCAGAAAAGAGTTCGAAGTTGTTTGAATTTCATCGGTTTCATTGACCTCACCGCATCCGATAGACGCGAACGTAATCGATCAGCATTTCCTGCGGAAAAACGGTTGACTGATCCGGCTCGCCCGGCCAGTTGCCGCCGACGGCGACGTTCAGAAGGATGAAGAAAGGATGATCGAAAACCCATTTTTCACCTTCCGGGAGATCGTCCGGCGTCAGCGTTTTGTAGCGTCGGCCGTCAACGCGGAATTCAAGTTTCTTTTCCGTCCAGTCAACTGAAAACTTGTGAAATCGGTCCGCAAATTTACGTCCATCCGGCAATTTGTACGGCGCGCCGATCCCTTTGTCGCCGGAGTAGCCCGGGCCGTGGATCGTGCCGTGAACCGTCGCCGGCTCCTTGCCGACGTTTTCCATGACGTCGATCTCGCCCGATTTCGGCCAGCCGACAACGTCGATGTCATTGCCGAGCATCCAGAACGCGGGCCAGATTCCCTGTCCGCGCGGCAGCTTGATCCGCGCTTCGAACCGGCCGTAAAGCTGTTCGAACTTGCCTTTTGAGATGAGCCGCGCGGAAGTGAATCGGCACGGTCCGTACCAGCATTTGAGCGCCGCCGCCGGATCGGCCTTCGCGGCGCGGATCACGAGCCGGCCTTTGCCGTCGAGCGAGGCGTTTTCGGCAGACGCCGTGTAGTACTGCAATTCCCTGTTTCCCCAGCCCTCGCCGCCGATCTCCGCCGTCCATTTCGCCGTGTCCGGCAATTGTCCGCGTGGTCCGTTGAATTCATCGCTGAAGGAAAGCGTGTATTTGGCTTGCGCCGCGCAGACCGACGCGAAGATCAGCGCGATTGCGGCGATCGCCGCAGGTCGTTTGAAGGTCTTCATTTGATCGGCTCCATGAATTTAAGGCAGACCGGAACCGGGACGGCCGCCGTTTGGCCGGTCGGCACGGGTTTGCCGGTCCGGCCGTCGATCCTGAAAACGACGATCGAGTCGGAATCCTGATTGGCGGCGAGCAGGTACCGGCCCGTCGGATCGATCGCGAAGTTCCGCGGTCGTTTTCCGCCGGTTGCAACATGCCCGACAAGCGAAAGCTTTCCGGTCTTCGCATCGAATCTGTAAACAACGATCGAGTTATGGCCGCGGTTCGAGCCGTAAACGAATTTTCCGTTCGGCGAAACATGGATGTCGGCGCAGCTCGCACCGGTCGCGGAAGCCCCGGCCGGCAGCGTCGGAACCGTTTCGATCTCGGTCAGCGTTCCGGCCGCCGCGTCGTAGTTGAGCGATGTGATCGAAAGCGAAAGTTCGTTGATCAGGAACACGTGCCGGCCCGCCGGATGAAACGCAAAGTGCCGCGGTCCGGCGCCCGGTTTGGCGGCGAATGATGCCTGCGCCGCACCCGGAACGAGCTTTCCTGTCTCGGCGTCGAGGCCGTAGATCATCAGCCGGTCAGTACCGAGGTCGGCCGCGAGTGCGAAACGGTTCGCGGCGTCGGGCGCAAACGAATGCGCGTGAGGCGCCAGTTGCCGGTCGCGGTTCGGACCTGATCCCGTGTGCTGAATCGGCGCGAGCGGCGTTCCGAGCGATCCGTCCTTGCTGATCGGCAGGATCGCAAGATTTCCGCCGACATAGTTCGCGACGAGCGCAAACCGGCCATTGGCGGTGATGCTGATGAAACACGGCGCGCCGCCAAGGCTCGGCTGGCGGTTGACGAACTTTAGATTGCCGGTCGCGTCGATCGCAAAGGCGCTGACCGAGCCGCTCGGTTTTCCGTCAAACTCGACGAGTTCGTTGACCGCGTAGAGATGCTTTCGGTCCGGCGCGATCGCGAGAAACGAAGGTTCGGCGACGCCGTCGACAACGTGCCGCGGCGTCAAAGTTCCTTTTTTGAGATCGAATTCAAGAACGTAGATTCCCTTGCTCTTGCCGCTGTTCGTGTATGTTCCGGCGTACAAAAGCAGTTTGTCTGCGCTTTTTGACGATGCCGGAATTCCGCCGGCCAATGCGAGGCCGAGCGCTCCGAGTCCGCTCAGCCCGACAAAGCTTCGACGAGTCATTTCTTTTTTCATTGTTCGGTTACTTTGATTTTCCGAGTTCGGCGATCAGCGCCTTCATCGCTTCAACAACCTGAAATTCGACCGCCGCGCGCGGCTTCGCGATCTCGGCCAGACGCTTAAGTTTTGCGTCGGTCCAGTCCGCCGACGGCGCGGTTCCGGATTCGTGGATGCGGACGATCTCTTTGCCAAGCATTCCGAGTTCGACGAGATCGGCGGCGAGCGGCGCCGCCTCAAACAACGCCGGGTTTTTCGCCGTCTCGACCTTGAGCGATTCGCCGGCCGAGATCCAGGCGTCAAAGATCGACGTCAGTGAGCGCGGTCCGGATTTTGTCCGAATGACGGTTTCGACCCGCCGCCGGAAATCGCGCGCTCCCGACGCATCGGCCTGCGCGGCGTCGATCAATCCGGTCAGCGGCGACAGCATCGTTTGCGGGCGAAGCTGGTAACGGCGATAGAGTTTGACCGGTTCGACCAACGAAATCAGCGTCCGCAGCGCGCTGAAATCGCCGCTGTCGACAAGCCGCCGGAAGAGCATTCCCTGATTCTTGCGATGCGTCAGCCCGAGTTCTTCAAGCCTGACCGCGACCATTTCGAGCCGCCGGTACATGTCGTCGGTCTCGCGTACTTCACGCGGCGACCAGAGACGCTCGGCAATCGCCGCCGTCCGCGGCCAGATCCGCGAATCGATCGTTTCGGGCGAAACCCATTCGCTCCACATCGTCGCTTCTCCGCCGAGCACGCGTTTCTGTTCATCGGCCGTGAGCGTCGTGTCCGCGGGCAGCGGATCGACGGCGTAATGATCCGATGCCGGCTGCATCAGATCGATGTAGTAACCGTTCGAAAGCACGCCCATGAATCCCTGACGTGCGGCTTCGGCAAGCGCCTTTTGCCCGCGCCACGAGTGAATGACGACGTTTTTCGGAAGATCGGGCTGAAAGATCTCGTCCCAGCCCATCATGATCTTTCCGTTCTTTTGCAGAAATTTCAGGATCCGTTTGTTGAAGTAGGTCTGGAGCGCGTGATTGTCCTTGATCCCGTTCTTTTTCATGAATTCCTGGATCTTCGGGTTCGCGTTCCATTGTTTGCCCTCGTTCTCGTCGCCGCCGATATGCATGTAGGCGTCCGGAAACAGCGCCGCCATTTCGGTGAAAAAGACTTCGAGCAGTTTGTAGGTCTTTTCGTTGGTCGGATCGAGCGTCGGATCAAAAATTCCCGGAAGGCGTTCGATCTTGTACGGTCCGGGCGCGCTGCCGATCTCAGGATGGCTGACCAGCCATGACGTAGCGTGTCCCGGCATGTCGAATTCGGGCATCACGCGGATCCCGCGGTCGGCGGCGTACTTTATGAGGTCGCGGATCTCAGACTGGGTGTAGAAATCGCCGTCCGAACCCTGAAGATGAAGTTCCGGAAGCTTTTTCGATTCGACCCGAAAACCCTGGTCTTCGGTCAAATGCCAGTGCAGAACGTTCAGTTTGACCGATGCCATCGCGTCGAGATTTCGTTTGAGAACCTCGATCGGCTGAAAATGCCGGGCTGAATCGATCATCAGACCGCGCCAGACAAAGCGCGGCCGGTCATCGATCGAAACCGCCGGAAAATAGAATCCGTCGCGGTCGCGTTCAAGCAGTTGCAGAAGCGTTTCAAGCCCGCGCATCGCGCCGACCGTCGTCCGCGACGCAAGCCTGATCCGGGTTCCGTCGATCCTGAGCGTGTACGATTCGTCATCGCCGAGCGCGGGGATCGCGTTTCCGGTCGTCTGCGCCGAGATCAGCAATTGCGCCGATGCCGGATCGGCGGCCGCATCGCGCTGAAATTCGAAAATCGTCCGGCCTTCAAGCCGGCGCATCACGCGATGCAGGTAGGCGCGCAACCGATCATCGACGGCGCCTTCGAACGCGAAACGGAACTTTCGGTCGATGTTGAGCCGCCCGGACTGCCATTCGACCGAGGCCGGAACCGGCATCAGATCGCGTCGCGCCGCGGTGAGCGAATCATCGGCGATCGCCTGACCCGCCCCGATTGACGCAAATAGAACCAGAACTGCAACGAATGTCTTTTTCATGAGCGTATTCTAGCGCGTTTCGGTCCGCGCCGCCGCAAATGAATCGATCGCGGATCGCATGCAGTCGGCAATTTTCATCGGCTCGCTTCCGAACATGTTGAATCCGCCGTCCCATTCCCACCAGGCGTTCGGTATTCCGAGCTTGCCGAACGCGGTGTAAACAGTCGTCGCGTAACGGCAGCGATCGTCAAGGTTCGAAAACTGTGTGAGAGCGCCGAATTCGCCGGCAAATATCGGAACATCGTGTTTGACCGACCAGTCTTTCGCCGCTTTCAGGTCCTTGAACATTTTCTCGGCCATCGAGTCTTCACGGTAGTTGCGGATCAACGTTTCGGTCCATTGCCCGCGCGCCTTTGGCGGAACCTTGATCTTTTCGGCACCAGCCGGAAACGGAACGTAACGGACATCTTCGATCCCGCCGACGCCGGCCCATGTCGCGCCCTGATGGGTGAACAGGAACGGATCGTAATAGTGGAAGGTATAGATGATGTTCGGGTCCGCAAACGGTTTTGAATCGATCATCGCCTTGCGCCCGTTCCATTCCTCAAACCCGACGACCAGTGTATGGTTCGGTGCGATCTCGCGGACATATTTGATGATCTGCTCGGCCTGCCAGCGCCAGACCTCGGACGTCATGTGATGCGGTTCGTTGCGGAGTTCGAAGAAAACGCGTTCCGGATCGGTCTTTTTGTAACGGTCGGCGATCCGCACCCAGAGATTTACGATCCGTTCGGGATTCGCGGCTTCCGGAATCGAACCGTCGAACTCCGTGTGGTGAAGATCGATAATCACGTTCAGGTTGTTTGCAAGCGCCCATTTGACGAACTGATCCGCCATTTTCGGGCCTTCCGGATTGTCCCATTCATAGGGCTTGCCGAGCATCATCCAGGCGCTGAAACAGATCGGAATGCGAACGGTCTTGAATCCGGCGGCGGCGATGTCGGCAAACATCTTTTCGCGCAGCGCCGCCTCTCCCGGTTTTGCAAAATCCGAAAAATGCTTTTCTTTCGTCCCCTTCCACCAATGGTCGAGATACGAAAGATTCATCCCGACGCCGAGCCGTTCCGCGCGGCGCCGGGAAATTTCACCGCCAAGCGCCGCCACGGCGAACGAGATCAGAAGCAGAAACAGTATTCCGGCACGTTTCATGATTTTCTACTTAAGCGTGAACATGTCCTTGAGTCCGCCGGCCATGACCGTGAAATCGCCGGCTTCGACGGTCGATTTTCCGTTGGCGCCGAAGAACGCGAAATCTGATGCGTTGAGCGTGAACGACAAGCGGCGGCTCTGGCCCGGTTCGAGACTGATCTTGGCGAAACGCTTGACACGCTTGCCGGCCGGTGCGATCGACGCGACATCGTCACGCAGATAAAGGATCGCCGTTTCTTTTCCGGCCCGCGATCCGGTGTTGCGGACGTTGAACGAAACCGTCACCGAACCGTTCATCGGAACCGTCTTTTTGTCGAGACTGAGATCCGAATACTCGAAACTCGTGTAACTCAGTCCGTGTCCGAAATTGAATTGCGGCGTCGTTGCGACGTTTCCGAACGATGTTTCCTCAACCTCGAAAAGCTTGTGATCGTAGGTCAGATAATTGTGCGGATGCCGCGGATAGGTGAACGGAAGTTTGCCGTTCGGGTTGTAGTCGCCGAACAGGACGTCGGCGATCGCCGAGCCGCCCTCGTCGCTCGGGTTGAGCGCGAGCAGGATGCCCGGAATCCGGTCAGCAATGCGGTTGATGATCCGCGGGCGGCCCTCGACAAGGACGAGCACGACGGGTTTACCGGTGGCGATAATCTTTTCGGCGAACCGAAGCTGCGTTTCGGGCAGCGCGAGATCGGTCAGGTTTCCGGGCGTTTCGGTGTACGATCCTTCGCCGAGGCAAAGCACGACGACATCCGATCGTTTGGCGGCTTCAACCGCACGGTCGACATCGACTTCGACATCGGTCATCGTCGGTGTCGTCGGAACCGGCGCGCCCGGCGGGACAATTAGCTTGGTGCCCTGGACAAATTCGACGTTCTTTTCGCCGAGCTTCGATTTGATCGCTTGCTGGATCGTCATCTTGTTCGTCGGATAAAGCGATTGCTCGGATCCCTGCCAGACCCAGGTCCAGCCGTTGTTGAGCGAAACCTGCGAATCGGCGGTCGGACCGGTGACCAGTACTTTCTTGCCCTTCGAAAGCGGCAACGCACCGTTTTCGTTTTTCAGCAGAACCAACGATTCACGCGCCGCCTCGAGGCTCGCCGCGGCGTATTCGGGTTTTCCGAAATTCGCTTTGACGGCAGGGTTCGGCATCGGATTCTCAAACAGTCCGAGCTCGAACTTGACGCGCAGGATTCTGCGAACGGCGTCGTCGATGCGGGTCATTGGTACTTTTTTCTCTTTGACGAGCTCAAGCAGCAGATCAGGGAAACTGTATGCCGACGGAACCATGCTCATGTCGATCCCGGCATTGACGGCAAGCATCGTCGCTTCCTTTTCGTCTTTGGCGATCTTCCATTGCGAAACCAGCTTCTTGATGTCTTCCCAATCGGAGACGATGAATCCGTCGAACTTGTATTCATTCTTGAGAACGTCGGTCATCAGATATTTGTTGACGTGGCCCGGCGTGCCGTTGATCTCGGCGGAATTGACCATCACCGTCCGCGCGCCGGCCTTGACGGCGGCTTCGAAGGTCGGCAGAAAATATTCGCGCATGTAGTTTTCGGGGATCCAGGCCGAGGTCCGATCGCGGCCGCTGAGCGGAAATCCGTAGCCGACATAGTGTTTGAGACTCGAAGCGACGTAGATGTCTTTGCTCACGTCATCGCCCTCAAGCCCGCGCACGAAGGCGTTGCCCATCACTTTCGCGAGGTACGGATCTTCGCCGAAAGTTTCCCAGAAACGCGGCCAGAGCGGTTGCCGGCCGATATCGAGCACTGGCGAAAAGCTCCACGGAATCGCCGCCGCGCGGGTTTCCATCGCGGTGATCTCGGCGCCGCGTTTCATCAGCGCCGGGTTCCAGGTTGCCGCCATCCCGATCTGCTGCGGGAAAAGCGTCGCGCCGCGGACGTAATTCGCTCCGTGGATCGAATCGATCCCGTAGATGTTCGGAATCTTGAGCCGCGTTTTTGCCGACGCCGATTGCACGGCACCGATCACTTCCCACCACTTTTCGAGCGGCAGAGCATGGCCGGCGACGTTGAGGATCGAGCCGACCTTATATTTGACGATCGCCTTTTCCAGTTTTTCGGGATCGATCTTAATGTCGGAATTGCTTCCAGAGGTGATCATGCCGAGTTCAAGCTGCGTCATCTGCCCGACTTTTTCCTCGATCGTCATCTTTCGAAGCAACGCTTCGATGCGGGCCGAATTGTCTTTGCGCTTCGGCGGCACGGTTGTCTTTTCAAAAAATGACTGGCTGTCGGGAACATCGGACGCCGACTGCGCATAACTTTGTTGCAGTGGTAGACAAAAGTGACCGAACAGTAACGCAAGTGATACAATTACACTCTGGATTTTCATATTGTTTTGCTAACCTTTTGAAGAACTGGAATTGCTTGTGCGTGTATTCTATTGAAAAAACGCGTTTTCATCAAGATACTTTTTCAACGTTTTCAATGGTGATCGAACAAAGTTACGCCGATCACACCCGTCAACATCATGAAGCTTTTCAAATCTATCCGAATCACATTTCTGACGGCGATTGCCGTTCTTTTCGCGGCCGGGTTCGCCGCGGCTCAGGCAAAGCCTGAAATTCTAGCCGGCGACGCGCTCAAAACGATCGTTCCGGCCGGTTTCTATTTCGCCGGCCAGTCAGCCGAAACCCAAATGCGGAACTCGGCGGCGGCAAAGATCGGTGAAAACCGTTTCATCATCGTCGGACTCGTCGACACATCGGGATATTCGACCGAGATCAGCGGCCAATACGAGGGATTTCTGATCACCGACTCGAATATCACGATCGGCGGCAAGAAGCTCGCAACCGGCGCTTACGGATTCGGATTTTCAAAGGATCGGGTCAATGTTTTCGACCTCAGCAGCAAACTGATCCTGTCGGCGCCGATAAAATCCGATCCCGATCTCAGGCGCCCGCGTCCGGTGATGCTGACCGCCGATAACAAAAGCGTTCGGCTTTACAAAGGAAAGTCGTACGCCCTGATCACATACAAGTAGATTACTTTCGGGCAATCCGCCCGAGTGATCCGGCGAGCGCGATGATCCGTTGGAGTTTGGCCTCGGCCGTTGCCGCCTCTTTCTGATCGACCAGTTTTCCGTCGGCAAACATCGGACTGCTGACAAACTCCGCCAACGCGGCATCGAGTTCGATAATCAGTTTTTCAGTAGGAGCGTCGATTCCGGCTGTCGGAATTTCGCGCGATCCGAAGAGATTGCGATCGAGGCGTGCCGAGCGCTTTGCCATCTCCGCCGCAAATCCGGCAATCTTGCGCGCGCGGTTGCGGGCCCGGAACTCGGCGACGATCTTCGCCTGAAGCTTCTGAATCCCCTCAAAATCAGCTATCACCTGTTCCGGATTCACGATCCGGTCAGGACTGCCGTTCGCCGAAGCGTCTTTTGAGTCGCGTTTGATGCGTTCGATCTCGAGCGACCGCATCCGGATCGACGACGGATCACGGATCTCATTGTTGATCACCGGCGTCGGCGAAATCTGCGCCGTCGCCACGCCACACGCGGTCGCTCCAACAAAAAGAGCAGATATTGTGATCCGCAGTTTTCTCACTTCATGGCGCGGGCCGCCTCCGCCAGTTTCATGCTGATCGATTTGATCTGAAGAAGATCGTTGCGCGTTCCGGCGGCGACCTCAGGTTCAACGACCTTGAAGTTGCTGAAGATCTTGCTCGAAACAAAGCGTCCGATGGCTTCGTCAAGCGCGATTATCAGATCACGCACCGGCATCTTTTTCTCCGATTCTTCCTTTTTAACTTCGGGTTCTTCCGGCGATCCGGCGACGAAAAGATTGGAATCGAGCCGATCGGCGTGCTTTCCGATATTTTCTGCCGAAATTGCGATCAGCGAGTAGTCGATCACCTTATCGGTCGTGTACGTCTTGATGATTGCCGCCTCGGCAATCTGTATGCCCTCAAAGTCCTCTTTGATCTGCGGAAACTTCGATTCAACCGCGGTATTGATCGCTGGCGCCGTGCTGCCGTCCTTCTTTGCCGCCTCCCGTTTGACACGTTCAAGTTCAACCGACCGCATCTTGATCGCGTTGTCCTGCGGTGTCGCATTGTCGGCAATGGTCGGCGCAGTTCCCTGCGCGGCCGCGGCGGCGGCAGTCAGTATCACCGAAATGAAGACATAAAGCATGCTTTTCATAAATTTCTCCGGGCAGTTCAGACTACGGCAATTACGATATCCGACTTTGTTGTACCAGTCAACAAAAGTCACTTTCTTCCAGAAGAGGTTGCTTATAAGTGATTTCTTATTGTATCATCCTTATGTTGTTGTTTCATTCATGACACAGCCTGGTTTCCTGGGAAACGGCGGCTTCACCGCATTTAATATTTGGTCCTTTGAACGAATACTCGCACCTCCGACACAAGCCTTCCAATTGCGGTTGGCCCATTTATCGTATCAAAGGTATAACAAGATTCTTATCCACCCTTGGATATGAATTGCATTCATAAGAATTTTATCATATTATCAATATGGCGATAATTTGGCATTACATTGATGAAAATGGTGTCGATGCAATAAAAGCGTGGGTCGTCGCCGTCCCAAAGCGGCAACGCATCAAACTTCAGCAGAAGATTGACATGCTGGCAAGCTTTGGAAGTTCATTACCCCCGCAGTTATTGGCCGACACGGGCGTGCGGCACATTAAGAAATTGAAGATTCAAGGCAACCCTAAGCTTCGACCATTGCTCTGTAAACTTGCAGCGACAAATGACGCTGAGGAATTTGTTTTGTTGGTAGGCGCATTTGAAATCGATTGGGAATTCGATCCGCCGGACGCTCTCACAATAGCGGTATTTCGGCGCGAGGAGGTTATAAATCATGCAGAACGAAGAACGAAACATACGCGACTCACATCATGAGATTGTGACTGCGTTGCTCGAGGAGTTTCACGATCCTGATTACCGCGAAGTTTATGTCAACGAGTTCTTGAACGCTAAGATCGCAACCCAAATCAAGGTACTTCGCGAACAACGTGGTTGGACACAAAAAATGCTGGCCGAACGTGTCGGAATGAAGCAGGAGAGGATTTCAGTTCTTGAAAATGTCAACTACGAAGCCTGGACGCTGCGTATTTTGCGTCAATTGGCGAAAGCGTTTGATTTGCGCATAAATGTGAGCTTTGACGACTTCGGCTCGTTTCTCGACGAATACACCAAATTTGGAAGAACGACACTGGAAAGAGCGTCGTTCACGGACGATTTGGTCTTTCACTCCGGGCGCGCGAGGCGTAAGCGGATGGCGTCTCGCTTGCATTTGCGCTCATCCAGCGTGAATGCCCGGGCAGTTCAGCCTGAATTGATTGGACTTGGTTTAGTCGAAGTCCCCCATTCAGATGCAACGCAAATTAGAAACAAGATCAGTAGCCCTGAAATTAGTGGCACACGTTACATGGAATACCGCCGCGCTGGCTAGAAACTAAATACGCGACATCAATATGCCGAAAAAGACAAAACCAGAAGTTCCGCCTAAGGTGACATTTGTTACAAGCGATGTTCAGACTTTGTACGTAAATCACGCTCAGTTGGTATTTAGTCAATTTGACGCCAACATGCTAATCGGCGAGGTTCAAACGGTGAATACCGAGACGGGACTAGCCGTTACCCCACGGGCGAAATTGATAATGTCACATGAGTTTTTCGTTGAGTTTGCAAGTTTGATCGCACGAAATCTGAAACATTTTGAAGAAGACAGTGAGTTGCAGGAAGTCGAATCGGATGCGCCGTCCACTTAATTTCGGGAAGCGAATCCGTTTCTTCAATCTCGTCAGCAATTGATTTTGCAAGTTCGTTTTCTTCCTTTGCAGAATTTTTGCAAGGATCTGCGGTGTTTTGAACCACCCTTGTTTTGGCGAATACCACAAGCTAGGACCCTATCCACTTTCTGAAGTTTGTGAACCCGACGATTCCCTTGCCCTGAGTAACGTTGATCTGGCGATCGCGGTCAATGCCCGTCAGCTTCTCGATCGTTCCGTCGCTCCAGCGGATTTCGAGGTATTCGATCTTTTCGTCGGCGCTGAACCCGAAATGGAGCCTGAGGTCGTTCTGCGAAAGATAACTGGATCCGGCCTGTACCTCGCGGATCATCGAACGTTTGTCGGTTTTGAGCGTCGCCCGCGCACCGATCGCGTCGCGGTTGCCGCCGCTTTCGGCGAGCCTGACCGCGAGCCGCGAGTTCGAATTCACCGATCGGTTCATCAGAACGGTCGGCCGGTCGCCGTGGTTCGTGATCACGACATCGACGAGTCCGTCGTTGTCGAGATCGGCGAAGGCCGCGCCGCGGCCGGAAAACACAGGCAGATCGCGAACGCCTGACGATTTCGAAACGTCATCGAACTTTCCGCCCGCGAGCCCGCGATGAACGAGGATCGGTTGCCGGAATCCGATCACCGATTCGCTTTTTACCAGTTCCATCTGCGGGTAAACATGGCCGTTGA
>JBGASE010000279.1:0-2835 GCA_044229875.1 Pyrinomonadaceae bacterium | reverse complement strand
CGGCTCGCGCCCTCTCGCACGCGAAAACGTAAATCGCGAGATTGCGCTTGAAGAACATGTGCTCATAAAGATGAGAAAGTCCGTTGAGTTCGGGAGGCTCGGTAAACGAACCGTTGCGAACGGCGAGTTCGACGGTCACAAGCGGGTTGCTGTTGTCGGCAAGAACGATCACCTCAAGCCCGTTGGCCAGCGTTCTGGTGACGAACGGAATTTCGATCCCCGCCGGCGTCGGTTGCGGGGTCGGCTTGACGGCCGATGAATTTGTTCTGACTTGCGCCGGTTTCTTTCGCTGTGCAAAACTGAAGGGCACTGCGACGAACAAAACGAGGACCAGCGAAACGATATATTTTTTCACGAAGAATTCCCCCAAAGCTCTCTGTCGGATGACGTACGCACGAACTTAGTTGCGTCAATCATGACATCCGGAGCGAGTTCTACGCAAAAGATCGGTCAAGGGTTTTTGGAATGGTCGCTGAACTGACGATTAACGACAAAATATGGAACGAGATAATTTGATGCACGGAGCCCGGACGGCAATGAACCGGAGTCCCGAAATACGTGAGTGGGTTGAGGGATTCCTGAAGGCGAAAACGCGTTCGGAAAATCCCTCGATGACTGACGAAGAATTTGAAAAATACTGGAAGTACCACAAGCCAGAGATCATGCATGAGGGCGCTTCCGAAGCGATCCAGGCTTACAAAGACCGCTAAGGAAGTTTGAAGAACGCAACCGCGACATCGTGATCCGAAAAGCGCTCGACGCGGTTCGGGTCGTTGCGGTAGATCTCCGGAAAATCGGCGTTCAGATGAGCGAAACCGAATCCGACGACCGACTTCATAAATTCCTGATTGACGATGAAGTGGTCGAGCACCTGGGCGTTGCCGTCAAAGACGAACGAATAGCGCGTTGCCGGGTTTGAAATGCGGTCGACGAGGTTCGTCAGATCCGGATCGACCAGATCGTCTGACGCGATCTCGACCGCGTTCTTCGCCGCCGGCGTTCCCATGATCGTTCCGATGACGTCCATGATCCCGTCGTTGAATTGGTAAAAATTGAAGTCTCCGACAAGCGCAATTCGCTCGGACGGGTTGGCTTTCTGCCTTTCAGAAACATATTTCGCGAGAAACTCAGCCTGCAGCTTCTTCTTCGTTCGGACAAACTCCGCGTCCTTTTCTTCCGTGTAGCCCCGGAACGACTTGAGGTGATTGACGATCGCCGTGAATTCGAACGATTTCTCACCGTCCTTGATCGCCGCGCGCAACAGAAACGGCGGTCGGTCATTGACCGGAAGCTCATCTTTCGTCCGCGGATGCTTGAACTTCAAATCCTTTCCAAACTGCACGGTTTCGAGCACCTCGACACGGGTGCGTTTGACGAGAAAGCCTGAGTCGATCCCGCCCGGATCATTACCCTCGACCAGATAAGCTTCGTACTTCGGATTCGGCTTGCCGGCCGCTTCGCTGTCTTTGTTTATCGCCTCGGCGAGCCGCTTGAGAACATCGAGATTCTCGGCCTCGACAACGCCTATGACATCCGGACTCTGCAGATAAAGCCTGACTGCCATCGACATCTTTTTCAGCCGGCGGGCAAAGCCGTCGCTGTTGATGATCGATTCATCAACCGCCGGATCGTCCGTCTCATCGAACAGGCGTTCGATGTTCATCCCCGCGATTGAGAACTGGCGGTCTGTCGGAGCCGGAAACGCGCGCGCCTTGATGTGTCCGGCGGCTTCCGGTTTGCTGCCCGGATCGACAAGGATCGAATATGCCCGCCACGAATAACCGACAACGCCGGTGACGTTCTTGACAGTCGAGAAGGCGGTCACATCAACCGGCTGCGAGCCCAACTGTCCGGCGCTCTCGACTCGAATCCGTTCCGGGTTGTGATCGAAAACAACCAGGTTTGGAAACAGCTTGCGCATCCGGTCCTGTTCTTTATCGCGCAGCATTACGAAGTCATAGCGACTGAATCCCGGCGTCCGGAAAGTCCGGTCGGCCTGCGGTCCGTTAAGAACCGCGTAAAAAACGCCGTCGGATTCAGAGTTCCCGGTCTGCTCATTGACTCGGCCGTCGGTCGGCGCGATGACCAGCAGGTCGCCGGCGGTAACGCGCATCCCTTCGTATTTCTCAAGCTGATCGATCGTGTTCGGCTTGAAATCATCCGCCGTCAGCACGATCGGCTTCGGCAAGGGGTTGTTCTTTGATTCGACCGAGATAAAATCGCGCCCTTTAGTCATTGAGATCTGAGTCATCCCCAAACTGTTCGGATCGGCACTCGGCGTAAATTCCTGAACAACACCGGTCAACGACACGTGATTTCCGACCGTCGCTTCGCCATCGGGTTCGTTTCGCGTGAACACAAAGATGCCTTCAGACGTTTTCGGATTGGCATCGACCTTGGCGTCCGGTGTTTGTAAATAGAATCCATTACGGACGCGGGCCGTGACGATACCGTAAACGCGAACCGGTTCCCTCAGGTATGGCGAAAAGTTGCCCTCGCCCTGAATGTCGCTGATAAGGCGGTTTTTCTGAGCGGCTGCCGGGAGCGCAAAGACGATCGCGCTCAGGAAAATGAATAATAGCGTCTTTCTCATATCGGTCAGATCACCAACACGGGATCGGCTGCTATGATGCCGAAACCCGCAGGTTCGTGGTTAGTTTTCAGAATCCTAAGAAATTTTTCGCCGCGCACTAAAATTGACGGATGACCTTACCCGACGGAAAAGCGATCACAAAACTGCTGCGGTTTCCGCGGTCGTCGCTGATCTCAACCGTCGCCTGTGAACCCGGAACCGAGATCTGCAACAGGAATGCTCCGTCGCCAAGCGCGAACGCC
>JBGASE010000094.1:0-13321 GCA_044229875.1 Pyrinomonadaceae bacterium | reverse complement strand
TGGAAAACCGAGGCCGGGCGATTTCGATATCTGCATCTTGCGACCCATGGCGTTACCGACCCGATCGAACCGCTCTATTCGCATTTGCTTTTATCGACCGGCAACAAAAACAACGACGATGGGCTGCTTGAAGCCTGGGAGATCATGGAATTAAAGCTCAACGCCGATCTCGTCGTGCTCTCGGCTTGTGAAACCGGCCGCGGACGAGTCGGCGCCGGAGAAGGCATGATCGGGCTGTCATGGGCATTTGCGGTCGCCGGAGTGCCGCGCGTGGTTTCAAGTCAGTGGATGGTCAATTCGGCGAGCACCTCGCAGCTGATGATCGGATTTCATCGTGAACTGAGATCTCGGAAGTCGGCTTCGGTCGCGGAAGCGTTACGCAGATCAATGATTCAGACGTCTCGCGACGCGAGGTACAGGCATCCGTATTATTGGGCGGGTTTCGTATCGATCGGCGGCCGTTAAGCGAAACGGACTACATCCGGCCGAAGCCTGAACCGAGGGCCTTTCCGAGCGATTCGACCAGATAACCGGCGATGATCACGGCGCCCGCGATGCCGGCGACCTCAAAAATTCCGATCACCAGTCCGAAAACACCGGCGCCCCTAATCGTGTCGGTTTGAAATAGGCACGCAATACCGAGGATCACCGCGGCGGCGGCCGTCAAGAAAACGACGACGAATGCCGGGACCACGAACTCCGCAAATCGTTCGAAGCCGTAAACCAGCGCCAGACCAGTGAATCCGCAGAACAACATTGGTGACATAAGCGCGCAAACCAGCGCGCCGATGCCTGCTTTTGAATGTCGTCTTCTTGCCGTCTCCATGGTTTGGCTCGCGCGGGTCATATCAGCCCTGACTTGCGTCGAGTGCCTTGCTTCCCTTTTGCCGTTAAATTAAAATCAAGAGTTTCGGAAAGCTTCCGATTCTGAGCAATTATCATACAAACGATTTCAATTGGAAAAGAGGAATATATTAAATGAAGAAAGTCGGGATATTGGTGGGGCGCGAAGTGACGTTCCCGGAATCAATTATCAAAAGTATCAATGAGCGCGGCAATGGCGAAGTCGTTGCTGAAATGGTAACGGTGGGCGGCATTCGCCTCGATCAGGAACTCAAATACGATGTCATTATCGACCGCATTTCGCACGAAGTTCCGTATTATCGTGCGATGCTCAAACGCATGGCGCTTGAAGGAACCTACGTCATCAACAATCCGTTCTGGTGGTCGGCTGACGACAAGTTTTTCAACTTCAGTCTCGCCGCAAAGATCGGCGTCGCGATCCCGAAAACGGTGCTCCTTCCGCAGCACGCCTACATCAAGGATATCGTCAGCGAAAGCCTGAGAAATCTCGAATTCCCGATCGATTGGCAGGGCGTCGTCGACTATGTCGGTTTCCCGGCGTTCCTCAAACCGCACGACGGCGGCGGCTGGAAGAACGTCTCGAAGGTCAATTCGCTCGAGGAACTCTGGGTCGAATACAACCAGTCGGGGACGCTTTGCATGACGCTTCAGGAAGGCATCGAATACGATCAGTTCGTCCGCTGTTACTGCGTCGGACGGAAGAAAGTCCTGATCATGCCGTATGATCCGTCGAAGCCGTATCTTTCGGGAATGCAGTACGTTGACGTTGACGATTACCTTTCGCCGGAACTTCATGTCCGTGTCGAGAAAGACGTGATCACGATCTGCGAGGCGCTCGGATACGATCTGAACACGGTCGAATTCGCGATCAAGGACGGTATTCCGTACGCTATCGACTTTATGAATCCGGCGCCTGATGCCGAGATTGCATCGGTCGGCGAAAAGAATCATCGGTGGATCGTCGACGCGATGACCGAACTGGTTTTGGAGATCGTCAAAGAAGGACGGACGGCGCCCGATTTCCGATGGTCGGCAATGCTCAACCCGCCCGCCGCGGGTTCAAAAAAAAAATTAGCGGCACCGAAGGTTAAGAAGGCGGCGGCGAAGAAGTAACTTGTCAGAGTTACCTGTTAGAGTTACGCCAGTTAGAGTTACGCCTTCTGGCGTGAGAACATACGAAATTCAAAAATTCCAAATTCCAGATTCCAGGTCAAACGTCCGGAAATCGGAATTTGGAATCTCACGCCTGAAGGCGTAACTCTGACGGTAACCCCAACTATTCTTCCCCGGCGACCATCTCGGTCGGGATCCGTGACGAGAAGAGATTGACGGCAACGATCATCGCGAGCCAGACAACGAGTGAAATGGCCGCAACGGCCCAGCCGATGTTCGCGACCAACGTGTCTTCGAGAAGCATTCCCACAAGAATCACCGGCATTCCCAACATCGCGATCCGCAACGCCGACCGCTTCGAGCGTTCGAACGTTTCGAGCAGGTTGATCCGCCCGATCTCCATCTCCATGTACTCCTCATCGTCGTTAAGCCTTGAAAAATACTCCGCTTCATTCTGAGTCCATCGCCGCAATGCGGGCGATTCGGCCAAACGATTGGCGGTCAGGAAATTATGGATGACATGCGCGATCTTGCCTTCGCGTAATGCGATCTCGGCCAATCCACGCGCCGATCTGAAGCTCTCTTCGATGATCTCGACCGATTTCTGGAAGGCGGTTTGAGCTCGCTGCCAATCGCCGAACTGAAAGTAAGCTTCGCCGACGCGTGCGAGGAGCTCGCCGTCGTCCGAGACGCGTTTCTCGACAAGCCTCAGCGAAGCGAACGCGCGGCGACTGAGTTTTTCGTTCCGTTCTGCGGCCGCATATGAGTTCAGACAGCGGGCGAATTCGTAAAGGAGCCAGTTATCGCCCGGCGTTATCACCAATGCACGGCGGAATGCCTCGAGCGCTTGCGGAAGATAGCCTGAAAGCCGCAGTTCGTTGGCAAGCGTCCGGAGTTCGACTGCTTTCGCCGGATCGCCGGAAACCGGTTTCCGCAACGCCGACCGCCGCTTTTCTCGCAAAGCGTCCTCGAGTACGTCTGCTTTCGGGATATGAACGAACTCGGCCTTCATCAGAACCTCTTTCGGTTCCGAAAGGTAATCGCGGAGTTCGAGCGATCGATTATCCAGGATGTCCGCCGGGACGCGCGAAAAAATCTCACGGACCATCTGCCTGTACTCTTCACCGCCCGAAGCGATGACAAACCGCAACCCGCGACCACTGATCGCCGTCCGGTATCTGTAGAACACGTTGCCGCCGCGTTTGAGAGCACGCAATGAATGGGTTTCGACCTGTTCGATATCAGAGATCTTGAGTTGGAAATAGTAGTTGTTGAACCACGCCCAGAATCGCGGAATGATCCCGGTCCGACGAAGCCGCCGTCCGTCAAACGCGATGCGATCGGTGAAGGCAAGGAACGGCAGGATTAGGAAACCGAGCACGAGCATCGCGCCGCCCGCCGAAATCCACTCCAGATAAAGAAAAAACGCCCCGAAAAACGACGCCAGCATGATCGCCGTCACATAATGGTTCGGCGACACCCTGATCGCAAAATTGGCTGCCCGCCGGCGATTATCGCTCAAAAAAGATTCTCCGTAGTTTGTTTCTAGTTACAAAGTACGAATTGGCGATGATTTTTTCAAACCCGTCCGTTCAGATTCAACTCGGAGCGATAAACTTCAGCCGTTCGAGATTCCGGAGATCCGCCGAATCAAAATATTTCGTGTACCACAGATCGGACGGATCGGTCAGATCGTCGAGCGTCATCCTGTCGGCCTTCAACTCCTTGTTCCGCCATTGGAAATGTTCGACCAAACGAAAGGCCTCGATCGCGAAAACCGTAGCGATATCGCGATCGTGAATTTCGAGCAGATTGTCGCCGTTACGTTGCTCGGGCCCGAACGCGAGATTGCTCGAGCCGCAATAGACGGTCGGGTCCGGCCCCTTGAAATCGACGACGACAAACTTGTGATGGATCGCGTATCCGGAGATCTTCGGGACTTCGCCGAGCGGCGGCGGCAGAATATTCGAAATGCCTTTGGCGGCGACACGAACCGCACGTTTCGAATTCGGCTTGTACAAAAAGACCCCGTAATCGGCATTCGTTTTTCCGATCGTGTCGGTAATTCCATAAGTGTAAACGTTCGAACTTCGGACCATTTTCTTGACCGAATCAAGAATGCTGCTGGCACTGGTATCTTTCATGATCGCGAAAAGAACGTCGGACCCGGCCGATTCGATCCGCTGACTGATGCGGTCAAAGATCCGTTGCGCATCCGCTTTCGGATGCGGCGCGAACGTCACGGTGAATTTCGGCAAGCCCGGCCCCGAAAAAGCGTAATCGGTCGTCGAATGCGCGCTGCCCTTGAATGACACCATTTTCGCCCCAAACGAGCTTTCAAAAACCTCTTCGTAAAGTTTCGCGACTTTCCGCGATCGGAAAACGACGACGTGATTCGAATTGATGTAAAGCCCGTTGGTTGAAAAATTCGTCGAGCCGGTGAGGACCATGGTCGCGATGCCGTTCCGGACATGAATAAATACCTTTGAGTGCGCGAGCGCACCGAATTTTCCGCGGGCAAAGTTCGCCGGGTTTCCCGGAAGTCCGGCGAATTCAGCCGCGAACATATCTTCAAAGGCGGTCGGGCCAACGTGGGTCGAGGAATTGTCGAGAATGATCCGGAGACGGTCCTCGACCGCGAGTTTCAGAAGCTTCGCGCAAATAACCGGCTCGTCAAGATCATAGGCGAAAACCTTGAGAACGATATCCGGATCTGCGATCGCTTCGTCCAGAAATTCCAGGATCCGTGCCCGTGCCTGCCAGCCGAGCCACCGGTGCTGCTCTTCAAACGTGTAATCGACCGGTTGTTCACTTCGTGAGACATTGTCCCAGCGTTTCGCGGTTCCCGACTTTTTGCTTACGTCGAAAAGCAGATCGGTCTCGTTCGGCCTGATCTTCTTGTTTTCGAGCCCGAACCGTTTCACGTACGACGTCGATGACATGAACCCGCGCGTGAATCCGACGTCGACCTTGCCGTCGGTAAACGCGTCGACCTCGATCTCGAACTCGACCGTCAGAGTTTCGTCGAGGTCGGCCAGTTTGCCGGCGACGATATGCCGCGGCGTAATTCGATAAGTATATTTTCCGAAAACTACCTGGTCGCCGTCGCCGACGCTCGGAACATGAACCCAGCTGAATCGCTGGATAGGGGAATAGAGCGTCGAGTTCCGGTCGCCCCGCGGAATCTGCGGATTGGCCGACAGGAAGGCATCCGGAAATCGAAGCCGGTTGTAAATGAAAGATTTGCCAATAGCGGTTTCAAACTCGATCGTGAATCCGGCAAGTCCCGCCAAAATGCTCTGATCGACATCGAAACAAAGCAGCGTCATTGCGTCTCCGCGATAGGCGCGGACGCGCACCAATTCCTTCCCGCCCTTCTTCTTGCTTGAAAAAACTTCCATGTCCGGCCTCCTGATTTCACGTATTGTAATTCCATTCGAGCGGATAACATCAACTTTTTTTACTGATGCAGATACCTGAACCGGCTTTGTGTGACGCCGGTACGGTATAACGACGCAAAAAAAGCGCGGCCGAAGAAGACCGCGCGCCCTTGGGAATTGCAACTTTCGGAATTACTGCTGAAGAACCGGCGGGAGATTTCCGCCGCCAAGCGGACTTTCAGGAGTCGGCTCGACGATCTCTTTAGCCTTTTCAGGATTCAGTTCGGTGACTTTATCCTTCGCATTTCGAGCCGTCGATCCCATCGGAACGGGCTTTTTATCGGAATCTCGTGCCTCGGACGCGGTCTTGGCGATCTCAAAGTAAAGATTCACGGCTTCTTCCTTTTTGCCCTGCTTTTCGAGCAGTTCAGCGAGCGCAAACCGGATTGAATCCTTCGCGATCACCGGATCCGACGACGCGATCAGCTCCTGGTAAAGCGTCGCGGCTTCATCGGATTTGCCGTCCGCCGCTTTCGCCTGCGCGAGCGCGAATTTCGCAAGGCTTCCAACTTCACCCGAAGTTTTCGAAAGCGACTCGAGTTCGGCCGTTGCCGCCGCGCGATCGATGCTCAGTTTGTTGACGGCAATGAAATATTTCGCTTTTTCGCCGACGCTGCCGCCGAATTTGTCGAGAACGGCCTGAAATTCGGCAATCGCCGCTTCGGCGCGTTCTTTCTCGGTTTTGAACGTCTTGATCGTTGAACCGGCAGCAGGCGGAATGTCCGAAATCTGCGCGGAGGACGTCTCGATCGCTTTTCCGAGCGCCGCCTGCGCCTTCGCGTCATTCGAACCCGACCAACGCCAGACGATCATCCCGACAATCAAAAGCACGGCAATGGCGCCGAGCGCGTAGAGTATCGTCTTTCCCTTTCCTTCGAGTTTACCCTGAACGTCTTCGACCTGTTTGGTCAACGTCGACTGAAACGCGTCGCGATACTGCGGTACTTCTTTCTTCTCTTCCGTCACCGGCAGGACCGCTTCAGGAGTTCTTTTCTTTCGTGCCATCTTTAAAAATTGCAATCAATCGAGTGATTGTTCGTTATATAATCAGCTGAATTGGAGATTTTCCAAAAGAGTTAATTTAGCGTAAAACCGCAGGTGTGGCAAATGGTTACTCGGATAAGTCGGATTAATTGGGTTCACCGGATTTTTTTCGACGAAACATGCGATTTTTCGGGAACAAAGCGGAATTTCCGGTGTCTAACAGTTCAGTCCGCGTCAGAAGCGGACAAAGCAGTTTGAAATTCCGGGTTGGAGATCGCTGGGCAGGAGATGTTCTTCAGCAAGTCAGTCACATTGGACGATGAGGAATTGGGGCGCGCCGAAACGGCCGCACGCTCTTTGCATGGCTCCGCCGAATCCGAATTCATCGCGCGACTCAAAGCCGGCGACGCCGAAGCGTTCGACACGCTTGCAAACCGGCATGCGGCAGCGATTTACGGACTTCTTTTCCGGCTGACGCAGGATCCGGAAGAGGCACGCGATCTGACGCAGGAAACATTTCTGAGCGCGCTGCGGGCGATCGGCCGGTTCCGCGGTGAGGCGAATTTGAAAACGTGGCTTTTCAGGATCGCGATCAATGAGTCGAGAAACCGGTTCAGATGGTGGAAACGACGGCGACGCGATCAGACGATCTCGCTCGATGTCAGCTTCGGGCCGACCGAGACGCCGCTCAGCGAAACGTTTTCGACCGACGCGCCGAACCCGGAAGAAGTCACGCTGCGGCGCGAACGCGAACGGCTTCTGCGCAATGCACTCGGCGAGTTGCCGGTCAATTTCCGCGAGGCGGTCGTGCTTTGCGACATCGAAGGGCTGACCTATGAAGAAATCGCAACGGCGCTCGACGTCAACATCGGAACCGTCAAGTCGCGGATTGCGCGCGGACGTGAGGAACTGAGAAAGGTGCTGAAAGCGGCATGAAACCGATCAAGTCGCGTATGCCGCGATGCTTGATCATCGATCGATCCGGTGACATCGGAGTCCAGGATCCGGAATTGAAAACTTACTTGGTGGATAACTGACTCGCCCCGGTTTTACCGTGAGACGATAACTCGGTGCCAAACGATAGTCGAAAGGTACGAATCGCCGGAAAAGTCAGTGAATGCAAAGTTCGGCTTGTTTGAAAACTGACCAGCAAGCAAGTAGCGAATCAGTCGAACCCGCCGAAACTGACGACGACGGCAAATCGTTGTTTTCCGCAAGGAGGACAGCCGGGGTCAGTCGGTTATCCAACAAGCAATCACGCCGTTCCGGGTGAATGGCGTGCAACGGACAAAGAAAATGAACTGCGAAGATTTACAACTTAGCCTGTCTCTTTATTCGGACGGACTTGCGTCACCGGAAGAAGAAGCTGCGGTCGATTCGCACCTGACTACGTGTCCGCTTTGCCGGCAGAAGCTCGACGATTACCGCGCGCTTCGCGCCGATCTCCGCCAACTGTCGAATCCGGTGGCGCCGATCGAACTAACCTCGACGGTCAAAACAGCTGTTCGGACCGAGATCGTCAGGACACGTCGGTCGTATTTCGGCGGGTTTTCCCCGAATCTTATCGAATTCCTGAAAATGCAGGTGATGCCGTATGCAGTCGCGACGGCGTCGGCGATCGTCATCGGGCTGACCTTGCTTTGGATGCTGCTTTCAAACGCGAACGTGCAGTACGGCGATCTTGCGTCGCGACAGGAGTTTACGCCGATCTTCATGCCGCCGACGCCGACGACGTCGAACATCGGGGACACGATCACGCCTTCGGGGCTGGCGGCCGAAAGGCTTTCGGTTTCGGGAGAATCTCCGAGCATAAACCCGCAGGGTGCACTGATCGCGCTCACAAAATCGCTGGCGCGAGGCCACATGAAAGATGACGAAGTGGTCGTCGTCGCCGACGTTTTCAGCGATGGGCTGGCGAGCGTTGAAGAGATCGTCGTGCCGCTCGACGATTCGCGCGCGCTGCTCGAACTTGAAAAAGCGCTCGGACGTGACTCCGAAGACGCACCGTTCGTTCCGGCGGTTCTTGATAAACGGGCAGACTCGGTCCGCGTCGTGCTCAAGATCCAGCGCGTCAATGTCAGAACAAACCTGCCGCGGAAAAAATAGTGCGTTCACGCCGCGTCCCGCCGTGTCGTCTTTAACTTTGTCTTGTCGTTTTGTATTCTGATTTCAACAGGAGCATACGAACAAGGGATGGGAAACAACGACAATCTTTTCAACGATTCAAACAACGACAATTTATTCGATAATTTTCAGCGATCGGCGACGGACGTGATCGAGGGAATTGTCGAGACTCTGGCCGGACCGGCCGAACCGCTTCGGGATGGAACCGAATTCGAACCGGTCGTATTGTCGCGCGATCTCTTCGCGCATCCGAACGCGCAGACCGAGTGGTGGTATTACACCGGGCACGGCGAAACGGATGCCGGCGACCGTTTCGGATTCGAACTGGTGTTTTTCAAACGACGCACCGATCTCGACAAATTTTCGATGGTTCCGTTGCGGATTCTCGGAAACCCGATCTATTTCGCGCATTTCGCGCTGACCGATATCGATTCGGAAACATTCCGATACGCGCACCGCAAGAGCTCAAACGGCTGGTTTGACGATCCGGCGTCGGCAAGCGAGGATCATTTTCACTTGCGGCTCGGCGACTGGTCGCTCCGTGAATCGCACGGAACACAGATTCTGCGGGCAACGGCCGACGGCATCGTCTTCGAGGCCGACCTGAAACCGGCAAAGCCCGTCGTCCTGAACGGCCGCGCCAAAGACGGCGTTTCATACAAGGATGCCGGCGAAGCGTCGCGCTACTTTGCGTACACGCGGATGGAGATGGAGGGCGACATCGTCCGCAACGGCCGCGCCGAGCATTTCAGGGGTTCGGCCTGGATGGATCGTGAATTCGGAACATGGGAGCCGACCGAAAACCAAAAGGGCTGGGATTGGTTCTCGATCCAGTTGGACAACGGCACGGAACTGATGTGCTACCAGCTTCGCGACAGCAACGATCATGTCTCGGCCTTTTCGAGCGGCACTTTCGTCGCCGCGGACGGTGAATTCACGCCGCTCAAAAGCGATGAATTCTCGATCACGCCGACGGGTTTTTGGAAGTCGCCGCGATCCGGCGCGACGTACCCGAGCGGCTGGCGCGTTACCTGCGAACGTTTTGGGCTCGACCTGACGGTAACGCCTTTCGTTCGCGATCAGGAACTCGACACGCGCGGCACCACGATGATCATCTATTGGGAAGGAGCATGCGGCGTCGAAGGTTCGGCAAACGGCGAACCACAGGCCGGCCGCGCATACGTCGAACTGGTCGGCTACGACCGTTCGCACGAAGCACCGAATCTTGCGTATTTCCTGATGGGAAGCCGGTTTGAGGCCTGATTTTTGTCGGGATATTCCGGCGTTTGCGTCGAAGAGAGTCTGTCGGCGAATCACGCGAAATCCGCGAAAAACGGCTATTTAGGATATCTGAAGATGAAGCTCATCTCGTTTCTCGCATTAACGCAGATAAACAATCGTAATGCGCGTCATCAGACAATTTAGCGTTTTTCGCGTATTTAGCGGGAAATAATCTATTGCGCTTTTTCGGGTTTATCTTAGAAAATTCGTGAAGCTGGCGTCGAGCCGGTTCGCGCCATCGGCCTGCTGACCGCAGTAGGCCTCGAAATAGGCCTTCAACACATCGACATCGTTCTTCCAGAAAAACTCCGGGTTGATCTTGTATAGTTTGGCGCCGACAATGAACCAGATGGCCTTTTTTCCTTGGCCGGGCAAGATCAGGTTCCAACGGCTGACGGCGCTCCAGTCAAATGCCCAGCCGCGCAAAAGGCCACGTTGGGCGATGCCGTGCGGACTAAAGGTCACGTACCGCGGCGCGATCAAAAGGAAATACGCCGCGCTCAAGAGTCCGGTCAGAAACACGAGAACTCCGGCGATTCGGATTTGAAAAAACAAATAGACACCGGTGCCGGCGACGATCAACATCCCAAAAGCGGTTAAGAATGCGGGGTTTTTGAAGACTCTCGTCTTTTCCGTGTTGATCGTCGGATTCATTTACGTAATTGGGTCGGTCAAACGGCTATTTGCACGGTAGAAAAATCCTTCGGTCATACTCGCCGTCAAGATTCGTTTCGCCGACGACGCAGATTTTGACACGCTTCACGCTCGGAAACTGTTTTGCCGTCTTCGTGATGCCTTCGGCGAAGAGCCCGCCGCTTGCGGTGCCGTAGTTTGACTCACCGGTTTCGGAAAATCTGACCGTCGCCGTTCCGTTCCTGAGAGTCACGCCTTCAAACTTCATTCCGTAATGGGTTTCGTAAATCTTCTGCTTTTCTTCATCCGAGGTCAGTTGCGGATTGAAAAACCTCTCAAGCGCGCCTTTGAGCGGAGATTTCGCGTCAACTCTGCGTTTTACGTAGACCCAATCCGACCGGATCATGTTGTCGGGCAACTCAGTGTCTTTCTGGAGATAGATCCGGACTTCAATCTGCTTTTCCTGAGCGATCGCAAACGGAACGAACGCCAGCATCATGATCATGAAAACGATGATCTTGTTCATAATTAATAAACCTGGAGCAATCTTGCAAGACACTTTCATTCAGCCCGGAACCGCTTACTTTTCAATCACCTGACGAAGTTTTTCAGCCAGATTCGGATCGAGCGTCCGAAGGATGTTGTACTGTTCACGCGCCGCCGCCCGATTTCCCGTCGAATGATATGAATAGCCAAGCGTGTAGCGTGCCCGGGCGAAGTTCGGTGCAAGGCGCAGGCATTCAAGATATGCATTGATCGCGTCGTTGTCCTTTTGAAGCGCAAAATACGCGTTTCCGAGCAAATAGAATCCATCCGAATAATCCGGATTCGCCTGAGTGAACGCGATCAGACCAGTGATCGCCTTGTTGTAATTTTCGACTGCACGCGTCGTCTGATCGAGAAACTCGTATGCCCGCGCCAGATAAAGATGGCTCTCGCCGTCTCCCGGGTTAAGCCTGAGCGCCGAATTGCATGATTGAACGGCCGCCGAATACTGTTTGAGATCGTTTTGGGCACGGCAAAGATTCGTGTACCCCATCGATTGTTTCGGATCAAGTTTGATCGCCGTCTGGGCCGCCGTAACGGCCTCCGCAGCCCGGTCCGCAAGGCTGTAAAACCAGCTCAGGCTGACGTAAAACCCGGCGTCTTTCGGATATTGGGCAATTCCCTTCTTCGATGTTTCGATCGCGTCCTGAAACCGGTTCTTGATCCGGTAAATATCGGAAAGCGGCGCGTAAATTCCGTAGATTTCAGGCTTGATTGCGACCGCCCGCTCAAGATAAACCATCGCCTCGTCGTACTTTTTGACGCGGTAGAGCGCATCGCCGACAAGAAAATTCGATTCGCCGACGTATTTCGTCTTGAGTCTGATCGCCTCGAGCGCCGAAAACCCCTGATTGATGTAGTCGCCGAGATTGAAGTAGCACTCGGCCAAACTGTAATGCGCATCCGCCTCGTCGTTCTTTAGCTGCAGTCCGCGTTTATAGTTCGTCACGGCCTCAGCAAATTGCTTTCGGGACTGCTGGATGTTGGCGATCGCAAACGCGTGATTCGCGTTCTTCGGCTCAAGCCGGGCCAGCTCCTGAAGATCGCGCATTGCCGAATCGAGGTCTCCGCGGTCATAGAATATCAGCCATCTGACGCGATAGATCTCGACCGGCTTTTCGTAGCCTTTTGCAATTGCGGCGTCATAATCGACGATCGCCTGATCGTATTCCTTCAGATAGTAGTGAGCGTTTGCCTTCCAGAAATGCGCGGCGGCATAGCCCGGAAAAAGTACGATTGCTTCTGCGTAACGCCCGATCGCCCCACGGTAATCCTTGGCGTTAAACAGCTTATCGCCCTGCTGAGCAATTTTTCGCGCACGCTCGCGATCTTTTTTCGATTGAGCCGCGACGGATTGAACCGCACCGGCAGCGACCGAAAAGACAAGAACCAGTGATATGTAGCCCAAGAATTTCTTCATTCTCATTTCAGCCTCAACTATTGCGGGATCTCGCGCCCCCGAAGCGTCGGTTTGACGGTCGGTTTGACCGTCGGTTTCGTCGTTGGCCGCGGTGTCGGCGGCGTGATGATCTGGGTCGGACGCGGAGTCGGCGGAGCCAGCGTCGGACGCGTTTGCGGCGTCGTCGGCGTCGGCTCAATCACCGGCGTCGGCTCGGGACTCGGCGTCGTATCGGGCGACGGAGTCGGCGTCGGCGTCGCGGAGTTTGAATTGTCATCCGACAGACCGAGCGGCGTCGGCGTCGCGGTCGGCGTCGGCGCCTCGATCGGAGTCGGTGTCGGAGTTCCGGAACCGCCGAAAAACCCGCCCTGACCGGAATACACGTACCACGCGACGCCGGTGCCGACGACGCCAAGGATTCCGAAGAGAAACAGCGCGACGAGAATTCCGATCAGAAATCCCTTTGAGCGTTTCTTTTCGACGACCGGCGCGACCGCTGCCGGAGCCGGCTCCGGATCACGCGGCGGCGGCGTCTGACCGAAACCGCTTTCGGCAAACGGGCTCGCCGGAGCGGCAAAACCGGCGGTTGCCGAAGCATCACTGAACGACGCGGTATTCGCATCCGGCGCCGGTGCCGGCGGTTCGAGATTGACGACCGGCATTGTCGCATCGGGAAGCGGCGCCGGCGGCACCGTTTGATTGACGTCCACGATCGGCATCGTCGCATCCGGAATCCGCGTTTCGCTGCTCGGAACCGGCGGCGGCTGAACCAAGGTCGGCGCCGCGGCGGGTTCATCGAACGTCATGTCGGGTTTGATGAAAACCTCGGTCTGAATACCGGCCTGAGCAGGCGGTTGCGGATCGGTCTGCGGCGGTACCGCGCCGACGATCGGTCCGTCATACTGAATCGTCGCGTCGAAGTCCGACGGTTTGTCGT
>JBGASE010000093.1:0-24285 GCA_044229875.1 Pyrinomonadaceae bacterium | reverse complement strand
AATTCCAGACCATGCGGTCGTCTCAAGATGGTAAAACCGGCTGCTCGAATCAGTTGGAAACGGGTGATTCCCTTGCGTTTGCCAGGTGTTGCTCCCATGGTCATAACGCTGAAGGACGTAGGATGTCGCATTGGGCACCGGCGCCCATGAAAGTCTCGCAACTCCGGTAGGATCGAGTGACGGGATCAGCTCGGGTTTCGCAATATCGGTCGTCGTGAACGATTGGATTCCAGTGTCCTTTTGCCGCGACCCGCTTTTGACGCGGAGGAAGAACTCATATGCGACGCCGGTTTGCAGTTGAGAACCCGCGACCGGTCGCCAGCTTGTGACCTCGAAAGGCGGCATTGGGTTCTGAACTGTTGGAACGAAAGGCGAACTAAAATCGGACGTTCCGGCTGGCCGGCCATAAATGAGATATTGGTCGACACCTTCCAACCAGTTGACCGTCACCGTTCCCGTTTCCATTCCGGGTCCGTTCACGACCGAGAACGACGGGTCGCCAATGTCGTTGGTGGTCGCGGTGGCAGTATTTGATTGGCGCGAAGGGCAACCGTCGAAAGAAGCCAACGTCAGATAAAAGCTGTAGGAAACGTTTGTATCGAGATTACTCATTGTGCGCTGACCACCAGTCACACTTAATGAGCTCATTTGACCGCCCGTTATTCCCCAGTGAAGTACGTATGAGTAGCTATTATTCGGAGTTACGTCATTCCAGCTCAGTTCAATCGTCTTGAAACCGACTGGTGCGGCGCTAATGACAATCGGATCGCACACAGACGCCTGCACCGACTTGGAAAGGAGCATCATTGATACTAAAAGGACGATTCGAAAACAAATCCGAGCATGAGTCATAAGACGGGTTCCTTGCTAAAAGCGTTGAATGACCAGGATCAAAATCTCTAGGAGATGGCGCATAAATGCACCGAGATCCCCGTTTACGTTTGTTTGTGAATGCGGTAAGTCTAGCCCCCCCCTCATTTATGTCAACAATTAATTTGGCCGAATCCGCGGGAATCGTAAATTGGAAAAGATCGAGGGAAATATACAAATTGTGGATTTGAAGGGTCCGGATTACACCTCCCGGTCTCGAAATTCCAAAATCCAATAGCTTCACGCCTGAAGGCGTAACTCTAACGAATCGGCAATTTGAGTTGCGGCGGTATCGCGGAAGTCCAAAAGTCAAAACTGTTTGACTTTTCGAAGTTAAAGAACTACTTTAACGTTCGAGCCTTGAATTTAGCCTGCAGCACTGTAAATCGTGGAGACAAATACAATTACCGTCAGTCCGGCCGGGGAAACGGCGACCGTTTTCGCGGGTGACTATCTGAACAAACTGACCGGCGAGACCATTGAAAGGGAATGCCGGCAGAAATTGACGGCCGGCGTCAAGAAACTGGTCGTCGATTTTTCGGAGACCGAAATCGTCAACTCGATCGGGGTTTCAATCCTGCTCGGGGTCATCGACGCGGCGAAAGATTCAGGTGCCGAGATCGTCTTTTCCGACGTTCGGGAAGAGACTCACGAACTTTTTGAAATGCTTGGGTTGACGAATCACGTGAGGATCAACTGATTTTGCGAATTTTGACCCGGTCGGCGCGGTTTAGGCGATCGGAGGCGTATTTATGGAAAATTCACAGAAATTGATTCACACTTTCGGCGCGCTCGCCGAACTTGGAAGCGAAGTCGCGCAGAAGCAGAATTTTCAGGAGATGATGCGGACGTCGCTCCATCTGCTGCTCGGCAGTCTCGCGATCATGCGCGGCGGCATCGCGCGTTACTCGCGCTTCGGACGGGAGCTGAACATGCTTGTCGTTCGCGGCTTCGGCGAAGAATTTCCGCTGAGCCTGTCGCTGTGCCATGAGGACGAACGCCAGTTTCTGGTCAACGGCCTGTATCCGATCGAAGTCAGCCAGGCCAAGGTGCTCCCGTTTTTTCAGATTTACGATCAGAGTTTCGAGAAGAAGCGCATCGAACTGCTGATCCCGCTCGTCATCCGCGACGAAATCGTCGGCGTCATCATGCTCGGCGAAAAGGCGAACGGCGAACCGTACTCAAACTACGACAAAGACATCATCTGCGCGATGGCGCGGCATATCGGCGTCGGGATCGCGCAGCGCAATCTGATGGCGGAACTTGAGCGGCGCGCCGATGAAAACCGCCGGCTGTACGATGATCTGAAGACGACCTATTCCGATACGGTCAAAGCGTTTGCGACCGCGATCGACTGCAAGGACAAATACACCGAAGGGCATTCGGTGCGCGTCGGACGTTACTCTGAGCTGATCGCTTCCGAACTCGGTTGGGATGAACCCGAGGTTGAAGGCGCGGCGGTCGCCGGATATCTGCACGATGTCGGGAAACTCACCGTCGAACGCAACATCATCAACGCGCCGTACCGGATCAACGCCAAGGAATCGGCTGAACTGTCAAAACATCCGTCGGTCGGATACGAGATTCTGCTCCCGATCCATCATCCGTACGCCGACGTACCGCTGGCGGCAAAATATCACCATGAACGGCTCGACGGCCGCGGTTATCCGGACGGCTTGATCGATCGCGAGATTCCGTATATCGCGAAGATCGTCAATCTGGCGGATTCGTTTGACGCGATGACGACCGACCGGCCTTACAAACGGCGACGTCCGGCGGGCGAGGTGATCGAAGATCTGACGCGTAACGCGGGGCGCCAGTTTTCACCCGAACTCGTGTCGGCGTTCATGCGCGGGATGCTGAAGGAACTGAATGGGGAATCGAAGGACAAAAGGTTTCGGCGATTGCTCGGACGCGACTACATGGAAACCGAGGGACTTGCGCCGATGATCAGCAGCGCGCTCAATCAGATCTCGCCGACTTCGAGAATGACGGCGCTCGCCTGATCAGTTTGCAAGCAGCCAGGCTGCGGCCTTTTCCGCCGTTTCAAAAACCTTGGCGCACGAACCGCGATTGCTTGCAACCAGTTCTCCGAACCGGTTGAGCTGATCGTGTTCGGGAAGCCGATCAACAAACGCCACGGTCAGCGAATCGCCGATGATCGTCGCGACTTTTGTCGCAAACTCGTAATGATCGGCGGCCGTGCCGTTGTCACCCAAACTCTCTTCTATCAAAAGCTTTGTCCGGCCAAGCCGGCGGCATTCATTTACCGCTTCTGTCCAGTAACTGACGCTGATCTCGACACTGTCACGGTCGCCTTCGACGAAAACGTGCAAATAATCCAGATGATCCTCAAAACGGATCGAATATTCTCTATCTGACATGTTTGCTGACTCTCAGTAAAAACTCGGGGCAGAGCGAAACTGGAAACTCTATCAAACGCGCCGCGAGCCAGTCAAACCCTTGGTCAAGGAAGATATCCGACGGGCGTCGGGGTATCGCCCGTTAATCCGAACTGCGTGATCAGCATTCCGGACGTCGATCGGTCGATGTACCAAACGCCGTTCCTGAAGACGGCGATATCGGTCTTTCCGTCGCCGTCGTAATCGGCCGGCACGGGCTGATCCGTTGATAAGCCGAACTGAACCGTCCGCACGCCGATCGTCGATCCGCGGATCCACCAAGTCCGGTCGGTCGGACGGAAGACCGCGAAATCGTCCTTCGCGTCGCCATCATAGTCGCCGGCGACGGGTTGATCGCCAGCGGCACCGAACTGTGTGAATCCGACCGATGCGAAATTCTGGATGGACTGCGCCAAATACCAGCCATTGACGCTGTAACTCGCGAAATCGGCCTTGCCATCGCCGTCGAAGTCTCCGGCGAGCGGTAAGCCGCCGGGTATGTTCGAGAAGATGCGGACGCTTGCATCGAAGCTGTGACGGACGTAAAAGGTGTGGTTTGACGGACGGTAAACCGCCGGATCAGCGCGTTGGTCACCGTCGTAATCGCCGATCACCGAAATGTCGCCGACCACTCCCCACGAGAATCCAGCGTAGGTTGAGTCGGAACTTCTGAGCACGTAAAAGTCGGGCTGATTTGCGTCGTCCGACGGCCGGAAGATGGCGATATCGTCCTTGCCGTCGCCGTCGAAATCTCCGGGAACGATGCGGTCGCCGGAAAGTCCCCAATTGACAGCGGCAAATCCGGCGGTCGACCGGTTCAGGTACCAGATGCCCTCGCCCGGACGAAAGACGCTGATGTCGCTGCGGCCGTCGCCGTCAAAGTCGGAACGCGCGCCCGTTGCCCGGCAGGCGCGGCAAACCACGCAAGCGAATGTATCGATCTTCAGTTTCCAGCCGGCGAGGGATCCGCTGTCGGACGAAGCGTCGTCGTTGATATAGAGTGACCAATCGCCATTGACGGCGCCGTTGTCGAGATTAAAGGCGGTGGCAAAAGTCGCCGATCCGGCCGGGGCCGCATCGAGGTACGGAGCGGCCGGTGCCGGCGCCGGAAATGGATCGCCGGCACCCGCATTTATCGGTCTGAAAGTGCCTGCAACGAGCGCGGACCCGGGTTGCGATGGCGCAAAATCATCAAATGTCAGCGTGATGCCGTTGACCGCAAAGTTCGAGCCGGTATCGGATAAGAAGACGTATTTCTGCCCGCCCGGCCCGACCAGCATGAGATCAAGATCGCTCGGGAAGGTATGAGTCAGATTCGTCAGTTCGAGAGTCAGCCGCTTTTGGCCGGTCGGCACTCCGCTGACGTTGATTACGGTCGGATACGGCGAAGCCGCGCCGGTCGCGTTGATCGTCACCGGAGTCATATTCTCAAACGTTGCAGTCGAAAAAATCGTCCCGACAAAGATCGTGCGCGATTCGGTTGTTGTGCCGACGCTGCCGGAAATGTTGAAAGAGATCGAATGGTTTCCGGGACAGACCGCGCCGATCGGGATAGTGTAGGCGATCGTCCGCGTGACCGTCTGGCCGTTTGCGATATCGCCGTAGGTTGCCGATCCGCCGCCGACGGCGGTAACAGTCAGTCCGGTGATCGTCTGGCCCGTCGTGTTTGTCAGCGGAAGTGTTACCAGAACCGGCTCGCCGGGTTCGAAAGAGCCGTTGTTGTTTCCCGGCGAGTCGCTGACCGCGAATCCGCTGCCGATGACGGCGTTCGGAAAGACGTCGAAGGCTTCGGTGACGACGGTGTTGTTGTTTCCGGTTCCGGTGTTCTGAATGCTTGCCGAAGCGCCCATTCCGCGCAATGCGAAACCACGCCGGACATGAACGACGTCGCCCGGATCGGTTGCGGCTGCGGCGGCGATGATCGCGTCGCGCGATTGAAGCAGCGTCGGGTTAAGCGGCGACAGCTTCATGCCATCGGTGATGTATTGAAGCGCCCGGCGATTGCCCTCGGTCGCTCCATGAGCCTCGATCAGAAATCCCCTGACCTCCCAAAGTGCCGCCGACCAGATCTCGCCGATGTTGTGCGTTTGATCGCAGATCGTGACGCCGATCGGACCGCGCGGAAACGCGCTGCTCGGCGGCGGATCAGAGGTTGTCGTGCCGATCAGCGTGTTGCAATCGGAATTGAGATATCGAAACGTCACCGGATTGTGCGGCCGGCCGTTCGGTCCGAGACATCCGCGCCGCGCCGTCGGAAACCGCCGGATTCCGTAATAGTAGTTTCCCTCAAAGCCCGGCGCGATCAGATAGGTGATGTAGCCGGCGACGGTGTACGTTCCGCATGCATCGTCAGTCGGCTCCGAAAGCAATGCGAGCGCATAAAAATCAGACCAGCCTTCACCCATTCCGCGCGCCATGTTCGACGAAAGCCCGACGGCGTTGCCATGAAGGCGGTTCGATAATCCATGCGTCAGTTCATGCGTCAGAACCTGCGAATCGAGTGCGCCGTCGCGATCGGGGGTCGGTCCGGTCCAGACAAACATCTGACCGCGCGGTCGTGTGCCGTCGGCAGGCGTCGCGAAATTGGCGCCGTTGGTTGCCGAAATATCCTGAACCTCGACGATCAGCGAATCGGCTGCAAGACCACCGCGTCCAAAGTTATCGGCCTGGAAATTTCTCGCCTGTTCCGTGAACCCAAGTCGATAAGTTTCATCATGCCAACGGTTTGCAAGATAGAATGCATGCGTCACCGATCCCTGCTGAAATGCCGAGGGCGGATATGTTTGCGTCGTCGGTACCGGAGCATCGCCGGGAGGCGGAAGACCCGGGCCCGGATTGTATGCAAAAACGAAGTTCCGGTTCGGATTGCCGAACGCCCAGCCGTTCGGATCGATTCCGTTTGCGCCGTCGCGGTCGATCCCGGCTTCAACGTTGTTGCCGATCGTCCGCGTTTCGCCGTCGGCAATCCAGCCGAGATTGTTGAACTGATACGGCGGCTCATTTCCGATCAGCGTAAATTGAGTTCGAGGCACGGCAGGCGGTTGCGGGCAGCCGATCGGCGACAGGCAGCCGGGCGTGAACGGACTCGGGCTGTCGGCCGTTTTCATCATGCTTGTCGTATTCCCGTAAACTTCGTATGTCGCGCTCTGTGTCTGATGTGATGTCAGGTTTTTGCGCCAGAGCAGCGTTCCGTTTTCGGCATCGACGATGACATACCACAATGCGCGGCCGTCGTCGACGGTTACGCGCCAAGCCGGAACGACGGTGCCCGCGGCGATCGGAAAGTAGATCTGCTCGGCGTCGATCGCTTTGCCGTCGACATTGCCTGCCGCGACGGACGCGGCGCGATCGCGATCACCGAAATCGGACGATTTGTCGACATCGATCGCGGGGACGACGCCATTGACGACTCTGACGAGTTCGCCCATCGGTGTCAGCGCCGCGCGGATTTCGCCGGCAAAAACCGGAACACCGTTGATCTGTTGTTCAAAGTGGACGAACGACAGGTTACCGGACGGATTCGTGTAGTCCGCGGTCAGTTTCAGATTGCCGATGCTTTCAGCCGTCAATCCGAACATATCGGGGTTTGAATTGATGAACTGCCGAACGATATCGGGCCGCGAGCGGTTCGATCTTGCAGTCAGGAATTCCGAAACCGTGCCGGTGATCTCGGGCGTACCGAAAAACGGATGAACTTCAAACCTGACCCCGGGATCGTTTGCCCGAAGTCCGCTCATCGCCTTTTCGGACCGTTTGCCAACGACTCCGGCGGTAAGTTCATCAGCACCGGTACGGGCGACCAGCGCGGCGCGCGTCGTACGTGCGATCTCCGACGTGTCTTCTCGGATGTCGTAATTTTCGGATGATCGCGATTGATCTGACGTTTCGACGGTGCGGTCGGCAAAAATCAATATAAAGGGAAGTGCGGCGACCGCCAAAAACGGGAACAGACGTCGAAAGGAATTCATCAGCAACCTCCGGCAAATTGTATTCAGGCTTCCGACAATATAACCAAAATCGCCGCCATTGTTAAGTTTTTTGTTGTCCGCTTTCGAGCAACTGAACGAACTTCTTTGCGGCCAGTGAAAGATTGCGGTCGCTCCGGTAAATGACACCGACCGGTCTGACCCATTCTTTTTCGGCAAGGTTGATGACATGCAGCTGGCCGTTCTTTTCTTCGTCCTCGACGCTCGGGTGCGGCACGATGGCGAGCCCGAATCCGACTTCGACGGCGCGCTTGATAGTCTCGATATTGTCGAATTCGGCGACTTTGCGGACCTCGACGTCGTTCGCCTTCAAAATCCGGTCGATCGCTTTGCGCGTTGGAATATCGCGTTCAAAAAGGACAAAATCGCGTCCCTTCAGATCTTTCGCCGAAATCTCGCTGACTTTTGCGAATTCATGATCGAGCGGACAGATCAGCACGAGCCGGTCGGACTGCATCGGAACGATCGTCAGTCCGCGACGCGGTTCGGGAAAAGCGACGACGCCGAGCTCGACAAGTCCGTTGAGAACGTCGCGGACGACACGCGTTGTCCGCGAATATTCAAGATCGATCTTGACCGACGGAAATTTCGACATGAACTCGCGGACGCGCGGCGGGAATTCGTGGAGCCCGATGCTGTAGATGGTCGCGACCTTGACCGTGCCGCCGATCTTCCCGACGAGACTCCGCATGCTTTCGGTCAGTGAATCGTAGGCGTCGAGCACAAGTTTCGCCTCGCGGTAGAAGACCTCGCCCGCCGGTGTCAATTTAACCTCGCGGCGGCCGCGGACGCGCTCAAGCAACCGGCGTTTGAACTTGTCCTCAAGTGCGCGGATCTGTTGGCTGACGGCTGACTGCGTGATGAAATTCCGCTCGGCGGCAAGCGAAAAACTTTGCAGATCGACGAGATCGCAAAATACTTTCAGGGTCTCGATGTGCATATTCTTCCGTAGCATCTGGCCGGAGTCCTCGTTTCTTGTTTCCGGTTCCGACTCAAACGGGCCGTAATCGGTGGCTGTAAAATTAGAATGCCTGAACAACTCTGTCAGTAAAATTCATTTTATCTTATCAGAATTGCTAATTATAATGAAAGTTTCGACGGCAAGGGTATGAACATTGAAACGGCGTTTGTTTGATTGTAAATGGTCATGCAAATATAATGTTCAAACCGCAGTAACATAACCAGTAACAAGGATATTGAAATGAAACTCAGCAATAATTTTCTCCTGAGAAAATTGCATCAACTGACAGGAATCGTTCCGCTTGGGATCTTTTTCGCCGTGCATATGTTTACCAACGCGAAGGCGATGAACGGCGACAAAGTCTTCAATGATGCGGTCAAGGACATTCACCATCTGCCGTTCTTGCTGTTTATCGAAATATTCGGCATTTTTCTGCCGCTTCTGTTTCATTCGGTCTACGGCATCTTCATTTCGGCCGAGGCGAAGGTCAATGTCAAGAATTACGGTTTCGCCCGGAACTGGCTTTATGTTTTTCAGCGGACGACCGGTATTTTTCTCTTCTTCTTCATATTGTTTCACTTGCTGCACCTTCGGTTCGGACTGTTCGGCGTGCTCGATCTGACGCGCGTCGCGGTCGCCGGAAACGCCGACCAGGCTTTCGCGATCGTCGCCAACGATTTCAGTTCCGTCGGCGTTTTGCTCTTTTATGTCCTCGGCGTCGGCGCGACGGCATGGCATCTCGGTTACGGCATCTTCCTTTTTGCGGTCGATTGGGGAATCGTCATCGGTGAAAAAGCGCAGCGCGCATTGCTTTACGGATGCATCGCGATCGCGGCCGGCCTTTTTGCGGTCGGAACGAACGCCGCGTTTTCATTCGTCCGGCCGTGCGGCCTCTTGCCGCAAGCTCTCTGCGAAAGCGAGAAATCGGGCACGAATCCAACTCCAACGGGAACAAAGAAATTCTGAACCGATTGGCGAAATCGAAAATCCAAAATCTAAAATCCAAAATAGAATCATGGCTTCAAACGGGTTAAAAATAGCAGTTGTCGGCGGCGGGCTGGCCGGACTTGCGGCGGCGATGAAGATCGCCGAAGCGGGACACGATGTCGATCTGATCTCGGTCGTGCCGGTCAAACGATCACACTCGGTCTGCGCTCAGGGCGGGATCAACGGCGCGGTCAATACAAAAGGCGAGGGTGATTCGCCGTTCAAGCATTTCGACGATACGGTTTACGGCGGAGATTTTCTCGCCAATCAGCCGCCGGTCCAGCGGATGTGCGAAATGGCGCCGCAGATCATTTATCTGTTTGACCGGATGGGCGTTCCGTTCTCGCGGACGCAGGAAGGCCTGATCGATTTCAGACGTTTCGGCGGAACGCTCCATCATCGGACGGCGTTCGCCGGTGCCTCGACCGGGCAGCAGCTGCTTTACGCGCTCGACGAACAGGTCCGCAAATATGAGTCGGCCGGCAAAGTCAACAAATTTGAAGGCTGGGAGATGCTCTCGCTCGTGCTTGACGATCATCAGGTCTGCCGCGGACTGATCGCGATGAATCTGCAGACGCTCGAACTCAAGGAGTTTCGGGCCGATGCGGTGATCATGGCGACCGGTGGTCCGGGGCTGATCTTCGGCAAATCGACCAATTCGATGACCTGTACCGGAAGCGCGGTTTCGGCCGCCTATCAGCAGGGCGCGAAATACGCGAACGGCGAATTTATCCAGGTTCATCCGACGTCGATTCCGGGCGAGGACAAGCTGCGGCTGATGTCCGAATCGGCACGCGGCGAGGGCGGCCGCGTCTGGGTTCCGAAAAATCCGGGCGACAAGCGCAGCCCGAAAGAAATTCCGGCGGCCGAGCGCTGGTATTTCCTTGAAGAAAAATATCCGGCATACGGAAATCTGGTACCGCGCGACATTGCGACGCGCGAGATCTTCCAGGTTTGTCTCGACGGATTCGGCGTCGGCGGAGAAAATCAGGTCTATCTCGATCTGACCCACATTCCGGCCGAAACGCTGACACGAAAACTCGGTGCGATCCTTGAGATCTATGAAATGTTCGTCGGCGACGATCCGCGATATGTTCCGATGCGGATTTTCCCGGGCGTCCATTATTCGATGGGCGGTCTGTGGGTCGATTTTGAGCAGCGGACGAATATTCCCGGATTGTTCGCCGCCGGCGAATGCGATTATTCGATCCACGGCGCGAACCGATTGGGCGCGAACTCGCTCGTTTCGTGCGTTTACGGCGGCTTTGTCGCCGCCCCGTCGGCGATCGAATACGCAAAGAACGTCGAACGCGGGGACACCGAGTCGAACGGAATTCATGTGGCCGAGCTCAAGCGCCAGCAGGAAATCAACGATCAGATCGTCCGCAACGAGGGAAGCGAGAATCAGTACAAACTGCACGACGAACTCGGTAAATGGATGACCGACAATGTCACGGTCGTCCGTTACAACGACAAGCTGAAGGCGACCGATGACAAGATCGTCGAGCTGATCGATCGGTTCAAGCATATCTCGATCAACGATTCGAATCTGTGGGCGACGCAGGCCGTGCCGCACGCCCGCCAGCTTTGGAACATGCTCCAGTTGGCACGTGTCATCACGCTCGGCGCGCTCAACCGCGACGAATCGCGTGGCGCGCATTACAAGCCGGATTTCCCGGATCGCGACGATGAAAAGTTCCTGAAATCGACGATCGCCGAGTTTTCGGACGAATCGCCGGTTCTCAGCTACGAAGACGTCGAGGTCGGACTGATCGAGCCGCGAAAACGCGATTATTCGAAGGGCAAGGCGAAAAAAGCCTGAATGTATGGCATTGAAGGCGAAATCGGAAAAGAGATATTCGGTCGCTGAATATCTGGCGTTCGAGGATCGCTCGGAGCGGCGTCATGAATTCGACACCGGAATCGTCACGGCGATGGCCGGCGGATCCGTCAGTCATGCTGCCGTGATCTCGATTTTGATTCGGGTCATCGGCAATCGCATCGGAGGCGACTGCCGGGTGTTTGGGTCGGATCTGCGTGTTCACGTTGAGGAATCGGCCAGGTTTTTTTATCCGGACGTTCTTGTCGTTTGCGGAAAGCCGCAACTTTTTGAAAAGCGGAACGATACCGTGACGAATCCGGTACTAGTCGTCGAAGTATTGTCGAAAAAAACAGAGGCGCGCGACCGTGGCGAGAAAATGCTTTCGTATCGCGGGCTGGAATCCCTTCGCGAATACGTTTTGATTTCCCAGGAAAATCCGATCGTCGAGCAGTTCATCCGAAAAGCCGACGGAGCGTGGGAACATCGGGCGACGATCGGGATCAGGAGTTCAGTTCATTTCGAATCGATAGGCGTAGGAATGGAGCTTGCTGAGATCTATTCACGAATTGAATTCAGCAAATAGAATTTATGAGTCAAACAAACGGACATCAGGAAAAGAAACGGCTCGAAAATCCGCCCGCGATGATCGAGTTCAGGATCCAGCGGCGCGAGAAACTCGGCGGCGAAACGCGTTGGGAAGTCTTTGAGATCCCGTACCGCCGGAATCTGAACGTCATTTCGGCGCTCATGGATATCCGCAAGAATCCGGTCACGAAAGACGGTAAAACGACAACGCCGCCGGTCTGGGACATGAGCTGTCTCGAACAGGTATGCGGGATCTGCACGATGGTCATCGACGGCCGCGCACGGCAATCATGCTCGGCTTTGGTCGACGATCTGCTGCTCGCCAGCGGTTCGAACTCGATCACGCTTCAGCCGATGTCGAAATTCCCGAATGTCCGTGATCTCAAGGTCGATCGGACGCGGATGTTCGATCATCTCAAACAGGTTCATGCGTGGGTCGAACTCGACGGATCGCACGATCTCGGTCCCGGCGCACAGATCTCGAACGAGGTCGCGCAGGAGCGTTACGCCTATTCGCGCTGCATGACGTGCGGCTGCTGTCTTGAGGCCTGTCCGCAATACTTCGATGACAATTACGTCGGTCCGCAGGCAATTGCCCAGGCGCGCCTGTTCAACATGCATCCGACCGGGAAGATCACGATCGACGAACGGCTTGAAGGCGTCATGGGAGACGACGGAATCGCGAACTGCGGAAACGCGCAGAACTGCGTTCAGGTCTGCCCGATGAGCGTTCCGCTGACAAAGGCGATCTACGAAACGAACCGCGACATCACGGTCAATGCGCTTTTTGGCTGGCTGAAAAAATAGGAAATTCGTCAAATTTCGCGAAGAGCACGAAAATATTCCGTTGCCAAAGGTCGGTAGTTCTTTCCAATTTCCGGAGTTCAGCGAAGTTCGCGTCGGTTCGCTGAAAATGGAATCCGAATCTATTGAAGCGTTGAAAACGTGATTTCGTCGAGTTGGGTTTTGGGGATCATGCGGCGGATGTCGTCGCTCAGGAACTCCCGAACCTCGTCGATCGTCATCGGCGGCGAAAAGTAGTTCCCCTGAGCACCTTCGCAATTCAGACGCCGAAGTTCAACAAGCTGATTCTCATTCTCGACCCCTTCGGCGATCACTTTCAAATTCAGGCTTCTCGCGAGCATCGTGATCGTTTCAACGATTTCGGTATTGCGGCCGCCGGCGTCGATCGGCAGAATGAACGATCTGTCGATCTTCAAAGTCGAGACCGGCAGTTTGCGCAGATAGTTGAGATTCGAATATCCGGTACCGAAATCGTCAATGTTGATATCGACTCCAAGCTCTCTCAATTGTTCGAGCATCTCAATCGCCTTCTCGGGAGACTCAAAAAATACGGATTCGGTGATCTCAAGCTTGAGTCGTGTCGCCGGAAAACCGGTCGCATCGATGATCTGACTGATACGGTTGACGAGATTCGAATTCGCAAACTGCTTGCAGGAGAGATTAACGGCCAGCGTCATCGAGGCGACGTCCGGAAATGAATCGCGCAGCGACTGCATTTCGGAGCAAGCGCGCTCAAGAATATGCATCCCGAGCGCGTCGATGAATCCGATTTCTTCGGCCAGCGGACTTGACGAAAAATTCGTTGCGTTCGATCGCGCGGCGCAGATCGGTTTCGATCTGAAGGACCTCAAGCACGGCTTCGTGCATGTCCTGATCAAATATCTCGTGCCGCGCTTTTCCCGACCGTTTCGCATGATACATTGCCGTATCGGCATCACGCATCATCTCTTCGGGCGTGTGGTGATGGGCGGCGCGGTGGAGAATTCCGATGCTTGCCGAACTGAACACCTCGTGCCCGTCAAGATTGAACGGCACTTGAAACTTCTCCTGTACGCGCTCAGCGATCCGTACGACTTCGGCAATCTCGTGGCGGCCTTCGACGAGGATCGTGAACTCGTCGCCGCCGAGCCGCGCGACGAGGTCGGTCGGCCGGAGACAGTCGCGGAGCCGCTCTGAAATGCCGATCAAAAGCTGGTCACCGAACAAGTGTCCAAGGCTGTCGTTGATGACTTTGAACCGGTCGAGATCGATAAAGAGGACCGAAACGCGATGGTTCGGATCATTTTCCGCGGCTGCGATCGCGGTTTCAAGCCGCATCAGGAAGTGCGACCGATTCGGCAAACCGGTCAATCCGTCGTGCGTCGCTTTATAGTGAAGCTGCTCTTCGGCATCCTTCTTGTCGGTAATGTCCTGAATCTGAAAGACAAGATTCATCGTGTCGCGACCCGTGTCGCGAACCGTCGAAGCGCTCCACAGCGTCCAAACCGTTGTTCCGTCCTTGGCGAGGTACCGCTGTTCGAGCTGGCAGGTCGGGATCTTTCCGCTCAACAGTTCATTGATCTTGATAAGCGTGTTGCCGAGGTCCTCGACGAAGATCATCGATTGGAAGTCAGTCGCCAGAAACGCTTCTTCTGAGTAGCCGAGAATCAGGCAAAGCGCCCGGTTGACCTTCAGCCATTCACCGTTCGGCGAGACGAGCGCGATCCCGATCGGAGCATAATTGAAGGCGCTTCGGAATCTTTCCTCCGATTCCGCAAGCGCCGTTGCCTGTTTCTCAAGAATTTCAGCGTGGTCCCGCGCCTGTTCAGCCTGATTGAGCGACATCTCGACGTTCTGAAGGTACATCCGGTAGGCGAGAGACAGGAATACGATGATCGGGATCGATGCGAACAGCGCCGAGAACCCGACGTGGTCGATCGTTATTACAAGCAATCCGGCCGTTAACGCTCCGACAAAATATGTAATGAATGTCCACGCATAATGCGTTTTCCAGGTTGTCCACCATGTATTTTCACTTTTGAGCGCGCCGTAGATTGACGACAGCATCGTGTTCGCCATGAACTGGATCGTCGCGATGGTCGAGAACGTGACGATGAAGTCACTCATTTCGTGGCCATGGAGCTTGGCTTCACTTGTAATTCCGACGGCCTGCAGCGCAGTCCAGACGAGCATTGTCGAAATAGCCATCGTCGCCGAATTGAAAAATACGGTTATCTTCTTGTTGCAAAAGCGCCAGGCAGAGCAAAATGCTTCGGCCGCCGCAAGCAACGTCGCGGCCTCGCCCCCGTAAAGGACGAGCGCGATGAAAACGAACGTATCTGAAACAGCTATGTGGGACTTGAACTTCGGAATCTGAACCGTGATCCGCGACCCGAATGCGAGCATGAAAATCGTAAGGAAAAGAAAGATGAGATCGAGTTTTGCGAACGGCAACCGGTAGGCGGCGAATCCAAGGACGACAACGCCTGCCGCAATGACGGCATACATGTAAAGCTTTGTCAGTCTTTGATTGTCCATGTCGGATACAGCGTTTCGGAACCGAAAGCGGGAGTGATGAACGATCGCGTGAGGCGATCTGAGGTCATATAGGAAAAGAACAAAGGTATGGACGGCGTTTACAGCCAAGAGATATTATCGGCAATTTATCTCTTCTTTGTCCATACCTTTTTTCCTAAGTCATTCAAACGAACATTGTTACGCAACAATCTTTCGATTTGAACCCAGCCTTGGCATAGGCTTTGTGCGCATCCCGGAATTCGACGTTGCTGAGCATGCAGACATAATCGACTTTTTCCAGAAGCGTCCGGCTCAGCTGCGAGAGGCAGTTGGCGCCGATTCCGCGACCGCGGTACTCCGCATTGACGTAGACACCTTCAAGGTACATTACGTCGTTTGTCTCGGCAACGATCTGTGTCTGAAAGACCAAGGTATCGCCGTCGAACACCACCCAGACGCGGTTCTGGTTGATGCGCCGCGCGACTCGCTTGAGAAAGCCGTCGCGGTCCTTTTCCAAGGGGTTGACTCCGCTTTCGCGGAACGCGATCTCAGCATGAGCTTCGGCGACCGGAAGCAGGTCTGCTTCGGTTGCGAGTCTCAGGTTTTCAACCGGTTCCCGGACGATAACGGGGAATTTGATTTCGAAGAGCCGTTCTTCACAAACCAGCCGCGGTTCGTGTTGGTCTCCCGAGTAGTATTGCCAGAAATACTCAATTGAATTTCCATCCGACATCATGATCTTGATCGGCGTTTCTGATTGACGCGCTTTTAGCGCCAATGCCGTCAATGCTTCGTCGGAGTGGCATTCGACCAGAGTCGTGTGTCCGATCAGCGCAACTCCTTCAAGAGCGCCGGCGGCGTTTCTATACGCATAGAATTTGCCGCGGTTAGCCGGACTTACAAGACCGTTGTCATAGATGAAGCTTGTCATCACGACAGTGTGCACGGGGCGTCTCTGAAGAAACGCGAGCACCTCGGTCCGGTCGGATTCGGTCAGTTCACTGACCCGATTCAAATTGGCAACTGCATTCGCGATCACGTACTCGAGCGAGTTCACTCTTTGGTTTTCTGCGTTGTAGGCTAGTTGCAATGTCATGGTGATTTCTCCTTAGTTTCTCCTGAAATTAGTTTTCACCATGAATTACGTTGTTAGCCAATGTGTTGTCTCCGACAAGAACGCCGTCGCTGACAAGAACACCGTCACTGACGAGCACGCCGTCACCGAACAGAACACCGTCACTGACAAGTACGCCGTCGCTGACGAGCACGCCGTCGCTGACGAGTACGCCGTCGCTGACCAGTACGCCGTCACTGACGAGAACTCCGAACCCGGTATAGAAGGTTCCGTCTCCAAGCGTACCGCCATTGCTGGTCACGGCTTTCGGGAAAACAAGGATGTTCGTGCCGGATGCGAAGTTTGAATTGAGCACATATTGGAACGTCGCACTGTTTCCGACTCCCTGATCGAACCATTTTCCGTTCTTGTAAACGGTGTGCATCTGGGATGCCAAGTGCGATCCCTTTAGATACGCATGGTTGGTCATGATTCCCTGCGCCCAGTTGAACGTCGTGCCGCCGACCGTTGAAGAAGCGGTCGGGAGAGCACCGCCCGTCGGAAGCAGACTAGAACCCTGAGTCATGGTATTGAATGTAGCATCGGAACGAAACGCCTTCGCCAACCGAACCGCGCCCTCGAGGTTCATTTGACCTGCGCCCTGTTCGAGCATGTTGTATCCGGCAAGCGGCTGCGCCGTGTACTGAAGAATCATCTTCACCATATTCGGGGTCAGGTTAGGATTGACCTGGAACAGAAGCGCGGCGGCTCCGGCGACTACCGGCGTCGACATCGAGGTTCCGCTCATCGCGATCCGGTATGTGTTCTGGTCGGCAGAATTGTCGGCCACGGCGGACTGCGCTAAGAGAACCGCCAGCCCACTCGTCGACTTCGCACGCGATGCAACCAGCCGATTGCCCGGTGCTACGAGATCGGGTTTCATCGCATGATCGTAAATCCGAACGTTGTTCGCGTTGACATATGAACTGCGTGTCGGGCCGTTTGAGCTGAAGCTTGCCATGACGTCGTCGTTGCGAGCATCCGTCTGTTTCGTATTGATGGCGCCGACGGTCAGTACGCTCGGGTCATTTCCCGGAACGTGAATATGCCCGTAAAGCTTTGCGCCGGTTGTCTGGTTCTTGCCTTCGTTTCCGGCCGCAGCTACGACCAGAATGCCGAGAGCATTGAGTTCCTGGACCTTGCGGCAGACCGGATCATTTGTATAGGTGTCGATCGCGACGCCGCCGAGGCTCAGATTGACAACCTTTACGTTGTAGGTTTGGTGATTCGTTTTCAGCCATTCAAGCGCGTTGAGAAGCCATGACGACTGTCCACGTCCCTGACCGTCAAGAACTTTGAGATTGATGATCTTCGCGTTCGGCGCAACACCCTGATTTGACGCGTTGCGACCCGCCGCAAGGCCTGCGACGTGCGTTCCGTGACCGTAGTTGTCATCGGTCGTAGTTTCACTCGGAACAAAACTCTGGCTGTAAACGACCCGGCTGTTTCCCGAACCGTCGACAAAATCCTTGTGGGTCGTGAGCAAGCCCGAGTCGAGTACGGCGATTCCGACGCCGGTTCCGTCCAGTGTGTACGCGGGACGTCCCGCAACCGCGGCCTGCGAGCGCATCACAGCGGTTCCGGTCGTGTTTTCAACGTGTCCCATCTTCAGCGTCGGACGGTCAGGGGAGATGAAATTGGCCAATCGGCTCTGCGAAAGATCGTTGAGCAGCGCCAAGGGCATGTTGACGACGAGCGTGTTCGAATCTCCGATACGGTCGGTAAGCCGGGCCTTTCCGCTTGAAAGCAACGCGCGAAGCGACGGATCGTCCGCATCTTTCGCCTGGACGATGACATCGACCCGGCGCTTGCCGGTCGGATCATTCTGCATCATTTCGCGAAGATCAGCCGAAACGTTGTCGCCCCGGAACCCATCGGCATTGAATCCGAGAGTCGAGTCGTTCGCCGATTTTGAACGGTCACCGATCGTGATCGTCTCAAACATCGCCGCGACTTCGGCAACATTTTCGATCGACGCGGCATATTCTTCGGTTGATGCGCCGCCGATGATCCGGATCTTTCCGCTCAGTAGGTTATCCGCCAATACCGGACTAATCTGATCGCTGCCGACGAACTTCGAGAGTTCGTTCACAAAAAGGATCGAATCTTTCTTCGATGCGGCAAGCTCTTCGACTATCGCAGCGAAACGCTCCGCCGATTTCGACTTGTCGCTGAACAGCGGATCGAGCTCAAGGCGGAGAACGCGGACGCCATTGAGGGCTTCCGGAACACTGCCGGCCGAAACACGTGCTGCGAGCGCATCGACGATCAGTGACTGGTCTTTGCCGACCGCGTCGAGGATCAACGGCTGTGTCTGTGCGTTCGAGGCCAAGGCCCGAACGAGTTTGCCGACTTCGACATCGAAGTTCTGGCTAACGCTCAGGCTGTTTGCCGACGCGAGCGCGGTTAAATCGGTTAAATACTGGCCGTTAACGCTTTTGCTCTGCGTCACCGGCTCGTTCGACTGACCAAAAGCACTCAAAACAAACAACTGCGTCGTCATCATCGACAACAGCAGCATGCTTGCAAGCACTTTCGGTGCGAAGCTGCGGAATTTCAATTCGTCCATCGAAGTAATCTCCTTTGACTTGGGGGTCGTAAATTTCGTGACACGGGTCACTATTGTCGGCATTTATTAAGCAATGGCCATGCCACAGCACTAAGTCATTGTAATTAAACAGGTTAGGATGATATCGGTGAGTTCGGTCCAAATCAATGCGGTCAAAGTGACCGAATCGGGCCAGTCATACTGAACGAAAAAAATGACCGCGCCAAAAAACGCGGTCATCAAAGGTTGGTGAAGAGGAGAATCGAAGTTGTTACTGCATATACGGCGTATCATCGCCGTTCGCCTCGACGTTCGATGAGGCCCAAACCGAATCACCCATCAGGACGCCGTCACCCATCAGGACGCCGTCGCCCATCAGCACGCCGTCGCCCATCAAGACGCCGTCGCCCATCAGCACGCCATCGCCCATCAGCACGCCCGAGGTTGTGAACACGGTGCCGTTTCCAAAAATGCCGCCCGTACTCTTCATCAGGTTTGAAGAGCAAACAACGTCGGTTGTCAGAAAATACCCGTCCGGAGCAACCGTCGATCCATTGTCCAAGAATCCGCCGTCAAGGAATTGGCTTCCCGGATTGTACGCATATTGGAACTTGGTAATCAGCGCGCTTCCGCGGACGGTATAGTGATCTCCCGGAGCACCCTGAGCCCATGTGACCGAACCGCCAGCGATCGTGCTGGATGCCGTAGGAACCGCGCCGGAGAGCAGCGGCGTGCCGACCGCAACAGTCCAGTTGGACCAGTTCTGATCAGTTTTAAACATCTTCGCCAGGCGAACGGCGCCTTCGATGTTCAATTGGCCGGCACCCTGTTCGAGGACGTTCGCGCCGTTCATCGGTTGCGCCGTGTACTGGAGGATCATCTTTACCATTCCAGGCGTCAGGTTCGGATTGACTTGAAGAAGAAGCGCGGCGGCTCCGGCGACAACCGGCGAGGACATCGAGGTCCCGCTCATGTACATCATGTCATCTGCGGATCCGGCCGGATTAAGTGCCGATGTCTGCAGCGACGGAGTGGCCGACAGCATCGCGTTCGGCGAACTTGCCGCCGAAATCAGGCGATTGCCCGGCGCGACAAGGTCGGGTTTGATCAGATGATCGTAGTATTTGACGCCCGTCAACGTATCCTGGTAGTAGCTGCGCGTTGGTCCGTGCGAACTGTAGGTAGTCATCGTGTCGTCCGAACGGGAATCGGTTCCCATTGAATTCGACGCGCCGACGGTGATCGCCGTAACTTCGTTGCCGGGCGAATGAACTTGTCCATAGATCTTTTGATTCGAAGAGTTGCGGCCATGGTTTCCGGCGGCGGCAACGGTCACGATTCCGAGCTGCGAAAGCTCCCACATTTTGTTCGTCACCGGGTCGTTGTAGTACGAGTCGATCGCGGCCGTGCCGAGGCTGAGATTTACGACACGGATATTGTGCGTCGCCCAATTGACGCGAATCCACTCAAGCGCGTTCAGGAGATCCGCTTGTTTTCCCCGGCCCTGGCCGTTCAGCACGCGAAGATTGATCAGCTTCGAGTTCGTCGCGATGCCTTTGTAAATACCGCTCGACAAATTTGAATTTCCGAGGGCGAGACTGGCGACGTGCGTTCCGTGTCCGTTTGAGTCTGCGGCTGACGTTTCGCCGGTGACAAAGTTCTGGCTGTGAACAACGCGTGAAGCGCCTGAACCGTCCTTAAATGCATTGTGTGCTGCATAGATTCCCGAGTCGAGAATCGCAATACCGATCGACGATCCGTTAAGGGTATATGCCGGTCGGCCCGGTACCGCCGTTTGCGAGCGAACAAGCGTGGTGCCGGTCGTCACATCGACGTGGCCGAGCGATCCGGTTTCACGGTTCGGGGAAATGTAGTTAACGGAGCCGCCATTTGAGAGTTCGCCGATTTGATTGAGCGATAGCGTCGCAAGAAACGTTTTGCTGCCGCCGACCGGCGCGGCACCGGAAACACCCTCGACACGGTCGGTCTTCGATTGAACGATGACCTCGATCCGTTTCTTTCCGCCGGTACCGTCGGTTGCCATCATTTCACGAATATCGGGCGCAACGTTGTCGCCGCGGAATCGTGTTTTCGCTTTGTTGGGATTTGAGGTAAGCTCCGCGGTAGTTTCTGTGCTTCCGATCATGATCGGATTGAAAAACGCCGCAACTTCTTCCGATTCGACATTAGCCTTGTATGAGTCGAGCGAGATGCCGCCGATGATCCGGATCTTTCCAGAAGCCAGTGCGGCAGTCAGGCTGTTGCTGATGCGCGAATTGCCGACAAAGTTTGAAAGCTCGTCGACGAAGAGAATTGTCGATTCCTTCGAAGCACGAAGTTCGATAAAAATACCGTCAATGATCCGTGCAACTTCAATCGGATCCTTTTTCGGGTCAAACAGCGTATCAAGTTCGAGTTTCAGGACGCGGGCGTCTTTGATCCGGTCAGCTCCACCTGCGGCAATCCGCGATGCAAGAGCTTCAACTACCAGAATCTGATCCTTACCGACCGAATCGATAAGCACCGGTTGACGCTGTCCGCCGGCGATGACTGCTTCGGCAAGCCGATCGACTTCGCGTTCAAAGTTCACGCTCGGAGTGATCTTCTTTGACCGGGCAAGCTCAGTTACATCCGTCGCGTACTTGGTGAGAAGCGATTCCGCGACTTGTCTTCCGGATGTCTGCGCGATGGCGTTCACCGCGAAGACATTGGTCAGCATGAATGCGACCAAAACAAGGAAGGCATTCGCCTTCCTGGAAGTCGTGAAAATGGCTGTTTGTTCGTTCAACATTACTTTTCCAAATCCTCAAATCAAATCGAAAAATCCAAAACGGAATTCTTTGCAAGACATTCCGCCCTCTCTTAACAACTCGTGTGCCAAAGGTGTAAATCTTGCGAATAAAAGGGTTGACGATCTTGGTGGAGAGATGTGCCAGCTTCAATCGGTCAATCTGAATGACCGATTCTGTTCAATTTGACCGAATCCGGTCACCGCCTTTAGAAATTCACTGACAATTTGATGTGAATCTGGTATAAAATTCTGAAAAAAAATGCTCAACCTAATCTCATCAAAAAAGGAACTTCTTCACTATGCTCTTTCATACTCAGTCTGCGGCGGTCTATGGGATCGACGCGCTCATCGTTGACATCGAAGTAAACATCTCGGCCCCTCAGGGCGAAAATGACAAAACACCTCCGGTTCTGATCGTCGGATTGCCCGATACGGCGATTCGCGAGTCTCGTGAGCGGATCAAGGCGGCGATCGTCAACAGTTCTTTCTTCTTTCCGTTCAACAAGATGACGATCAATCTGGCGCCGGCCGACGTACGCAAGGTCGGTGCGAGCTTCGATCTCCCGATCGCGCTCGCGATCCTTGGCGCAAACGGCGATCTGGCGGCCGACAAGCAGCTAGCGGATACGTTGTCGGTCGGTGAACTTTCGCTCGACGGGCGAATCCGGCCCGTACGCGGCGCGCTTTCGATCGCTTTGCGATGTCGCGAAGACGGCATCGGAAATCTCATTCTGCCCGAGGAAAACGCACCCGAAGCGGCGGTCGTCGCCGGAGTCAATGTTTTTCCGGCGCGCGATCTTCGCGATGCGGTTGAGATTGCGCGCGGACTTGAATCCGGACGCCCGATGCCAATCCCTCCGCTCAGGCCCGAACCCGATCAACTCGTGCCCGTGCCGGGAAAATACCGCGTCGATTTTTCAGAGGTCCGCGGGCAGACGTCGGCCAAGCGCGCGCTTGAGGTCGCAAGTGCCGGCGGTCACAACATTCTGATGATCGGTTCACCGGGGTCCGGCAAAACGATGCTTGCCAAACGACTTCCGACGATTCTTCCGCCGCTCGAATTCGAAGAAGCGCTTGAGATCACGAAGATTCACTCCGTCGTCGGGCTGACGGGCAAGAATGGCCTGATCACCGACCGGCCGTTCAAGAATCCGCACCACACCGTGTCGCAGGCCGGATTGATCGGCGGCGGTTCGATCCCGCGTCCGGGCGAGGTTAGTCTTGCACATCTCGGCGTTTTGTTTCTTGACGAACTGCCGGAGTTCGAACGAACCGTGCTCGAGGTGTTGCGTCAGCCGATGGAGGACAAACAGGTGACGATCTCAAGAGCCGCTTCGAGCCTCACGTTTCCGTCGAATTTCATGTTGGTAGCATCGATGAATCCGTGTCCGTGCGGCTATTTCGGCTCGAACCGCGAATGCAAATGTTCGCCGATCTACATCCAGCGTTACGTGGGACGCATCTCCGGCCCGTTGATGGACCGGATCGACATCCACATCGACGTTCCGGCAGTCAATTTCAAGGAATTGCGCGGCAAAGGCGTTCCGGCCGGCGAACCGTCTGCGCGGATTCGCGATCGGGTCATCGCCGCGCGGCAGATTCAGCTCGAAAGATTCGCGGGCGAGCAGATATTCTCAAATTCGGCGATGTCATCGGCGCTGATCCGGCAGCATTGCTCGCTCGACAACGAATGCGAGGCGCTTCTCGAGCGGGCGATGCTGAAACAAGGCCTGTCGGCGCGTGCCCATGACCGCATCCTCAAAGTCGCGCGGACCATCGCCGACCTCGAGGGAAATCGCAACATCATTCCCGATCACATCTCGGAAGCGATCAATTATCGATCGCTCGATCGGAATTACTGGAATTAAAGTAAAAAGGCAAAAGGCAAAAGGCAAAGTAAAAAGGCAAAAGTAAAAAGGCAAAAGGTAAAAGGCAAAGTAAAAAGGCAAAGTAAAAAGGCAAAAGTAAAAAGGCAAAAGGCAAAAGGCAAAAGTAAAAGGGCAAAAGTAAAAATGTAGAAAGGTCAAAGGAGATCTCTTGACCGAAAAAAGGGGGAAAAATTAAATATGACTCAATCGGAAAAATCACGGCCGTTCGATATTCGTGTGAGGACATTTGAGTTTGCCGTCGATGTCATTGGCTTCGCGAAAACACTCATCCGGGATTCCGATGCGCCGAAGCCGCTCGTGGACCAACTGATTCGATCAGCCTCCTCGGTGGGTGCAAACCTTGAAGAAGCGTTTGGGGGGCAGTCCAAGGCTGATTTCATTCACAAGAACACAATATCACTTAAAGAGGCCCGAGAGGCGAACTATTGGCTGAGGCTGATTCTTGCCACATCTCGGTTAACGAGTCCGCATCGGAGTCAATTAGCAGAGCTCGAGGCAGAGTCGTCGGAGATTGCTCGAATCGTCGGAAAAATCATCGTCAACTCAAAAAAATCAACAGATCAAGGTCATTCTTAATGGCAGCCGAGGAATTATCGCGGGATTCGAGTCAGGTTCAGGGCTGCAAGTTCGCCTCTCGACTGACAATTTCTTTAGATTCTCGGCTCGCCCCGCTCTCAATTGCTTCTGCACTGGAGCGTTTGCCGTTCTACTTTTCACTTTTGCCTTTCGACTTTTGCCTTTCGACTTTTGCCTTTTTACTTTTGCCTTTTCACTTTTGCCTTTCTACTTTTGCCTTTTGCTCAGTCGCATTGAATTGCCGATCACCGACAGACTCGAAAGAAACATTGCGCCAGCGGCGGCGATCGGGTTCAGGATGCCGGTGACGGCGAGGCTCATTCCGAGGGTGTTGTAGAAAAACGCCCAGAAAAGGTTCTGGCGCACGATCCGGCGGGTTTTGAATGACAGATCGAAGACTTCGAGCATCCGGCCCAGCGAGTTGCCCATAAGCACGATGTCGGCGGCTTTCATT
>JBGASE010000092.1:0-13388 GCA_044229875.1 Pyrinomonadaceae bacterium | reverse complement strand
AACGTTGCGGTCGGCAACGCGGGATTGATCTATGTCGTCGGGACCACGCTCTCGAGTGATTTTCCGATGGCGCTTCCGTTTCAGGCGACCCGCGTGGGTTTGCGTGACGCCTTTTTCGCCAAAGTCAGATTCGGTTCGGGCGTCGTTTCATCGAGCTTTATCGGTGGAAGCGGAAACGATTTCGGTAAAGGGGTCGCCGTGAAAGGAAACTTCATCTACATTAGCGGTGATACAGAGTCGACCAACCTGCAAACAACCGCCGGTTCGATCAAGACTACATCCAATGCAAGCTCGACCAACACCGATGGTTTTGTCGCCAAGATACTCGATACGCGGCTTGATTCGGTCGGCGTCTTCCGCCCGGCGACGACGTTTCTTCTGACCCAGTCAACAACCAACATCGCCGGCCAGGCGGCAACTCTGACGAGCCAGTTGTCAGGTCAGCGCGGCGTTTCGGGCGACTGGAACGGCGACGGCATCGACACGATCGGATCATTCACCAACGGCACCTGGAAGATCCGCAACGCGAACTTCCCGCTTGTCGTCTTGCCGGCTCCGCTCGGCGCCACGACGATCACCTTCGGCACGACCGGCGATTTGCCGGTGGTCGGTGACTGGAACAATGACGGAATCGATACCCCGGGTGTTTTCAGGCCTTCGACGGGCCAGTTCTTTCTGACGAATTCGACCGCGACGACGCCGTCGATCGACATTGTCCTCAACTTCGGCACGAACGGCGATCTGCCGATCGCCGGCGACTGGAACGGTGACGGCTTCGACACAGTCGGCGTCTATCGCCCGTCGCAGGTGACCGTCTTCCTGACGAACAACCTGCAAGCCGCGGCGATCGATCAACAATTCCTTTTCGGGATCGCGGAAGATCTTCCGACGGCGGGCGACTGGAACGGCGACGGCATCGATACGGTCGGGCAGTTCCGACCGTCGACCGCGCAGTTCTTCCTGACGAACGATAACCTGACGATCGCAAACACGTTTGTCTTCGGGCAAACGGGCGATCAACCGATCGCCGGCGACTGGGACGGATTGGCGATACCCTAAGCGGACGTCAGACTTCAGACGCCAGACTTCAGATGTCAGATGTCAGACGTCAGACGCCAGACTACAGACATCTGACTTCAGAACGTAGGTGCTTGAAATGCGTTGACCGTTTCTTGAGTAAAATTTCAACTCAAGAAACGGTCAACGTACTAAGACTTGGACAGTTCTAAAATCTGACCTCTGACCTCTGACCTCTGACCTCTGACATCTGACGTCTGACCTCTGACATCTGACATCTGATCAAAAGAATCTAAACGTATATCCGACGCGGATGCCGCGACCCATTTCCGGGGCGAGATCCTTGATGAACGAAAGGTGGTTCCGATACAGACGATCCGTCAGGTTGTACGCGCTGAACGTGATGATATGCGCGTTGTGCTCGGTCGCAAACGTGTACGAACCGGTAATGTCGAACGTCGAGTACCCGAGCGTCGGAGTTTCAAGCGGATACGTTTTGTTCTGTTTTCTTACAAACGCCAGCTCCGGGCGGACATTGAGCCCTTTGATCGCAAAATCCGCGCCTAATCTCAGTCGTGCCTGCGGAATGCGCGGCAAGTCCAACTGCGATTCGGGCAAACGAGCGCGCACCGCATCGGCATTGAAGAATGCACCGAAATACTTATTGAAGCGTCCCTCGGCGCCGACCTCAAACCCAAGGTAACCGGCATCGTCCTGCTCATACCGTGCAACCGGAAGTCCGTCCTCAATATCTACTTCACCGTCGTCGTCCTCATCCTGGAAGGCGAGAAAGACGAAGTTGTTTACTCGGTAGTAGTAAACATCGGCCGTGAACCGAAACCGATCCGAATAATGCCGGAGCGAAACATCGACGCCGTTCGATCGTTCAGCCTTCAGATTCTCGTTCCCGATCTCGAACGTCACCGTTCCGATGTGCGGCCCGTTATTGTAGAGTTCTTCGAGCGCCGGCGCACGGAACGAATTCGAATAGTTGACGACGAATGCACCGCCCTTCCAAAGTCCGACGTTCATACCGACGGCTGCCGAAATGCCCGAGAAATTGCGATCGCGGTACTGCGGATCGTCGGCCTTGTATCGATTGTTTTCAAAGCGGCCACCGAACTGGAATTTGACGCGATCGAAGCTCAGTTCCTCAAGCGCGAACAGCGACAGCGAATCCTGTTTGATTTTGCCGTTGACAAGCTGCTCGGCGCCGTTGACCTCATACTCACGATTAAAGCCTTCGGCTCCGAAGCGTCCGGTCAGCGATTTGTATTTGGTCTGTTCGAAAAGCGAACGATATGAAAACGTCTTGTTGGCGAAAATCGTTCCGACCTCATCGACGCCGTCGATGAACTCGATTTCTTTGTGACGGTAGTCGCTGTAGCCGAGACTGTACTGCATTCCGCTCAGGAACGGGTTGTTCCAATTGCGAAATCCGCCGTTGAACCGGAAACCGTAACTGCGTTGGCGAAGGTCAATGTCTTCGTCGGGGGGTGGAGGCAACTCGCCAAACGTTTCCTTTTTCTTTTCGGCCTCAAACAACGCCGCGTACGGAATTCCGTAGCGCCGGAGATCGAAATCGAACGTCGCCATTCCATATGCCTTTTCGCTGAAATAGCCGGTTCCGAAGTTCATCGAGTTCGAGCGCGCCGCCGAGTTCGGAATCTTTCCGAGCGGCGACTCGTAATCGCCGATCCGCTGCAGCGAACTGCCTCCGCGGAAAATCCAGTTCTTGAAGCCGTAATCGATTCCGCCTGAGAGCCCGAACTGACGGTTTGCCGTTCCGCCAAGTGTCGTCAGGAACCCGCGGATACCTTCATGCGCCTTGTTTTCGTCGTTGCCGATGACATTGACGACGCCACCTATGGCGTTGCTCCCGTAGAGCAGTGTCGCCGGACCTTTGACAACCTCGATCCGTTCAGCCTGAAGCGGATCGGTAGTCTCGCCGTGGTCGCCCGATTGCGAACCGATCGATCCGGTGCGTTGACCGTCCTGAAGAATCAAAACCCGGTCACCGTCGAAACCGCGGATCACGGGACGCGTTGAGCCGACACCGAAGGACCGTTTTGAAATTCCGGTCTGCGATTCAAGAACTTCGCCGATCGACGTCGCCGCGCGTTGCGTGATTCCTGTCGAACCGACCGAATTGACAGACTGAAATGAATCAAAAACCGTTTGCTCGGTTCCGCTCGAAGTAATCGTCACCTGTTCATTGACGCCCGAAACCTGCATTTCAAAATCGACGGTCAGATTTGAGCCGGCGACAACGTCGATGATCTTCGCCGAATCGGAAAATCCGTCGATATGAACGAGGATCGTGTATCGACCGGCCGGAACGCCGGCAATCTCGAAATAGCCCTCATCATTCGTCAGAACGGATCGCCGCAATTGCACGATCTGGACCGACGCGTCATGTAGCATGACTGATCCGTTGAAAGAAACGCGTCCGGAGACTTTTGCGTCCTGAGCGAACGCCGCAAGCGCTCCGCAAAAGACCAATGCCAACCCCAAACCAAAATTCTTAAGTCTGTTCATAGTGTTTACCCGGTCGCACGGTACCGACTTTCCGAGATTAACAATTATCCGATTCAATCCTAAATTCACCGGTACAATTTTCAATGGACGGTACGTTCGGGCCAATGAACGGTTCGCGGATGGGATCGGCACACGGTCAGATTTTTTACGTTGATTTGTCATGACAAGTCGGTCTACCGTTAGAATTATTGAAACTTCCGGGGCTCCGCCGAACGTACTCGTTACAACTGTTCCCCGTGACACTATTAAAATTCAAGCAGGAGTAACTGATGATTCGACGAAAATTAATGTCGTTGACCGTTTTGGTCACATTGATTGCGCCGGTCGCGGCGATTGCGCAGCAGCCGGCATTTGCGGACTCAACCGCACGGATTCGTGACGAAGGAATGAACCGGTCGCAGGCGATGAAAACGATGCGGTACCTGACCGACGTCATCGGCCCGCGGCTGACGAACTCGCCCAACCAGCGCCGCGCGAATAAATGGACGCGCGACCAACTGGCGGCCTGGGGGCTTCAGAATTCGGTGGTCGAAGAGTGGGGCGAATTCGGACGCGGCTGGGAGCTGACGAACTTCAACGCCGCAGTCCAGACGAACGAAGAGTACATATCGCTGAGAGCATACCCGAAGGCCTGGTCGCCGGCGGCAAAAGTCAACGGAGATCTGGTTTACGTCGACGCCAAGGATGAAGCTGGACTTGAAAAGTACAAAGGCAAACTCAAAGGCGCGATCATTCTGATGGTCGATGATCGTCCGGTAAAACCTGGCTTCGATCCGACCGCGAGCCGCAACTCAGACGAAGCGCTCGGTAAAATGGAAGAGGCAAAGCCCGGCCCGCCGCAGCAGCAGCAATTCCAACCGACTCCGGAACAACGCGCCGCGCAGCAGTTCAACAACCGCAAGATCCGATTCTATTTTGAAGAGGGCGTGGCCGCGACGCTCGAACCGAGCAGCGGTACCGACGCCGGCACGATCCGCGTCATGGGCGCAAACCTTCCGCCGGCTGAGAATCCCGGACCGAATCCGTTTGCAGGTCCGCGTGTCTATTCAAAAAACGCACCGAAAACGATCCCGCAGGTCGTCGTCGAGATCGAACAATATAATCGTCTCGCGCGGCTCGCGAAACAGAACATTCCGATGCGCGGCACGATAAATCTCGAGGCGAAGTTTCACGACGATGATCTGAAGGGCTACAACACGATTGCCGAGATCCCGGGAACCGATCTCAAGGACGAAGTCGTCATGGTCGGCGCGCACCTGGATTCCTGGCATGCCGGTACCGGTGCGACCGACAACGGCGCCGGCGTCACGGTCGTCATGGAGGCAATGCGGATACTCATGGCGTCAGGCGTTAAACCGCGGCGAACGATCAGGATCGGGCTTTGGACCGGTGAAGAACAAGGTTTGCTCGGTTCGCGCGGCTACGTTGCCAAACACCTGGCGACGCTCGGCGACGGCTCGGACGCGGCCGCATTTGCCGCGCTCGGCGGCGGTCCGACTCCTCAGGTCAACAAAAAGCCCGGATACGACAAATTCGCGGCCTATTACAATCTCGACAACGGAACGGGCCAGATCCGCGGAATCTACATGCAGGGCAACGAGGCTCTGCGGCCGATATTCAAGGATTGGCTGACGCCGTTCGCGGACCTGAAGGCGACGACCGTGACCGTCAATTCGACGGGCGGAACCGATCATCTCGCGTTTGACGCGGTCGGACTGCCCGGATTCCAGTTCATTCAGGATCCGGTTGAATACTTTACCCGAACGTGGCATACGACGCAGGACGTGTCGGACCGAGCGATCGAAGAGGACTTGAAGCGCTCGGCCGTGATCATGGCGACGTTCGCATACAATTCGGCATCCACGGATCAAAAACTGCCGCGGAAGGTGACCGGAACCGCTTCGTTATTCAGGAATTTCGATCTGCGGGCCGGATTCGACGAAATCGACTTCCGGATGTCGGGCCTTGGCCATTCCGTTTGCGGTCACGCGATCGGAACCGAAGAAATCCCGCACGGATTTCCGGGGCTTCTGACGCTTTCGCAGATCGGCACCTACGCCGAGTAACCCGAAGCGTCCGCAACCGAAAACGATCGCCCGCGTTTCGTGCACGAATATGCAGAGTTTTCTGATTCTTGCACGATTCGCGGGCAATATTTTTGACTCAAAGGCGGAAAAGGCGGTCACGAAGGATCCGTGACTGAAGCCGGCTTGCCTGGATCTCCTGACCGTTGAGAAGTGAGATCGCATAGATCCCGCCGGGCATCGGGCTGATGTGTGAAACATGATCGAGGTTCGCGATCGCGCCGCGGGAAAGCCTGATGAAGCGGTCCGGTGCAAGGCGGTTTTCAAGATCTTTCAGCCGATGATTGATCACGTAGCGCTGATTTTCGGCAGTCGTGATATGCAACAGTTCACCGTCGGCGACGATCGAAGCGATCTCACCGACCGGAATCAGATAGATCTCGTCACGCCGTTTGACCGGAATGCGATCGAGAAACGACTGTCTGGACACGGCGTCATATGTTTCGGCAGCTGCCTTTAAATTTTCGTTCTCGCTGGCGCGCCAGTCGTCCTGCTCGAGCCGGGTCTTCGCACGATCTATCGTTTCCCGCAATCGCGCCGGTTCGACCGGTTTCAGAAGATAATCGACAGCGTTCACCTCGAATGCCTGAATTGCGAAATCATCAAACGCGGTAACAAACGCAACCAGCGGCGTTTGGTTTTTGCGAAGCGCCTTGACAACCTCGAGCCCCGTCGCTTCGGGCATCTGCAGATCGAGGAGCGCAAGATCAGGTTTGAGAGCCCGTATCTTCTCAATCGCTTCGGTTCCGCTTTCTGCTTCACCGACGAGATCGATGTCTTCCATCCGATGAAGTAAAGCCTTCAGAAACTCGCGCGCCGGACGCTCATCGTCGGCTATCATGACACGTATCTTTTCGATCATATTATTCAAGCGGCGGCACGGGACGCCGTTTCGGTCGCAGGCAAAACTATCTCTGCACGCGTCCCGCCGTCAGGTTCGGCGACGACCGTCAATTCGGCGTTTGCGCCGTAATAGCTCTCGAGCCGCTGCCGGATGTTTCTCAACCCGACACCATCGGGCCGTTCAAAACTTCCGGCCGGCTTTCCTGAACCGGTATCCGAAACAACGAGCCGGACCCGTCGTGAACCGCGGTCGGACTCTTCCGAGGCGGCGATCGTAACGCGGCCGCCGGCCCTGTTCCTTGATATTCCGTGTTTGATCGCGTTCTCGACCAATGGCTGCATCACAAGACTTGGAATACGCATCGAACGAATTTTTTCGGGAATTTCAAACGTCACGTTCAGACGCTCTTCGAATCGGGCCTTTTCAATATCGAGATAACTTTCGATGAGCGCGATCTCGTCGGCGACGGTCGAAAATTCGCCGGTCGAACTGAGCACGATACGCAACAATCGTGTCAGCCCCATCAATGTTTCGAATGCCTTATCGGGCGCTGAACCGATCAGGTAGCCGATCGTCGTCAGCGAATTGAACAAAAAATGCGGATTTATCTGAGCGCGGAGCGCGGACAACTGCGCCTCGGTCGCGAGTTTCGAAAACTCCTGCTCGCGGATTTCGACTTCACACCGCTCATGGGTGACGCGCAGCGAGTCGATCCGTCGCGCGGTCACGACGGCGACCGTTTCAAGCATCTGGATCTCGCCCGACAGAAGATTCCGGCCACCCGAAAAATCGGACAGATGAAGCTCGAACCGCGGAGCCTCAACGGTTGCGATCGTCACCGACGCACGACGAGCAGCGGCCGAAACCGACGGTCGGAGCGGGCTTGCGATATCGGTCTCGATCCATGTTGAGGTTTCGGCCGCGAGGGCTTGCTTCAATTGTGCACAAACGGCATCGAGGATCGACGCGATCTGGTCCGTCGCTTCAATCTCGGTCGCGATCCTTTCGGTCAGTCGGTCAAAATCGGTTCGCCGCAGGATCACCGCATCAACGAACCACTCGGCGGTCCGATGGAGTTTCGGGTAAATCAGCGCGGTCGCGATCCACAGTCCGAGGACCGTGACCGCCGCCTGGACGTCGTTCCGGTCATGCGTCTCATGCCATGCGAGCAACGGAACCGCGACCCAAACGTAGAGTCCGAAGGCGACGAGCGCGAGCATCATCAGCGACAGCGCCCGTTTGAGAAAGAGATCCGCAAACGCGAACCGGTAGTCCTGAACGAGAATCGCGAGTGCAAGCGGGAGCGCCGATTGATGGGCGACAAGTTCGACGATCCATGTCGATTGGTCGGAATGGGAGCCGAGATGAAGCGCCGACAGCGCGAACACCAGCAGCGCGGCGATCCACACCGCCTTTTTCTCGTGCGCCTGGCGAAACGCGAACGCGATCAGGCCCGCAAGCAACGCGAGAGCGCCGAAAGTCAGCAACTGAAGCGCGGGTTTCGATGGAACAGTCCCGGTCGTGACCGCCGAGTAGAGATTGATCGCGGCCGCCGCCGAACTCGTCAGATAAGCCGCAACAGTCAGATAGAACAATCGTCCGCGGCCGGTATCGGCGCTTTTCCACGTCGAATGCACGACAACGGAGGGCAGAAACCCGAGCGCCGCATAAGAAACGGCGAGTAATGCCGGCGGGATCGGGCCCGAGCCGAGATCTTTGAGGACAAATACCGCGAACTCGCCGAGATTCCAAATGATGCCGAGACAGGCGGCGGCAAACAAAAGCACGTCGAACGCGGCGCGTCCTGAGTCGCGCCGATGCCTGACGACCATCATCAACAGCAATCCGTAAAGTGCCGTTCCGATCGAGAATCCGAGAAGATTTATCAGTAGTGACGTGTTCAGCATCGTCCAAACCTAAATTAAACGTGAGATCGGAGCCAATTGCAATATCAATGAACCGGTGGTTCGGGATCGGCCTTGAACGGTCGCAAGAGTAAAATGAGCGGTTGAGACAAAAAAAGGACCGCCCCGTCGGCGGTCCAACTCAATCTATCGGCACAAGACGTCTCAGCGTCGCGGAATCTTGATCGCGCGACCGGTCGCAAGCACTTCAGTGACCGTCTTGACGCCGTTGAAGTTCGCCAGATCAGCCGGTGCGACGCCGTATCGTGCCGCCATTTTGGCGATAGTGTCGCCGGCCAGCGCCTTGACCGTCACAAACGTCGGTACGGCCGCCGTCTGTCCGGGCGTCGTCGGACGCTGGTACGACGTGCTTCGGACATTATTGGACTTCGGGATGACGATCTTTGCCGGCGGAGTTTTCGCGCCGCCGTTTGCCGCGATCAGATCGGCGACCGGAATGCCGGTACGGTTCGATACATTCTCCCAGGTCTCGCCCTGAGTTGATTTCGTCAGGTTCGCGGTGTTCTGACTTGCGCGGGGAACGCGTTTGAAGATCGCGACGACCTCCGCGCCTTTACCTGTCGGAACACGGATCACGTACGGCTCCGGCGGTGTTGAAAGCGTCCGCAGTTCGGGATTGAGATACCGCATGTAATCGACCGACGTATCCGAGACCTGCGCAAGGAACGAAAGACTCGTTCCCGGCGGAACAAGTACCGTTTCCCACGTCAGTTGCGGCGCCGGGCGAACGTTTCCGAAACCATAGGCGCGCGGATTGTTAGCGATCAGGATCGTTGCCAGAATGTTCGGGACGTAATTTCGGGTTTCTTTCGGAAGATACGGATAGGCGACCCAAAAATTGGCGACACCGGCTCGGCTGATCGCCCGATCGACATTGCCTTCGCCGGAATTGTAAGCGGCCATCGCCAGCTCCCAATTGCCGTTGTAGCGGTTCGCAAGGAACTTCAGATATCGGGCCGAAGCCTGCGTCGCTTTTTCAAAACTGTTGCGTTCGTCGAGATACGCAGTGCGGCGCAAACCGTATCGCGCACCGGTCCCGGGAATGAACTGCCAGAGCCCCGAAGCGGCCGCCCATGAAAGCGCCTGCGGCTTCCACATGCTTTCAACCTGACCGAGCCACGCAACATTTTCCGGAATTCCCTCTTCCCGGAAAATCCGGCGCGCCATTCGCATGAACATCCCTGACCGATAGAGGCCGGTTTCCATCGTCGATCGGCCGCGCCCCTGATAGTAGTTGATGTACTGCTGGATCATCGGATGGACCTGGAACCGCAGTCCGAGAGAATTGTTTGAAACCGCGTATGAAATGTTTTGGATCTGTGCCTGCGCCTCGGGCGTGCTGACGTTCACCTCTTCTTCATTGAGTTGAAGAGTCGCGAGTTCATCGAGATTCGAACGCTCAAATTTTTGTTCGACAAATCCCTGAGTCATTTCACCCGGAACTTGAGTAATTATTCCGTTGGAATTTGACGGATCCGGTTGAATCGGACCAGTGACAACGAGTATTGCGACGCGGTCAGCCTGCGCGTTCTCGATATTCCAGCCGCAGCTCGTCGAAAGCTGGCGAACAAGAGGCGGCTGCCGATCATTCGGGAACTCGATCCGGTAAATCGTCTCGATCAGCTGGTTGTAGCACTCGCGGGCGCGTGAATTGTTGTTTGAGTTGAGGTTGATCCCCGACATCAGAAACACCTCGATCGAACGGTCGAACTTTTCGCGGGCGATCGGCCGGCGATTGTCTTCAAGCGCCGACAGTCCGGCCTTGAATTCGGCACCGGCTTTGTCGATCAGCATTCGAATTTGATCCTCGGCCCTGCGCGTCTCGTCCGTTTGGGCGAACGCGCTGACGGCAAATACCAGGATTGCGGTGAAACTGAAAGCCTTCAAAAGGCTGGATTTGATCAAACTTCTAACTCCTTTCAAAAATTTAAGAACCCGAATCCGGAAAACGCCGGTATAAACTAAACGCTCCGACCCCGGAAAAGTTCCCGATGCATTTGAATTCAGCGGGCACCTTCTCAAGATTATAACTTCAAAAAACGGATGTCAAAACGGAATTCTCCGACGGTTGCGGGGCCCGAAGCCTATTTTACGCCTTCTGCCGGGCGGTTCCGGCCCGTCCGTTCGATGCCGGTTTCTCCTTCTCAAGCAGTGCGACCGCGAAGACCTCACGCACGTTCTCGACAAATATAAACTTCAAATCGTCGGCAACTTCCTGCGGGAGATCTTCAAGGTCACGCCGGTTCGGTTCCGGGAGGATCACCGTTTTGATGCGTGCACGCCGCGCCGCCAGCAATTTCTCCTTGACGCCGCCGATCGGCAACACGTTGCCGCGCAATGTGATCTCGCCGGTCATCGCGATGTCTTTTCGGACCGGCCGGCGCGCTAGCACCGAGACCAGCGCGCTCGCCATCGTGATTCCTGCGCTCGGCCCGTCCTTCGGAATCGCGCCTTCCGGAATATGCACGTGAATGTCGAAATTCTCGAAATCCTCGGGATCGATCCCGAGTTCGGCGGCCCGCGCCTTGGCGTACGAAAACGCCGCCTGCGCCGATTCCTGCATCACTTCGCCGAGCTGCCCGGTAAGCTTGAGATTGCCCTTCCCTTTCGTTTTCAGAGCTTCGATGAACAGGATGTCGCCGCCGACAGCCGTCCACGCAAGTCCGGTGACGATTCCGATTTCATCTTTCTTAAGTGCGTTCTCGCGAAAGATCTTCGGCGCCCGAAGATAATCCTTGACATCATTCGGGCCGATTTTCTGCGGCTCGAAATCCGACTCAAGCTCGGCCTTTTTCCGCGCGACCTTGCGGCAAACTTTTCCGATCTCGCGTTCGAGCTGCCGAAGTCCCGCTTCCTGCGTGTATTCGCCGACGATCTTTGCCAATGCTTTCCGATCGAATTTGACGTCATCCTTTTCGAGCCCGTTTTCCTCAACCTGTTTCGGAACGAGATGGCGCTTCGAAATCTCGAGCTTTTCTTCTTCGGTGTATCCGGAAAGCTGAATGATCTCCATCCGGTCGCGGAGCGCCGGCTGGATCGTATCGAGAACGTTGGCCGTCGTCATGAACATCACGTTCGAGAGATCGAAGGTGACGTTCAAATAGTTGTCGCGGAAAGAAAAATTCTGTTCCGGGTCGAGGACTTCAAGGAGCGCCGACGACGGATCGCCCCGGAAATCGGCGCCGACCTTGTCGATTTCGTCGAGGACGACCAACGGATTGTTCGTTCCCGCCTGCTGAATCGCCTGCACGATCCGGCCCGGCATGGCGCCGACGTAGGTCCGGCGATGTCCGCGAATTTCAGCTTCGTCATGGAGACCGCCGAGCGAAATCCTGACGAACTGGCGGTTCAGCGCGCGGGCGATCGAGCGTCCGAGCGACGTTTTTCCGACTCCCGGCGGTCCGACGAGGCACAGGATCGATCCTTTCGGTTTCTCCCGGAGCTTGCGAACCGCGAGCGCTTCGACGATGCGCTCCTTGACGCGTTCGAGTCCGTAATGGTCCTCATCGAGGATCTTTTCGGCCTTCTTCAGATTCAAATTGTCCTTTGACGATTTCGACCACGGCAGTTCGGTCATGATGTCGAGCCAGTTCCGCAGCGTCGCGGTCTCGGCCGTGTCGGGATGCATTCGTTCAAGCTTTTTGAGCTGTCGCAACGCTTCTTCTTCGGCATGCTGCGGCATCTTCGCCTTCAGGATCTTGTCGCGATACTGCTCGATCTCCTCGAAAAGCTCATTGCCTTCGCCGAGTTCGGACTGGATCGCCTTCAGTTGCTGGCGCAGAAAGTACTCGCGCTGCGACCGATCAATATCGGCGCGCGCCTGGGTATTGATCTCGGCCTGAACGGTCAGCACGTCAATCTCTTTGTTGAGCAATTCGTTGACGCGGCGAAGCCGGAGGATCGGATCGAAGATGTCGAGAACGCTTTGAGCGTCTTCGACCTTGAGTTCAATGTTCGACGCCGAAAGGTCGGCAAGCCGGCCGGCGTCTTCAAGATTGGCGATGATCGCCAGAACTTCCGGTGAAATGTTCTTGCCGAGATTGGCGGCGCGTTCCATTGATGACCGGACGTTGCGGACCAGCGCTTCAACTTCGAGCGAGTTCGACGGCGGCAACGGTTCGGGAATCGGGACGAGCTCGGCCCGGACGTAATCGCCGGCACCCGAAACGCGTTCGACGCGGGCGCGCGAAAGTCCCTGAATCAGGATCCGGATACGGCCGTCCGGCAGCTTCAGCATGCGCATGATGACCGCGACCGTGCCGACTTTGAAAAGATCTTCCTGTTCCGGCTCTTCCTTGTCGACGTCCTTTTGCGAGACGAGCATGATCATCCGGTTGTCGGCCAACGCTTCTTCGACCGCCTTGATCGAACGGTCCCGCGAAACGAAAAGCGGAACGATCATGAACGGGTAAATTACGATGTCGCGCAGCGGCAGAACCGGCAGTTCGCCGGGAATCTGCATTTGAGGATCATTTGAGTCGGGTTCGACAATCTTTTCAGAGAAGTCTTCGATTTCGTCCATAAAATCATGGTAGAGAAATTCGTACGAAATCGCAAAACGATTGAAAATCGCCTATTTTTTTGACTTTGAACGTGATTTTTTCGACGTCGCGGTGTCGCGTGACCTCACCAGGACCTTGAGTTCGGTCATGAATTCAGAAACATCTTCAAATTCAAGGTAAACGGAAGCGAAGCGGACGTAAGCGACTTTGTCGAGCGCTTTGAGGCGTTTCATGATGATCTTTCCGATCTCGCTCGTTGAGAGTTCGCGATCCTGCGAATCCTGAACGTTCTTCTCGACCTCATTGACGATCGCTTCCAACTGGGCGGCGGAAATCGGCCGCTTCTCGCAGGCCCGCATCAATCCGGCCATGATCTTGTTGCGCTCAAAGGTCTCGCGCCGGCCGTCCTTTTTGACGACCATGTACGGGATTTCGTCGATCCGTTCGTAAGATGTGAAGCGCCGGCCGCAGAGGAGAC
>JBGASE010000091.1:0-13416 GCA_044229875.1 Pyrinomonadaceae bacterium | reverse complement strand
TCAAGCTCACGTCCGATCGAACGCCAGTCGAATTCGAAATTTTCAACAAAGACGCAGGCCACCGGATTACCGACATTGACTCCGGAAACGAGCAGTGAGTGATCGTGAACCGTCACCGGCTGATCGATTACCGACAGCAATGGCTCAGCCGAAGCAAACGGAACCTCATCCGACGCAAGTTTGGGTTTCCCGATTTCGGCGTCGAACCAGTAATGGCCGGCGGATTCGGTCCGGACCAATTTGTAGTTCTTGACCCCGGTGTTCATCTTCAGCCTCAGAACCGGAGCGGACCAGAGATTCTTGAAATATGCGTAAGCAACCGCGCAACGGGTTCCGTTTCCGGAAAAACCGGCCTCGCTGCCGTCGGGGTTTATGATCCGGCAAGAAAAATCGGCAAACTGATCATCGATCTTCTCAAGGATCGCAATGCCGTCCGATCCAACACCGGTGTGACGGTCGCAAAACGCTTTCGTAAATTCGAAAATATCGCCGACACCCGCAAGCTGCTGTGCCTCGATGACGACATAATCGTTTCCGAAACCGTGAAATTTTGAAAAACTAACCATTTTGCGGGCTTTGTTGCCGAAATCATTCGGGCTTCGATTTTGAAATGCTGATGATCCGTTCCTGTCCGGCGTTGTCTTCGAGCACGAAATCGACCTGGTCGCCCACTTTCAAAACCTCGAGTTCGCTTTTTTCCTTGACGTAGAACTCCATGATCATCGCTGGCATGATGCCCGGAATATCTTCATGATTGAGCTCGACGCTGACAAGTTTCAGATCGATCTTGGTCACAATTCCGCGACCCTTTGCCGTCTTGATCTTCGACGATTCCGGCGTCGGCGTCGGCGAGACCGCATTCACACGGGTTGCCGGAACGCTCGCCTGATTCGCCCCGCATCCGACGAGCAAAGCGCCGAGCGCGACGATCAGCGCCAAGCAAAGAAAGATTCGATTCCTGAACTTCATAAGCATTACCTGCGAGCCGTCGGCTTGACCTTGAACGTCAAAATCTGATCGCCGCGTTTGATCACGATCTCATACTCGACATCGGCTTTCAGATCGCCGAGCACGAAGGTGTAATCCTGAACGTTGCGGATCTCTTTGCCGGCGAATTTGATGATCTTGTCGCCGCCCTTGATGCCGGCAAGCGCCGCCGGGCCGCCGTCTCGAACTCCGTCGAGCAGCATTCCGTCGTTCGCTTCGCCGTAACCCGGAACTACGCCAATGGTAACCGCGAATCCGCGTCGGCCGTCGCCCTGCGGCTGCGACGCGGCGGCCTTATATGTCGGGCGGGACGTGGAATCAAGCAGATAGTTCGTGATGTCCTTGACGAAAATAACAATGTTCTGCAACCCGCCGTAGTTGATCTTTTCGGCCGTGTCGGACGGTTTGTGGTAATCGGCATGCGTGCCGGTGAAAAAGAAAAGAACCGGAATTTGCTTGCTGTAGAATGACGAATGATCGGAAGGTCCGAAACCGTCTTCGCTGAGTTGGAGGGCGAATCGCGGCCAGCTTTCCGGCGTCGTTTGCGGGCCACTCGATCTCTTTTCGGGGCTGTTAGCGAGTGGAATGATGATGTTCTTTTTGGTTACGAGTTCGCGGAACTCGGTCGCGGTTCCGATCCCGCCGACGTTGAGTTTGTCGTCTTTGAGACGTCCGACCATGTCCATGTTCAGCATCGCGATGGTCTTGTCGAGCGGGAACAGCGGATTGTTGACGTAGTATTTTGAGCCAAGAAGTCCTTCTTCCTCGCCGCTGAACGCCATGAAAATCAGCGTCCGTTTGTTCTTTTTCTCTTTCGCGTATTGCCGCGCGAGTTCGAGCATCGCAGAGGTTCCTGAGGCATTGTCGTCGGCGCCGTGATGGATCTCGGTCGAATTTACCGCGAGGCTTCCGGCACCGCCGCGACCGAGATGGTCGTAATGTGCGCCGATGACGATCGCTTCCGACATCAGCTTCGGATCGGTTCCGGGGATCATCCCGATAACGTTCAATGCGTCGGCGGTTTGCTTTTTCAGCTCGATTGAGGCGGAGACGGTAAAATCTTCGAACGTTCCGTTTTCGATGTGCCAAAGAACGTCATTCTCGAGCTCGAGCGTGGAGCCATCAGGATTCTTGACCGTTGTTTTCTGATCAACCCTTCGTGTCGATGTTGAATTACCCTCGGTTTTGACCTCAACCTTGTAGGTAAAGGTTGTACCGGCCCGTTCGACGATCTGCGTTCCGTCAGGTCGGGTCTCAATGCCGGCCTTCCCTTGAGATGAATAAAACGTCCCATCGGCACTTCTGCCGCCGCCGCCGGTTTTCCCGGTTCGAAAATCGGAAGTACTCTCGAAGTAGCTTTTTCCGGAGACGCCAATCACCGCAATTCCGACGTCGCCAAGGTTGTCATAGCTGAGCTTCGCGTATTTCTTGACGTCGGTCAGGACGATGAGTCCTTTCGCGCCGGCGTCGCGGGCGATCGTCGCCTTTCGCCGCAGATCGGAATACGCCATCAACTTGCGGTCCGGAACGGCATCGATCGCAACCGCGATCTTTCCTTTGACATCGATACCGCGATAATCGTCATAACCAAGGCTCGGAGCCGAAATTCCGTAACCGACGTCGATCAGCGTCACATTCTCAAACGCCGAATTGGTTGAAAACGCAAGCGGCATCCAGTCATCGCCGATCCTCAACTGAACCTTTTTGCTATTCGCGTTGCGACTGAATGACAGCGTATTTGCTGTCCCGAGCGTGACGGCCGTGACATACGGAAACGGCTGGAAAAAACTCGGTTTCCCGGCCGCGTTCTTCGCCATCGGCCGGAGCCCGAACTTCTTGAACATCTTCTCGATGTATTTTGCCGCGGCGTCTGCACCCGCATCGCCCGTCCGCCGTCCCGCCAGCGCATCCGACGTCAGGTACGCGACGCTGTCACGGAGATTCTTGTCGACCCGATCCAGCTTTTGCGCCGCAATCCCCAGACCGAACGAGAGAAGAAGGATGATGGAAAGAAGTTGTCGTTTCATTGTAGTGGCAGACGTCAGATGTCAGTCGTCAGACGTCAGTAGTCAGTCGTCAGACTTCAGACTTCAGACGTCAGTCGTCAGACTTCAGACTTCAGACGTCAGTCGTCAGTCGTCAGTCGTCAGTCGTCAGTAGTCTGATTGGACGTCTGACTTGTCTGCTGTTGTCAATAATGTTCCAGCGTCGAGCGCCAATTTCCGCAATCTGACGTCCGACGTCTGAAGTCTGACGTCTGACGTCTGACATCTGCTCCTGCTATTGCACCCAATCGGCAATAAAGACGTTGGTGTCACCGGTCTTCGCCGCGTTGCGGTTTGAGGCAAAGACCAACTTCTTGCCGTCTGGCGAAAACATCGGGAAACCGTCGAACGATTCGTTGTAGGTGATGCGTTCGATACCGGTTCCGTCAACGTTGATCAGCGCGAGATCGAAGTTGCGCTTGCGCGGATCGCTGGCAAAATAATTGGTGCAGAAGATGATCTTTTTGCCGTCCGGCGTAAAGAACGGAGCAAAGCTCGCGGCGCCGAGTTTCGTAACCTGGCGCTTGTTCGAGCCGTCGACGTTCATCACCCAAACCTCAAAGTTGTTAGGTTCGATCAGATCTTCCGCGAGCCGAGATTTGTAGCGGGCGATTTCGGTATCGGTCTTCGGATGATAAGCACGGAAAACGATCTGCTTGCCGTCCGGCGAGAAGAACGCGCCGCCGTCGTAACCGAGCTCGGTTGTCAGGCGCTTAACGTTCTTGCCGTTCGTATCCATCGTGTAAATATCGAGATCGCCGTCGCGCATCGACGTGAAAACGATCCGCTTTCCGTCCGGTGAAACCGTTGCCTCAGCATCGTAACCCTTGGTCTTCGTCAGAGGTTTGATGTTCGTTCCGTTCGCGTTGGCGACGAAAATGTCATAGGTCGGATAGATCGCCCAGACGTAGCCTTTCGAAAAATCCGGATTCGGTGGACATTCCTTGGCCCCGAGATGGGTTGAACCGTAAATGACCTTTTTCCCGTTCTTGAGAAAGTAGGAACACGTTGTCCGCCCATCACCGTTTGAGATGCGTTTGACGTTCGAACCGTCGATATTCATCGAGAAGATCTGATCGCACTGCAGATCGTCGCGCTTCGATTGAAAGATCAACTGCTTTCCGTCGAACGAAAAATACGCCTCGGCGTTCTCGCCGCCGAAAGACAACTGCTTGATGTTCTGCAGACGTTTCTCACCAGCGAACTGCAACGGGTTTGTCTGAGCCGAAACGGCCGAGACGACCGCAAAAATGAAGACCAACGACAAAAATCTCATAGTCAAAATCAACACCTTCCCATTTTATTGCCTGAATCCAGTGTGAATAGTTTAACGAAATCAGTAACGAAACGAAACTTGCGGCGAAATTAAGTCGCCGATTCGGAGTTATTGATTATGAGCTTTGAAACAAAACGCGATGTTCTCGATTGGTATGAACGGCAGCCGCAAACGCTGACGCCTGAATTTATCTCGCGGATCGACTGGCGCGACGTCCGCAATCATTATCTTGACCCGCGTTTCGTGCCGGTCCTGACCTACATGCGCGACGTCGAAGTGCTGACCGACATGTACTACAAGGAATTGCGGCGGACACCGACGGGCAAAGATCCGGTCATCGCGAGATTCATGGAACGCTGGGGCGAGGAAGAGGTGACCCATGGCGAGGTTCTGAATCGATTCCTGAACGAGGCCGGGGTTGAGACCGGCGCCGACTGGAAAGAGCAGGTTCAGCGTTCGGTGTCGAAGTTTTATCGCGCCAACGCGTATTTGATGACGACGTTGACAAACCTCGTCGGCCGCGAGTTCACGGCGACGCACATGACGTTCGGCGCGATTCATGAGCTGTCCACCGGCCAGGGTTATCGCCGACTGATGCGAATGGCCGATCATCCGGTACTGACCCAAATTCTGACCGCGATCATGCGGGAGGAATCGGCGCACACGAAGTTCTATCTGAGCGTCGCGCGACTTGAGCTTGAGCGAAGTGCGTTCGCCCGTCGCGTTTCGCGATTCATCGTCAACCGTTTCTGGGCGCCGGTCGGGCAGGGCGCGAAGCCGAAGGCGCAGACCGATTACACGATCGGGACTCTTTTCAGCGGACGTGAAGGACTTGAATGGATCGATCGGAACGTCTCGCAAAAGGTCAGATTGCTTCCGGGATTCGCCGGTTTGACGCGGATCAACGACGCTGTTGCGGAGATCGCGTGCTGAGCCGTGATCATCGTTTGAAGTAATATTCGACGCCGTTTTTCAGTTCGACCGCGATGCGGCCGTTTAATTCGGCGTAGTCGAGATGGGCGATCGCTTCGGAAATCGCAAGAAATCGATGGACGTCTTCGCCGGACGCGGCCTGAAACAACCGCTGCGCGACGTCGAATGCAGTCGCGCCGGACTTTGGAACAAGCGAGACCGTGCGGCTTTGGCGCTCGTCGATCGCACGGACATACCGGTTGAAAATCTCTTCAAAATCCGTGATCGGCTCGCCGTGGCCGCCGTGAACCAGCGTCGGGTGGTAATTCCGGACCTTCGCGAGCGAAACCAGATATTCGGCGAGCGAACTGAAGCGGCGTTCGGGGTCGACCGGGTCGGGCGAAACGATCGGGTTCGGGGTGATCCGTTTGAGGACGCAGTCACCGCAGATCAGCGTCCGGTTTGATTGGCGAACGAAGCTGCACGATCCGGGCGTATGGCCCGGCGTGTGCAAAACCTTCAGCAATCCGCTTTCGAATTCAATGTCCTGATCGTCGCGAAGCGTCGAGAATTCGCCGTCCTCAAGCGCGTCGGTGAGCAGCGAGATCTCCGCATAAAGCGATTGCATTTGGTTGAAAACGTCGTCCGGAACACCGGCGCGATGCATCAGCCGGCGATGCTCTTCGTGCGCAAGACGTCCAAACAAGTGTCCCGTTTCCCACTCATGGACAAGAATTTCCGCGTCTTTCGCTTCGTCGCGAACCTGCTTCGCGAGACCGCAATGATCCTCGTGAGCGTGCGTCAGCACGATCCGTTTGACGTCTTTGAATCCGACGCCGTGCCGGCCAAGTTTCTCGCGAAGAACGCGCGCCGCTTCCTCCGTTTTCGGTCCGACGTCGATCAGCGTCAGCGGATCTTCGCGGATCAGGTAGACGTTGACCGCACCGACGTAGAACGGTGTTGGGACCGATAGCGGGATAATGTTCATAATTGTCGATTAACGTGCCGCAGAATCAATCGCTATAATAAGCCTCACCGGGAAAATGGACAATCGAAACAAAATCGAAAGCCGAAGACCGAAGATCGTTATCGCCGGCGCCGGCCCGGCAGGATCGAGCCTCGCGATCCGGCTCGCGGTCGCGGGAATTGACGTGACGCTGATCGAACGCGACCGTTTTCCGCGTCAAAAGTTGTGCGGTGAGTTCATATCCCCGGAATCTTTGGCTCATTTCAGCGATCTGGGTGTCGCCGACATGATGTTCGCCATCGGCGGCGACCGGATCACCGGCACTTGCTTTTATGCTCCGTCAGGCCGAAGCGTCACTGTGTCCAGCAATTGGTTCGGTTCGGCGGGCGCATTGAGTATCAGCCGCGCCGCAATGGATCTGATACTTCTCAATCGCGCCGCCGAAGCTGGCGTAAAAGTCCTTTCTGAAACTGCGGTTACCGGAATTCGCGTTGAGTCGGGTATGGTCCGCGGTCTTCGCGTCAAATCGTCCGCCGGGACACTGACAGAGATCGATGGCGATCTTTTTATCGACGCAACCGGAAGGGCACGCCACGTCGCGCGGATGGCCGAACGGACTTCGGTCACGGCCCCGGAAACGCCGCGGACGAATCCGTTCATCGGTTTCAAAGCGCACCTCGACGGCGTCGATCTCAAACGCGGACGATGCGAAATTTATCTCTTCGACGGCGGCTACGGCGGATTGAGCCACGTCGAAGACGGCGCGGCCAATCACTGTTTCATCGTTCGGGCAGAAAAATTCCGACAGGCGGGATCGGTCGATCGGCTTCTCGAAGAAACGGTCTACAAGAACCCTCGCGCGGCCCGCGCACTGCGCGGTTCCGTCCCGCGATTTGAATGGCTTGCGGTCGCCGTCAGCAGTTTCGGCCGCAGTCCGGCGCAAACAGTCCCGAATCTCGTCAACATCGGCGATGCCGCGGCGTTCATCGATCCGTTTACAGGAAGCGGAATGCTGATGGCGTTTGAGAGCGCCGAACTGCTTTCCCGGGTAATAGAAGACGGTGCGACCGATGACATCGGAAATCGCTTTCGCCTCATGTACGACGCTCGCTTTGGCCGGCGCCTGCGCGTCTGCAGCATGCTCCGGAGCGCCGCTTTCTGGCCGCGCGCCGGCGGGTTGGTCATCGCCGCGCTCGGACTCAGCGAGCGGCTGACCGGACGAATCGCACGGGCGACCAGATCATCTGTTGGAAATGGTTGAAAAATCGATCCCGCGTCGGTCGGCCGTCACCCCGAAAATTTAATCAAATGTTAAGTTTTTGCTTGCCTTTCACGGGCTTTTAGGATAAAAACGACAAAGCTAATCTAATCAATATATGACTGTCGGTTAACAATTCGGGTTCGCGTATGAAACGCAAAATTGGGGAATCAGATTTTGTGTGCGCTCCGTTTCAAAATTTGTCCCTGCCGGCAGGCAAAAAGAAAAAGTAGGTAAAGGAGAAAAAATTGATGAAATCGTTTCCTGGAAAGATCTCCGGTTTCGCCGCCGGTTTGATCGCTTTCGCGCTAATGGTGACGCTCAACTCCGCGATTGTCGTTGCACAAACGCAGGTGAACGCCGCCGATCTCGGCGGAACGGTTGTTGACCCGAACGGCGCCGCCGTCGCCGGAGCAACCGTTACGGCAAAGAACGCCGCAACAAATATCTCGCGCACGGTAACGGCGAACGACTCCGGTGAGTTTACGATCCTCGGCTTGCCGCCGGGCGAATACAACGTCACCGTCGAAGCCGCGACATTCAAAAAGACAGTTATTTCGGGCGTCAAGCTGACGGTCGGACAAAGCGCGTCGATCGAGGTCAAACTCGAACTCGGAACGCAGGATGTCATTGTCGAAGTCTCGGGCGACTCGGTCGAGTTGATCGAAACATCGCGGACCTCAGTCGCCAATACGATCGATCAGCAACGTATCGCGTCGCTGCCGATCAATGAGAGAAGCGCAACCGGTTTTGCACTGACGCTGTCGACGGTCGGCCGTGACAATGGCCGTCCGATCGGACCCGCGCCGACTTCAGGTCTGAATATCGGTGGACAGCGCGGACGTTCGACTCAGGTCAACGTCGACGGCGCCGACTTCACGGACAACTCGATCAATGCCGCGCGTTCGACGGTTTCACAGGAAGCGGTTCAGGAATATCAGGTTGCAACCAACTCGTACACCGCCGAATTCGGCCGTGCCACGGGCGGCGTCGTCAACGTCGTCACAAAGCGCGGAACCAATGAATTTACCGGAAACGTTTTCGGATTCATCCGCGACAAAAGCATCCAATCGCGCAATCCGTTTTCGCCGGTCGACAAGCCCGATTTCCGCCGCACCCAATGGGGCGCGACGCTCGGCGGACCGATCGTCAAAGAAAAGGCGTTCTTCTTCGCCGCTTTCGAGCGTCGTGCACGTGATGAGTCGGGCTTCTTTACGAGCGATGTCGTCGGAAACCTGACGTCGTCAGTGACGCTCGGACCCCCGAATTTGCCGTTTACACAAACGTTTAACCGAATCACCGCGCAGCAGGCCGCATTCGCAAATACGCTGATCGCAAGCGGTGTACCGGCCAATATCAGTGCTGCAATTCAATATCTTTATCTTGCTTCGAGCGGCGGCAACACCGCGTTGCTCGGATCGAATCCGCTTCTCAGTGTCGGCGGCGCGATCACGGCCGGATCAACGGTCGGACAGCGCTTCGTCTTGACCGGCGCGCCGGTTCCGGTTGGCACCGTCAACGCCAACGGCGAACCGATCGCGTTTCGTCCGCTCAACAGCCTGCAGCGCGTGTTCCCGATCACGGAACGCTCAAACTATTTCACGGTCCGCGGCGACGTCAACGTCAATGACAACAACCAACTCAATTTGAGATTCGGTTTCAATCCCAGCGATCTGACCGGTATCCAGGTCGAATCGCAGAACCAGTCGCTCGGTCAAAACGACTTTTCGCGAACCGGAATCACGGAGATCAAAGACTATTCGTTCAACGCCGGACTCAACACGACCATCAATGCGACGATGGCGAACGAATTTTATTTCCAGTACGGGCGCCGCGACACGATCTTCCGGTCGCAGAACGGCGACGCGGTTGCGTTCAACATTTCGGGCACGGCGTTCATCGGACGCGAGTTGTTTTCGCCCGTCGACCGTACGGAAAACCGTTATCAGCTCCGCGACAATTTCAACTGGGTTCTCGGCGATCACACGCTGAAATTCGGCGGCGACTTCAACTGGGTCAAGATCCCGGCCGCGGTATTCGAACTCAACTTCGCCGGACTTTTCAACTTCGGTGACTTTGCCGCGTCGAACCTCGGTTTTCCGACATCGGCTCCGGCATTCACCCCGGTTCAGAGTTATGGTCTCGGGCTTCCGTCGATCTACATTCAGGGATTCGGAAATCCGGTATCGCAGATCAAGAACCAGCCGATCGCCTTTTTCGGCCAGGATTCATGGAAGATCGGCAAACGTCTGACGATCAATTATGGTGTTCGTTACGACGTTGAATTCACGCAGACGATCGCACCGGTCGGACTTCGTGACCCGCTGTCGACGATCACGCTTTCGGAAAACGATATTCTCGCGGCACAGGACGCTCTCGGCGTCCAGCAGGGAATTCCCCGCGATACGAATAACTGGGCGCCGCGCTTCGGCTTCGCGCTCGACATGTTCGGAAACGGCAAGACGGTTCTTCGCGGATCGGTCGGCCTTTACTATGATCACCCGTTGCTTGTAGTCGCGTTCAACTCAGACATCGCCGATGCGTCACAGCAGCAGCAGGCGGTTTTGACGGCGGGCAGCCCGAGCCCGACGTCGTTGCTCAACGCGGCTCAGGTCTTCCAGGGCACGGTTTGCGTTCCGGGATCGACGACGAACCCGTTTTGCGTCGCCGCCGGAAGCCCGGTCACTCCGGGCGTCGCGTCATCGGCCCAGTATCAGTTCGGCCGGATGCGTTTCAACGATCAGACCTATTCCGGTTTCGGCGCGGTTCTGCCGTTCACGCTTCCGATCTCGAAAGACTTCAAATACGCTTCGGCGACACAGGCGAATCTTTCGATCGAACGCCAGTTGACGAAGGACATGTCGATGTCGGTTTCGTATCTCTACGTCGGCGCGCACAACCTGCCGCATCCGACCGATCTTAACGGACCGAACACGGCGCTTCAGATCGAGAACTTCCGGCGATTTGCCGGAGCGGCATTCCCGGTCAGCCAGATAACCCAGACGCTCGTCGCCGCCGGAGTTTCGATTCCCGTCGCGGCCGGCGGCACGCCGTTCACGAATGCGTTCGGCAATACGTGCGCGGTTGTCATCGGCGGCATGATCGCCCAGTGCCCGGGTGGCCGCGTCATCAATCCGGCGATCGCGAACTTCTTCCGTCCGAATGCGCCGAACTACTTCCTGGCGGCGGCACTTTCGGGCGGCGCTGTTTCGAAGGCAGTGCTTGATTCGCAGCTCGGCGGATCGCTTCGGACCCCGGGTGCGATCACGCCGTTTGGTTCTGTCAACGCGCAGATCTCGGACGGAAACTCGGAGTACAACGCGATGAACGTCGAATTCAAACGACGCTTCTCGAACAACTTCCAGTTCCTCGCGAGCTATACCTGGTCGCATTCGATCGATGATTCGTCCGATCTTCAGACGCTGCTCATCGCTCAGGATACGAACAACTTTGCGGCCGAACGCGCCAATTCGTTGTTTGACCAGCGCAACCGTTTTGTCTTCAGCGGCATCCTGACGTCGCCCGACAAATGGCGCAAAGGCAATGCGTGGCAGAAGTTCTTCTCGGACTTCGCGATCGCTCCGATCATCGAACTTTCGTCCGGTCGTCCGTTCAACATCATCACGAACGTTGATGCGAACAATGACCAGTCAACGTCGACCGATCGTCCGAACGTGCTGCCGAACGGAACGCTTTGCGTCCCCGGTGAAACGCTTCCGGGCGGCGCCATCTGCGGCTCGCGAATCGTGCCGAACGCCAGCGGTCAGCTTGTGTTCTCGTCCGGAAATCTCGGCCGCAACATGGGTCTGACGAACATGTTCGCTTCGGTCGATCTTCGTCTGACGCGTGCGATCCGTTTCGGAGAGCGTTTCCGGATCGATCTCATCGCTGAAGGTTTCAATATCTTCAACCGCTTCAACGAAGGTTCGGCATCGCCGAACTATCAGGACGTCAACGCCTTCGGACAGCGTGCCGGCAACGGTCGGTTCTACAGCCGTTCAACGGCCTCGTTCGATCCGCGACAGTTCCAGTTCGGAGCAAAGTTCACGTTCTAAGAACAACGTGATTTGATCTCGGCCACGAAAGCCGTTCGGTTGATCCGGACGATTTCGTGGCCGAAGTTTTTTCTATCGTGAACGACCCGACGCCCGATTTGCTGACATCTGATGCGATCGTTGCAAAAGCGCTCGAAATCGGTTTTGACAAAGCCGGCGTCGCGCGTGCGGAAACGCTGATCGCCGAACGCGGTCTTCTCGGACAATGGCTCTCGGACGGTTTCCACGGCGAGATGCGATGGATGGAACGGGAGCCGGAGAAAAGAACTGATCCGACGTTGCTTTTACCTTCTGCGCGGTCGGTTATCGTCGTCGCGCTCAATTACTTCACCCCGCACCGGCATATTGACGATCCTGGGACCGGGAAGATCTCGCGCTACGCGTGGGGCGACGATTATCACGACGTTGTCCGTGAAAAACTGCGGCAACTTGAGTCGTTCATTCGCGGGCGCGCGCCGGGTGCCGAAACAAAGATCTGCGTCGATACCGCACCGATGATGGATAAAGCCTGGGCGGTGCGGGCGGGACTTGGCTGGATCGGCAAACATTCGAATCTGATCACGCGCGAACTCGGCTCTTGGGTTTTTATCGGCGAGCTTTTGGTAAGTCTTGGACTCGAGCCGACCGCATATCGTGAGCCCGACCATTGCGGAACCTGTACAGCCTGCATCGACGCTTGTCCGACCGCCGCGATCGCGCCGGAATACGTGGTTGATTCACGAAAATGTTTGTCTTACACTACAATCGAACTTCGGGATCCTGAACTTCCGGATGCAATCACCGGCTCGATGAACGGGTGGCTTTACGGTTGCGACATTTGCCAGGACGTTTGTCCGTGGAACCGGTTTGAGACGGCGACGGATGATGTCAGATTTGAACCCAGGCCCGGAAATGTATCGGCGGATCTCGCCGAGATTCTCGAACTTTCCCCCAAAACTTACGCGGAGAGATTTCGCCGGAGCGCGATCAAGCGAACGAAACTTTCAGGCCTTCAGCGCAACGCCAAGGCGTTGCTGAGAACGCCTCAAAAGGACGGAGAATAACGATCAACATGAACATTTCGAGGGCACGCCGGAACGCGGCGACACTATTTGCGGCTTTGATGATGATCATTCCGGCTTTTTTCGGCGATGTCATCGGATTTGCGCAATCCCGTTCGGCGAAGAAACCGACACCAACGCCGAAAAAGAAAGCAACTCCGACGCCAAAGCGTTCCAAAGCGGCACCGACGCCAAAGAAATCGCCGGCGAAAACAAACGCCAAAAAGACGACGAAACCGGCTCCGAAGACGAACGCAAAGACCGCAAAAACTCCTCCAAAATCGTCGACCTCAAAGTCCGATAAGAGCAAAAAGGCGGCAAACTCAAAATCAAGCACAAAGCCGAACACGAAAACCGCAACCAAGGTGCCGGCAAAACCAAGCGTCAAGACGCCGCCGAAAACAGCGTCAAAAACTCCTGTCAAGAGTCAGACCGACCCGACAAAGACCTCCAAGGTTCCAACCGGAACTGAAGTCGTGGTGAGCGGGTTCGCCGTTCCGGTTCGGTCCGAGGCCCGGTCGAGTTCACCCGCGCTGACGCGCATCAGGATCGGGTCGATTTTGAAAGTTACCGAGAAAAGCGGCTCATGGACAAAGGTTCAGTACAAATCGGGCGGCAAAACCGCGACCGGCTGGATCGCGTCAAACGCGGTCAACGATCCGGGTTCGGATCGCGCGCGGACCTTTCGTCAGATCGCCGAAAAGAATTATCGGAACGACCTTGATTTCGGCTCGGCGTCGGAACTTTACGAATTCATGGGCGAGTTCACCGAAAATCTTGACCAATCGGACGCTTCGGGTGAGTTCGAACTCAAGCGGCTGCTGACGCTGCGTTCGGCGCTCAAGAGTATCCCGCAAGGTGAATTCAATTCGGCAC